>JAITVA010000052.1 GCA_031286045.1 Propionibacteriaceae bacterium | reverse complement strand
CTCAACCCTGGACTGCATAGACACCAAACTTCCCATACCCACCAAGTCTCAGTTCGCGGGCAAATCCCACATGAGGCACCGACCACATTTCGCGGGCACTTTAGATGAGTCTCGTCGCTGGTGTCCACGATCGATGCTCTGATGGAGAATGAGGAGGGTCGCCAATTTCTTCGAGACCACGTTCGCTGGGACCCGGAGGCTGGGGGGTATTGGGTGACTGTGTATGACAAGGGTGAGCCCCAGACTGTTCTGGTGACCGAGGTGATCAAGGAGGGCACTATGACGGACGGCAAACCCGGCATCGTCTCCCCCTATGAAACCGCGATACTGGATGTCTTTGGATGGGACGAGGTTAGGGGAAAGTTCCCGTGGGTGGGTCCGGCCAGAGTAGTCGGCGCAGACAGCGACACGAGCGTCAAAATCTTCTCCGACATCGCCACCGCTGCTGAAGAGTCTGGTGGCTCCATTGATGGAGGAGTGACGTTGGCTGCCACCTTGCCCAATCCCTTTGGCGAGTATTGGGATGCTGGCGTGGCGGATGCTGACGGGAACTCAATCACTATTCAAGTTCCGGAGAACCATGTCTTGGAAGTCGTCGAAATCCGTCCTGATGGCATGATCGGTATTCGCAACCCGTGGGGTTACTGGCGGGTTTCTGGTGCGGGTGAGAGTGTCTCTGGTGTCGTGTACCTGACTCTGGAGGAGTTCAACGGGACGTTTATGTCTGTGACGGTGACAAGGTAGGGGGGATGATGGGTGAGAATGAGGGTCGGGCTCTGGTTCAGGGGGCTTCTGAGGTGGGTCAGGCAGTGGTGGTGCGTCGTCGCAATCGGCGTGTCACGGTGGTTGTTATTGTGGTGGCTTTGGTTGTGGTTTTGTATCTGCTGAATCCGTTGCGTCCTATCACGCGAACGGCTGATCTTGATCCAGCGCTTCTCGCTCAAGGCACGACGCGGACCATGAGCACCAATGGGCAGTACCTCGATGGTGACATCATCATTCACGCGGGGAGGGGTGAGAAGTGGTTCTGGAATTCTAGCGCCATAGTGAGCGTTCATTCCGAGGTAAAGAATGTCGGGTTTCAAGAGGAGGTTCCTCTTGGGGGGAGTCTGACCTGTGATGGGTTAGGTACTGTCTATCTTGTGGGATTCTCCAATGACAACGGGAATCAAGACGTCACGATTTTGTGGATTCCTGAGGAGTGACGAAGTGCCTCCGGTGGGAATGGGTGTTTGGGTGGTGAAGAAAGCCGGAGGCGAACTAGCGCTATAGTGCCTTTATGAAGTCTTCAAGCCGCTTGCTCTTATTGTTGCCGCTGGTCGTCCTTCTGACTGGCTGCATGCGCCTCACCATGGGTGTCGACATCCGTTCTGACTCCAACATTGGTCTGACCATGGACATCGGCGTCACCAAGGAGGTGGCCGACTATCTGGGCGACTCGTCAACCGACTTTTGTGATTACCTCCAGAGCAGTGGTGAAGTGCCGACCATGCCGTTTGGGTTCAGTCTGACGCCCTATACGGATGACCAGTACATCGGTTGTCGTATCGAGGGGGCGAGTTCTCTGGCCCAACTGAATTCCAGCTCAGACATGCTGACGCACGCCGATGGCGTGTACACCTTCGCTCTCGATTCGTCTGGTTCGCTGGGTCAGTTGGGATCAGCGGGGGCGATGACGGGGACAAGCAGCGCCATTGACTTTCAGGTGGGGGTGACCTTTCCCGGAGAGGTGCTCAGTCACAGTGGTTCCAGCGTCGTCGATGGGACGACCGTCACCTGGTACGACATCGCCGACCTGACTGCCTCTGGCGGGCTTCAGGCCAGCGGTCGAGACGGTGGTGGCTCGTCGAGCCTGGGCTGGGTGGTCGGCATCGCCGCAGCCGTGATGGTGATGGGTCTCGTCACAGTCGTGATTGTGCATCGGCGACGGTCGGCGGCCAAGGCTCGGTTGGTGGCGCAACAGAACGCGCAGGCGCAGTACAGCGGACAGTACGGTGGGATTGATCAGGCGCAGTACAGCGGACAGTGGCAGTACGGCGTCCCAGGTCAGTACGCGGCGCAATCCGCAGGGCAGTACAGCGGTCCCGACCAGTACGCGGCGCAATCCGCAGCCCAGTACGGCGGGCAGCCGCAGGGCGGTGTCCCGGGTCAGTATCCACCGGGCGAGTTCCCGCCGGGTCAGTACGTACCGGGTCAGTACGCACCGGGTCAACAGGTCGACCCGACGTCGGGGTCCTATACCGCCCGGCCGACGTATCCGGCGCAGGCGACCGGACAAGGTCTGCCCACCGCACCGTCACCCGCCCCGAACCCATTCGACGCAGTCGGCCAAGCGGGGGCAGCCGCTGAGTCCCCGTGGGCGCCTCCGGCGACGACTAGTGACGGCGCCGAGCCTCGTTTCCCCAACTCTGGCGTCTCGTGAGTCCGGGCGACACGCGACGGCTGCCGTCAGCGAATCCACCGAGGTAGGGTGAACTCCTGATCAGTTGAGGCGACGAAAGAAGGAGGACGCGGTGGAGTTGGCGCCACTGTCACAGATCATGGCTCCGGATTGGGCGGCGGCCTTGACGCCGGTTGAACCGCAGATCCATGCCATGGGCGACTTCCTTCGGGCTGAGATGGCGGCTGGGCGGGGCTACCTTCCCGCAGGCAATAGCGTCTTGCGGGCGTTTTCTCGTCCCTTGGCTGATGTGCGAGTGCTCATCGTCGGTCAGGATCCGTACCCGACGCCGGGTCATCCGGTGGGGCTGTCCTTCTCGGTCGGGGCAGATGTCCACCGCTTACCTCCGTCGCTGCGCAACATGTACACCGAATTGACCAGTGACCTGGGTGTTCCTGCGCCACCGAATGGTGATCTGACGCCATGGTTCAACCAAGGTGTCCTTCTTCTCAACAGGGTCTTGACAGTCCAGCCGGGCAAGGCTGGTTCCCATCGAGGCAAGGGTTGGGAACAGGTCACCCAAGCGGCCATCGAAGCCCTGGTGGCTCGGGGCGGTCCGCTGGTGGCGATCCTGTGGGGTCGCGACGCCCAGACTCTGACCCCGATGCTGGGTTCGACTCCGATCATCGCCAGTCCCCATCCTTCGCCCTTGTCGGCCCACGCCGGCTTCTTCGGTTCCAGGCCATACTCGCGTGCCAACGCCGCACTGATGGAGCAGGGGGCCGATCCGATTCAGTGGGCATGAGACAGGGTGCGAGTCGTGACGGGCATTGGTCTTCGGCGCGGCGACTCGGACTCGGTTCTGCCCCACGTCGGTGAGGCACCTGGCGTACGGACGCTTGGCGTGGCACTGTTGAGGGGTGCGGTTATTCAGGCAGAATCGGCGAGCTGAACTCGACAAGAACCCTTCCGATGTGGCGGAGATGTTCGCTGACGTGGCGCCACGCTATGACCTGATGAACGACCTCGCTTCGCTGGGCCAAGATCGCCGCTGGCGTCATGATGTGGTCGACGCTTTGGCGGCGCAACCGGGTGAGGTCATTCTTGATCTGGCGGCAGGCACGGGCACCTCTTCCATCCCCATCGCCCGATGCGGGGCCACGGTGATCTCGACCGATCTGACTGAAGCGATGATTCGCGTCGGACACGAGCGGCACCCCGACCAGATCTTCGTCGTGGCCGATGGGCTGCGCCTACCCTATGAGGACGCCAGTTTTGACGCCGCCACCATCAGTTTTGGACTGCGCAACTTCTCGTCTCCCCAGGATGCTCTGGTCGAGCTGAGGCGCGTCGTGAGGCCTGGTGGCACCCTGGTCATCTGCGAGTTCTCCACTCCGACATCGCGTCCGATGCGCGCCTTGTACCGGCTCTGGCTCAAGCGGGCCCTGCCGGTGGCAGCCAAGATCGCCTCCAGCGACTCCCCGGCCTACGCTTATTTGGGTGAGTCAATCATGGCCTGGCCCGATCAGCGCGGCCTCGCCCACATGATGGAGGACGCCGGGTGGGCGCAGATCCAGTGGCGCAATCTCACCGGTGGCATCGTCTGCCTCCATCGCGCCACTCGTAGTTGACAAGGCTGAACAGCGGACCATCAGTTCGGTTCAGGCGCTCGCCAAGCGGAGAGGCGGGAGCAGCCCCACGTCGGCCATCACATCCAAAGCGTCTTTCTCCTCTGCGCTGAATCGGACCGGCTCGCCGTATCCGGGACTGGCGATGAATGACATCAGGCAGTCGCCGCACGCGGTGACATCGGCCTGGCAGGTTCCACAATCAATCTGGTATGACTTCATGCGGATCAGTCTGGCAGGAACCTCCGACATTTTTCCGGGGAGTCGGATGTATATCGGGATAACCGCACTCCTCCTCTCCGGACTACTTAGATGACGCGCAGAGAGGCGCAGGTTTGATGGGCTGACCTTATGAGATTGCGCTGCACTATGTACCTGATTTCGCCGCGAGGCACTGAAGCCGCTCCTACGGGTGCCTACCATCAACTTTGGCACGACCGACTGAACCAGTCCGGTCTCGGTCCCTTCTCGTGCCTGACTACTGAACAGGGAGCATACGTGAGTACACAAACAAAGCAGCCCGGCGCACGTCGTCGAGCCATCATCGCCGCGGCCAGCGGTTTCGCCCTTCTCTTGGGTGGAGCGACCTACGCCTTGTGGACGTCATCCGACACCCTCCAGGGTGGAAAGATCCAGTCCGGCGACATGAAGATCGAGGCCGACAAGGCCTACGGTGGTGACAAGGCCTACACGGCCTGGGACGTCACGGCCAACCGGAGCGACGAGACTACCCCGATCGTCATGGGCAGCTCGATCATGGGCCATGGCATCGATCTCAATGCCACAGATCCGGAGAAGGTCTGGAAGATCTCCCCCATGGACACCGCTGCTCTGGTCTTCAAGTTCAAGGCCACCCTCGTCGGCGACAACCTTCTCGCTGATGTGGTCGTCGACCCGTCGACCCTGGTGCAGCCGGCCTCCAATAACAATGGCGCCATCCACTACAGCTACGCCGTCCTCGACGAGGCAGGCGCGACCATCAGGGAAAGCCCCATGCCTTCCGACGGAACTCACCTGGCGACCATCGCCTCGAATGATTCAGACAAGGGATCGGGCTCCGCGGACGCGGTTGACGCTGTGGTTGGCGCGGATCACACGGCGACCTTCTTCTTGGTCATCATGCCGACCTTCGACCAGACCGCGCTGACGGATGTCAAGGCTGCTGACTCGTACGTCAACTCACTGGCTGACATGAGCGGCAACATCAAGGTGTCGCTGACTCAGGTCCGGGCTGGCGGTCAGTTCACCGCCCCCAGCCATTAGTGACTGAATCAGTGACCCTGGTCGTGGCACGGTGAGGCTGCGACACGACGAGGGCCATTGACCCGTTGGTGTGGGGAACTGCCCCCCGGTTCCCCACACCAACCTCGCGAAAAGTTCATTGAACGAACCGACCGGACAGGGGTCCTCGGCTCCTTGTCGACACACTACTTTCGCTCTAGCTATCAAAGGAAACTCTTGCTGTTCTCCACTCGTTCCCACTCCGCCGGTCGCCTGCGTCGCCTCGCTGGTCGGGTCGCGCGACCCTGGGTGTCGAAAGTGATGGCGGGGGTCTGCGCGGCGGCCTTGTGTCTGCCGCTGGCGTCGGCGTTGACGTCAGCTCAGGCGGATCCAGGCACGGAGACACGAAACCAGGCGCACCTGGAATGGGACGGCCCGACCCTGAGCTGGGACTGGAACGGACGCCAGCAGGAGACGGAGGAGTTGAGCTTCGTCGGATCTCGTACCGTCGTCCCAGGCGACCGTTCCCAACGCACATTGAACGTGCGCAATGATGGTCCCACCGACGCTGTCGCGACGGTGCGTATCGTCCTGCCCGCGACTGGATCAGCGGACGGATCGCAGACCGGCGGCGCGTTTGAGGATGCCGTCCAGTTGTTTTGGGATTTTGGGGGTATTTCTGATTGTCGGTCGTGGACGGATTTGCGTCCGCAGGCGGGCGCCTTGGTGGGTGAGGTCCCAGTGGCACGTCACGACGTGGTGGCTTTGACGGTGGGGTTCCTCTATCCGATCGACGCCACCGGTGGTCGCGCGAGTGAGGACCCCAGCGAAGCGCTGACCTTCGATGTGCTGGTCACGCTTCGCCAAAGCACGGATGCTTCCCCGACTCCGACACCCAGTCCAGCTCCGCCCGAGCCGGTGCGCCCTTCGCCGGGGCCAGAATCGCCGGGGCCCTCAGATCAAGGGTCGACGCCGAGTGCTTCGACGCGGCCGCCTTTGTTCCGGACGGGAGCACAGGTCTTGGCTGATCCGACGGCATCGAATGGTGGGTGGTGGACGATGCTGGCGGTCGTCCTTCTAGTGTCAGGTGGACTCGCGTCCATGCGGTCCGTTCGAGCCTGGCGACAAGCGAGTACAGGGAGCAGCAAGCCCCCGAGGCCCTGAATAGGTGACGCGATTCCTGTGGGAGGGAAGGCGCGTTTGTGACTGACGCCACGATGAGGAGAGGACATCATGACTGAGCAGGTTGAAGGAACGGTCAAGCGACGCTCGTGGGCATGGCGGATGGCCGCCATCGCAGGAGTGTGCCTAGCCTTGACAGTGGGCGGTTTGGTGGGATCCACCACGGCTCGACCGACTGGTCCGCTTCGGATCGACACTGTGGACGACCACGGCGGGGACGTGAACCCCGGCGACGGCAAATGCGAGACGACAACGCGTCACTGCTCCTTGCGAGCTGCCCTGGAGGAGTCCAACGCCACCAGCGCTCGGACCAAGATCACCGTCGCCCCAGACTTCGACGGTGGCGTCATCGACTTGTGGGACGACGAGGCGGCCGTCGAATGGATGATGACGGCGGACAAGCCGCTGCCGAACGGCATGACGGTCCCCGGCGCCGATCTGACCAGTGCGGGCGGTCCGCCGACCCCTGGGGTCAATCTCGATCACGGGGCAGTGTTCGCGATCACCAGCCCGGTGGATCTCGACCTTCAGGGCAAAGTGATGGCTCGTCCATTGGCAGGCAAAGTCGGGCCCAATGTGGCCTTGTTCTTCATCGACGCCGACTCGGTGACGGTGCGTGGCGTGAACCAATCCTGGACGCTGCAAACGATGTTCTACTTTGGGCCGCATGCCTCGAACGCTGTGGTCGATGGCGGTGTCGACGACCAGGGCAAGCCCATCGGTCAGGCGCGGATGGACACCGCCTCGGCGCAGCGCCTTTTTCAGGTGCGCGGTGGCGCCAAGAACGTGACGGTACAGAACTACGTCGTGTCAGGGTTCGCCCCCGACCCCCGCGACACCTCAGGTTGGGGGATCATCGCAGGCGCCACCGCTGGCTTCCCTGTCGCCGGATTGACCGTGAAGAACATGGCCTACGTCGTCGACGCGTCTGGGTCGGCGCCTTGCGACGCGACTGGGCATGGCGGGTGTAGCTATCCGATTGTGACCGGGCGAAACACGGACCAGTACGTCAACGACCTCGTGGTGGCCGACAGCACAGTGACGAACTTCAACAGGGCTGGCGCCGGCGTCAACACCCGACTGTTCGACTTGCGAAGCATGCACTCGACCAGTGTCTCGATCAGTGGGAACACCATCGACCAGGCGCAGGTCACCGGCGCGCCTCTGATGGATTTCACCAATGCCAGACTCGACAAGTTGAGCATTTCGGAACATAACGTCATCAGCAAGCCCTTGATCGCAGAGAATCTGTCCACCATCGAGTTCGGGGCAGGAAAGTGGCAGAAGGTGGGTGGAGAAACGGCCGATCCAGGGTGTGGACGGCACGATTCACACGCTCGGCCCTGTCCTGACGCCAAGTGGGTCACCACGCCTGACACGACTTTGATACAAGCCATGACGATCAAGGGGAATGAGTTCATCGGGGTCCAGGCGACGGCCGCTGGTGTGACAGAGAGTCCCGGCAGTGGGACGGCGATCGGTCGTGAGGAGTTCGGATTCATCCACCTGCCAACCATGGTTCGACCGGGCCGATTCGCGGCGAAGCAAAGTGGAATTGTTTCTGGAATGATCCAGGAGAACAGATTCATTGCTGAGGTGGCGCACATGCCGGCGATCTATTGGAAGGAAAGAGACCAGAAGCAGCAGGTAGAGACCATTGGCCAGAAGCCCACCTCTTCTGGAGTGATCATCGCGGACAATCACTTCGATGGCTGGGGGGACAATGATCACTCAACCATCAGGTTGCGAGGCACTGGCGCGCTGACGGTGGAACGCAACACTTTCGGTCTAAAGACGGCGACCGTTTTGACCAAGCTCGAGGACACCCCGCGTCAGGAGACAGACGGGACGGCTATGGGCGCCCTGATCTTCGAGAACGCCTACAACGGTGCGAATCGGAAGATGAAACCCTGGTTCCCAGGCGCTCGCGCTGATCGCACGCAGGACCAGTACAACTATTGGGTCGGCGGTGGGCAGTCGAAGCCACTGACGCCGGTCGCGGGCACTTGCACCATCCCCCTGCGTGTCTATCGACCGAAGCAAGGGGATCAGAGCGCAGATGTCTTGGCTCACGTGGCGATGCCGCCGGTGAAGATGGACGTGTACTGGACCTCGGGCGTCGCAGCTGAGGTCTATATTGGCACGTTCGACGTCTCCACTGAGACGAGGGACAAGAACTCTGGGTCGCCCTGGCGCGATCTGACCTACACCGATCTGAGCGTTCCGATCCCAACATCGCCTGCCGACCCCGCCTTCGACCATCTTCGGGTCAACGGCGTCCTTCCCCCCGATGCCAAGCTCCCAACCGATGAAGGGGGCAAGCTCTCCGGTGGCCTGCGTGTCCAAACCCATGCGCCCGATTATGTTCAGGATGACACTGACTGGGGATCGAGCACACTGGTCTACCCGTCCTCGCAATACTCGCGGGTCGCGACCATCGGCGGCACCTGCGCGCCGACACTGACCATCAATCAGGCCGGCGCCCAATCAGATCCGACCATGGGGCGCGACATCCACTTCACAGCGGTCAGCACCAGGCCGATCGATCCGACCACCGTCGACCTGTCCGACTTCAGCCTGGTCGGTTCGACTGCGCCCGGCGCGACCCTGGTGTCCGCGACGGTCGCGAAGGACGGGCTCTCAATCGACGTGGTGGTGCGGGCGAATGACGGCGGTGATCTGTCGGTGGGTGTGCCCGACCCCCAGGCCTTTGTCTCGGCGGATGGGACCGCCCTGCCGATCGGAGCGGCGGCGTCCACGGACAACACCGTGAAGTACGTCAATCCTCTCTCCGTCAGCCCGTCGGCCTTCCCCGTCGTCATGGGCGACGCCGAGGGGACGGACTATGCCATTCAGATCGATCCGGCCGCACCTGCCCCCACTAGTGAGTTGGCGTTCGTGGCGACAGTGGATCAGGTGGGGATCGACCATGGCCTGGTCGTGTCACCGACAGCCCCGATCTTGGCTGTGGGTCGACGTTCAGTGTCTGTGAAGGTGACGGCTCCCGAGCGCCCGGTGACGGACAACACTATCACTCGGATCGCTCACACTGTGACCTCCCTTGATCCGAATTATGACGGTTTGATCGTGCCCTCGGCCAGTCCGCGATTGTATGCCAACAATCCCATGATCCGGATCACAGAGGCCGCATACACCGATGTCAGCGGGCCTAACACGGTGGACGGTGTGACCGGCACGGGAACTCGGGTGCGTCCCGGCGCCCACATCGACGACGGCACACCAGTCTGGTTCGTCTTCACAGTCGACAACACCTCCGCCGACGACATGGCGACCGTTCTGACCGATGTGGTGGTGACCGACGATGTGCTCGGCGACATCGGGACGGTGCCCCGCCTCGAAGCCGGTCAATCCGTCTCGCTGGTGTATGCCGCCAACCCGGTTCGGCTCGCGGCCAACGGTCCGGCTTCCGAAGGTGGGCGATGATGGGCGCGGCTCGCAGAGAGTTGGCCGGTCCGGTCGGCGTGGCGGTGGCACGTCGCGGATCGCCGGAGCGAGGGTCATGGGCCGCTCATACTGGCGGTTCGCGGGGTGGTTCGCGGGGTTTGGCGCGGTCATGGCGGGTCGCGGTCCTAGCGGCTTTGTCGGCTTGCGCCCTGGTCGCCGGTGGGGTGACTTACGCCCGCTGGGCCGACGAAGACTCAGCCCAGGGGACTCAGGTCAAGTCCGGTGACATGTCGCTGACGATCGGGGCCATGACCTGGCGTCAGGTCGTGTCCGGTGGCGGCAGACCGACATCGCGTGCTCCCATCCGTCCAGAAGACATCATCGCTCAGCCAGGGGACGTCTACGAAGTGTCCATACCGGCGGCTGCGACCTTGCTGGGCGACAATCTCCAGGCGGGTTTCCTGGTCGGTTCAGCCGGGAGCGATGTTCCCCAGCCCGGTGTTGACGTGGGGTTTTACGTGCAGGATGTGAACGGTCAGAAGATCGCTCCGCACGCCGAGACGGCCGGCTTGGGGGATGTGGTCCCGGTGCCAGGCCTGACTGGAAACGACGGCGGCCGCAGCACTGAATGGACAGTCGTGGTGCGCATGACCATGGGCGGGACGGTGCAGTGGAGCGGCGGGACGGGATCGCCGGATCTGCCGACCTGGGCGATGGGCGCATT
Source organism: Propionibacteriaceae bacterium (assembly GCA_031286045.1). GTDB lineage: Bacteria > Actinomycetota > Actinomycetes > Propionibacteriales > Propionibacteriaceae > WQYJ01. Next base: position 7,209 of record JAITVA010000052.1, on the reverse strand, counting down.
GACGGTCGATCTTCGCCAAGTCCTGGATGATCCTTCGGACGGAGGGAGTCAGCCATGAGCCGGACAGATCGGGGTCGTCACGAGTCTGACGGGCGCGGGCGGCGCGGCTATGAGATTGATAGTCGGGATGCCCGTCACGCAGGTGGGCCGAGTGGTGACACGCGCCGTGAAGGTGGTCGTCCAAGAGTTGACGGGCATGCTCGTCGGGTTGCGCTGTCGGACCGGCAGCCCAGGCATGGCGGTCTGCCTGGCAGGTCTTTGCCCTCGTCGGAGGGTTGTTTGAAGTCACGCTCCTTGTCGAGCCGTGTGTCGGCGCCCCTCCTTCGGACTGTGGCGTGCGTCGGATTGGGTGTCGCCTTGATTCTCGGGGGCGCCTCAGTGGCGCACGCGCTGTGGCAGTCCCAATCGAGCGTGACTCCGTCGCCGATCAAGCGGGGTGGAGTGATGTTCGGTGTGAAGGATCAAAGCGACCCCACGGTGCGTTACTCTGCCTCCGATGGGAGCAAGGCCGGTGGAGTGGGCCTGACGGTCGCGGTGCCGGGACACGACGTCGCCGCAGTTCCTCACACACCGCTGATCTGGCGCTTCGACGTGCTGGGCTACGCCATGGGGTCGGCGGGCATGTCCTTCGACCTGTCCTACACCCTGCCCGAGGACTCCAGTTATGGGGCGCAGACCATCACCGAGGCCAGCACGGTCGAGGTCTATCCCGGTGGCGCAGGCGGCGATTGCTCAGCCGGACCCGCTCCTGACCCGTCCGGCCGTCACGGCTTGCAAACACTATCTGACCAGGTATTACAAGAACCTGGGGCAAACCCTTCCGGCGCCACTGTCACCCAACCCTGGTGCGTCGCGATCACCTCGAAGATCCCACCCTCGCGCCCCTACACCAACGTCGCATCGGTCAGCGCCCATGTGCCCGGCGGGGGGGAGGCCCACGCGTCGACTGTCTTCAGTGCCATGATCGACACGCCAGCCGCCCAGGCGCCCCATACGAGCTATCACAACACTGCGATTGTCCAAGCCCTGTCGGCCGCCGGACTCAAGGTGCGCGACACTGACGTCTTCGAGACGGCCCTGTATCCGGATCCCACCAAGGAACCCGACCTCACCATCACCCTCACCCCCCACGTGGTGCTGGCCTGAGCGCATGTCGGCTTTGCCCTCAGCTGTCCCTTGGTCACGGGTCTTGCTTGGATGGTGGCAGCGCACACCGGGGCGCCGTCTAATGATTGTGCCAGCCTTCCGCTCACTCGAGGTGGGCAGTCCATGCTGGCGCCCGTCGGTGGGGTCGAATGACCCGCCATAAGCTCGTCCGAAGATTGCCCATCTTCGACTCCCACGGTCGGGGTTGGCCAGCCCGCCGGTAGCTCATATGAAAGTGGCCGACTTTCTCCCCCCACCATGGGACCGGAACGGTCCGGAAGCGGCTCATATGAAGATTCACCAATCGTTGACTCCCGCCACAGGGACGCCCCGACCTGTTCATAACTGAGCAATGTATGAGGCTATTGGGGCTTTAGCTCATACTCTGGCTGAGTTATGTCACCGGTTTGTACTGTGAGGCGACATAACTATGACCCACAGTGACAACCGACCCACAAGCCGCTAAAGATTGCTCAGTTATGTCGATCACTCACGCACAAGCGACACGCAATCGTCTGATTGGGTCTCGTCTGGTTGGGGGATCGACCCGTGGCCGTGCATGTCGACTGTGGAGTTAGACGCCTCGAGTCATGAGAACTCCAGCCTCATGACTCGCCCCTTCGGTTGAGCGCCCGACGGTTTTGTCGGACCCCTGGTCTACAGTTGTGCGCATGGTTTCACGGCAGGAGTTCGGTTCGGACGAGGCGTCCGACGCGGTGACGCGCTACCCGGATGAGGCTGACCAGGGGACGGATCAACCGGCGCTCGACGAGTTGGATGTGTCCTTGCGTGAGGTGACCTTCTGTGTCATCGACCTTGAGACCACGGGAATGGCCAATGACTCGCGCATCACCGAGATTGGAGCAGTCAAGGTGCGTGGTGGCGAGGTCCTCGGTGAGTTCCAGACCTTGATCAACCCGGGAGTGTCGATTCCGGACTTCATCACGAAGTTGACGGGTATCAGCGACGCGACTGTGGTCTCGGCCCCCTATCTGCGCCAGGTGTTCGCCTCCCTGGTGGAGTTCTGTCGCGACTGCGTCATGGTTGCCCACAATGCTCGTTTTGACATGGGGTTCATCCTGCGTGCCGCCGCCGCCTTGGGTTATGACTGGCCGAGCCTGACCGTGGTCGACACGGTCGGTCTGGCTCGGCGTGTCATCCCTCGTCACGAGGTTGTCAACTATCGTTTGGGAACCTTGGCCGAGTACTTCTCCACCACCGTCGATCCGTCTCACCGGGCCCTGGATGACGCTCGAGCGACGGTCGACGTGCTGTATGGATTGTTGGAGCGAGTCGGCAACCAGTCGGTCAGCAGCCTGGAAGATCTGCTTCAGTTCAGCCACACGATCTCGAAGGCTCGTCGTTCACGCAAAACCTGGGCCGACGGGTTGCCGGAGGGGCCAGGCGTCTATTTCTTCGTCCGTGACTCTGATCGGGGCCGCAGCGTTCTCTATGTCGGAACGTCGAAGCGGATTCGTCGTCGAGTGGCGACCTATTTCACCGCCGCCGAGTCACGCCGACGCATGGATGAGATGGTCGCGCTGGCCACGGGTGTCGAGGCGGTCGAGTGCCACACCGCCTTGGAGGCCGCCGTGGTCGAGCTGCGGCTGATCACCGCTCATCAACCGCCCTACAATCGGCGCAGCAAACAGCCTCATCACACCTGGATCAAGCTGACCGACGAGCCTGTGCCACGACTGTCGATCGTGCGGAATGTCCTCGACGAGGCCAGCTACTGTGGCCCCTTTCCCGGTCGCGCGGGCGCAGATCAGGCGGTGTTGGCGGTGTATGAGGCCTTCCCACTGCGGCGCTGCGTCGAGCGGTTGTCGGTGTCACGCCAGCGTGAACCCTGTGCCTTGGCGGAGTTGGGCGTCTGTCCCGCGCCCTGCACGCTGGAGGGTCTGCACTGCTATGACGGGCTGGTCGATCAGGTCAGGAATTGTTTCGCCGGGGACGCACGACCGGTCAAGCATGCCTGCGACACGACCATGCAGGAGCTTTCCAGCCAGTATCGCTACGAAGAGGCGGGAGAGGTCCTTCAGCGGTGGCGTCAGTTCGAGCGGGCGATGCGTCGCGGGGCTCGTCTGCGGGCCGTGGCGCGATGTCCGCAGATAGTCGCGGCCAGACCGGTTGGTCCCTGTTGGGAGATCCACGTCATTCGGTTCGGCCAATTGGCTGGGGCGAGTGTGGCGCTGCCCGGCGACGATCCTCAAAGGGTCGCCGAGTCAGTGTTGGCAACAGCGAAGACTGTCACGCCCGAGGTAGCGGGGATGCCTGCGGGGTCGATCGAAGAGACTGAATTGGTCGCCTCGTGGTTGGAATTGGAGGGGGTGCGTCTGCTCGACATCGACGGGGTGTGGGGGTGGCCAGTGAACACACAAGCGTGACTGGGTGGTCTGTGGTGCTGTCCGGAGGTCGTGCGCGCTCGCTCACGACTACGCTTCGCTCCGTCTGCGCTACCGCCCCACGCGCGCACAATCCCCTGACAGCGCCACAGACAAGCCGCGATGTGTGAATAGAGTGAAAAAAGCAGGGGTGCGCTGATCACTCAGCGCACCCCTGGTGGGAGATCAGCGGGTCGGCAGACCTTACTTGATCTCGACGGACTCGATGACGACCGGATTGACCGGGCGGTCTGAACGATCGGTCGGGACCTTGGCGATCTCGTCGACGACGGCCTGGCTGGCCTTGTCGGTCACCTCGCCGAAGATGGTGTGACGACGGTTGAGATGGGGGGTCGGGGTGACCGTGATGAAGAACTGGGAGCCGTTGGTGCCAGGCCCGGCGTTGGCCATCGCCAGCAGGTAGGGCCGGTTGAAGACCAAGTCGGGGTGGAACTCGTCGCGGAAGGTGTAGCCGGGGCCACCGCGGCCATCGCCTCGCGGGTCACCGCCCTGGATCATGAAACCGTCGATCACCCGGTGGAAGATCAGACCGTCATAGAAGTGGCCAGTGGTTTTCTGGCCGGTCTCATAGTCGGTGTACTCCTTGGTGCCATTGGCCAATCCGACGAAGTTGGCGACCGTCACCGGCGCCTGATCGTCGAACAGATCGATGGCGATGTCGCCGTGGTTGGTATGGAGGATTGCTTGTGTCATAACATGCCTTTCGCTTCGAATGCGATGGGATCAGCGCCAGCGCCGCGGATCGGGCACTCGTTTCGGCGTGATCATCGCGTCTTCATTCTGCCATGAAGTAAGCGTGGAAGCGGTCAGCTAGGCCACGGTCGCTTAGTCGCTTAGGCTCGAACGCAAGGGTGTCAGCTTGGACATCTGGCGTGGCGCCGGATAGCACACACGCAGGTTCAGGGCCGTATAGGGGTATCTTTCGTCATACTTGGCACTAAACTAGTCTCAACTCCATGTGGGGTTCGAATTCTAAGGATGACGACGATGATTCGTATGGAAGATACCTTCGAAGCGGCTCCGGCCAAGGCGCGGGCCGCTGTGGAGCGCGGCGCTGCAGCCTGGGATGACGTGGTGGAGAAAGTGACTCCGTTGCTCGACACCGCCGCGAAGAAACTCGCTCCAGTCGCCGATGCGGCTTGGGACACGGCTCGTGACGCCAAGCGGCATGCCGCTGGTTTTGCGGCTGACACGGTCGAACGGATGGAACCGGGCCTCAGCATGGCCTTGAGCAAGGTCGCCCCAGCGGTTGATCGGGCGCAGCGGACAGTGCAGAATGACCTGCTGCCGAAGCTGGTCGAGGCCTTGCATCAAGCGGCCGCCACACCTGGCGGTGGCCAGGCGCGCCAACTCTTGGCGCAGTTGGATCAGCGCAGCGGCGACTCAGTGGTGGCTTTGCAGACCGAGTTGGTCAAGGCGCACAAGTCCAGCAGAGGAAAGAAGCTGGCCACCTTCCTGGCGGTCGGCGCGGTCGTCGGCGCTCTGGTTGTGGCCGTGCGGACCTTCCTCGGCAGCCGCGAAGACTGGGCCGCCTACGAGCCGGATGAGCCCTATGTGTACCCAGACGACGACTACGAGATCGACGAGGTGCTGGTCGAGACCGATGAGCCTGTCGACGCTGGCCAGGCCGAGGCTGAGGCCGCGTCGAACGATGAGTCGGGATCCAGTGGCGCCGCGGCCGATGGTGAGGCGGGAGAGTCCGCTGATGCGAGTGAGTCCGGCAAGGACGAGGCGGCGACTGGTTACGGCGAGGGGTCTTATGTCGGTCCCAATCCGCCTGAGGGCTACACCATCAAGGGCAACGAACGCTCGATGAAGTACCACCTGCCAGATTCCTCAGGCTACGGGCGCACCACCGCTGAAGTGTGGTTCAACTCTGAAGAGGCCGCCCAGGCGGCCGGGTTCGTGCGCTCCATGCGCTGAGGATCATGTCCTGGTGATGTGACAAGACGAGAGGGGCGAGCGTCCCCTCTCGTCTTGCTATGTCTGACAGAAATGTTCCCGCTCGAGGATTGCGACATGCTAGATCCGTCAGCTGGCAGTGCGGCGGCTCACATGGGCGGTCTTGCGTCGCCTACGCGATGACGTTGCCGATCTTGCGTTTGCCGGGAATGCCGATGACCGTGGTGCCAGCCGGGACGTCGTCCACGACGAGGGCGTTGGCGCCGATCTTGGCGTCGTCACCGACCCTGATCGGTCCGATCAACTTGGCGCCTGCTCCCAACAAGACACGATTGCCGACGGTGGGATGGCGCTTGAACCGCCCGCGTGAGCGTCCACCGAGCGTGACCTGGTGGTACATCAAGACATCGTCGCCCACCTCAGCTGTCTCACCGATGACGACACCCAAGCCGTGGTCGATGAAGAAACGCCGCCCGATGGTGGCGCCGGGGTGGATCTCGATGCCGGTGAAGAACCGGGCCGCCTGTGACAAGATACGGGCCCAGGGTCGTAGCAGCAGCGAGCGGGTCCACATCAGGTGCGCGAGGCGATAGGCCCAGACGGCGTGGATCCCTGGATAGATCAGGCACACCAGCAGTTTTGACGTGGCCGCCGGGTCTTCTCGCATGGCCGTGGCCAGGTCCTCGCCCATCCGGCTCAGGGCCGTTCGGATGAGGCCGCGCTGGGTGTCGGACCTGGCACGGTCGTCGATCATCAAGCCTCCGTCGGTTGGGGGGTCAGGCCGGTGGACAAGTAGCGGTCCCCGGCGTCAGGAATGATGACAACTATAGTCTTGCCAACGCTTTCTGGTCTATTGACGATCTCACCTGCGCCGGCCAAGGCGGCCCCAGCGGAGATGCCGACGAAGAGCCCCTCCTCGGTGGCGGCTCGCCGAGCCCACTCGATGGCCGTGTCGGAACCGATGTCGAGGACTTCGTCGATGACGGTCTGGTCGAGGATGTCGGGCACGAAGTTGGCCCCGATGCCCTGGATCTTGTGGCCACCGGCGCGGCCCTGGGTGAGCAGGGGCGACTCGGCCGGCTCGACCCCGATCATGGTGACACTGGGTTTGCGTTGCTTGAGCTCTTGCCCGACCCCGGTGATGGTGCCGCCCGTGCCGATCCCAGCGACGACCAGATCAACCTGTCCATCGGTGTCAGCCCAGATTTCTTCGGCTGTGGTCTGACGATGGGCGCGGGGGTTGGCCGGATTCTCGAACTGGCGCGCCATGATGGCTCCAGGAGTGGTGGCCACAATCTCTTCGGCCTTCTTGACTGCCCCGGCCATGCCCTCCGAGCCGGGGGTGAGGACCAGTTGGGCCCCGAAGGCGCGCAACAAGTCTCTTCGTTCCTGGCTCATGGTCTCTGGCATGGTGAGGATGACCGTGTAACCGCGGGCCGCGCCGACCCAAGCCAACGCTATGCCGGTGTTGCCTGAGGTTCCCTCGACGATGGTGCCCCCAGGCTTGAGCGCCCCGGCAGCTTCAGCGGCGTCGATGATGGCGACACCGACACGGTCTTTCACTGAGCTGGCCGGGTTGTAATACTCCAGTTTCGCCAAGACGAGGGCCGGGGCGGTGGGGTAGAGGTGGTTGATGCGGACCAGCGGGGTGTTGCCGGTCAGCTTGGTCGCGTCGGTGTAGTACTTCATGATGTAATCCTTATTGTCGTGTGGTGGGTCGTGGGGCGGTCCCGGGTTTGCGGCGCGCCCCCCCACC
>JAITVA010000002.1 GCA_031286045.1 Propionibacteriaceae bacterium | reverse complement strand
CGTGGGGTCCTCTCGTGATGCGGGTTGAGGCAGGGATATGCCGTTCCCAGGTGTCGCGCTGGCTCGGACAGCGCGCATGAAGGCGTGGACTTTGGCAGGATCCTTGTGCCCGTCGGATTCGACTCCGCTGGAGACGTCGACGGCGAAGACGCCATGGCGACAGGCTTCGGTGACGTTGCCCGGATCCAGCCCCCCCGCCAGAAAGAGGGGACTGCGGATTCGGCCGGATCGTCTCACTTCGTCGATGACGCCCCAGTCGAATCGCTGACCCGATCCGGGTGTGGCGGCGTCGAGCAGGAGGAAGTCCGCGCCGACGTCGCCATCTGCGATGGTCTGGTCGGCACTGCTGGCGTGTACCGCCTTGATGATGGGGAGATGGGGGACTCGCGAGCGCAGGTCGCCGACGTAGCGGGCGTCTTCGTCGCCATGCAACTGGATCATGGAGATCACCTTGTCGCGTGCCAGGTCGGCGATGTGCTCAATGTCCGCGTCGACGAAGACTCCGACGACGCCGACCGCTGGGTCGAGCAGACCCCGCAGCCGCCGTGCCACGGTCGGGTCGACATGGCGACGGCTGGCGGGATGGAAGATGAGGCCGACGTAGGTCGGAAGCGCCTGATTGATCACGGCCACATCTTCTTCGCGCCTCAGACCACAGATCTTGACCAGGGGAGGACGGGTCACTCGTCGGCGGCGGGCCGGCTGCTCGGCCACATCATGGGCGGCCAAGGTCGGCTCGGCGGGCCCAGCCGTGGCGGTTCTCATCTGGCTCAGGAGCCCCGCTCGGTCCCGGGATCGCATGAGGAACTCGCCGACCAAAACAGCGTCGGCTCCCATCTGGGCGGCAGCCTTGGCGTCGTCGACGGACATGACCCCGGATTCGGACACGAACAGCCGGTCTGGCGGAACCAGGCGGCGCAGGCGTTCGGCAGTGGTCGAATCGACGCTGAAGTCGTGCAAGCTACGATTGTTGACGCCGATGACGCGTGCTCCGGCATTGACAGCCCGCCTGATCTCTGCGGCGTCGTGGGTCTCAGTCAGAACACTCAAACCCAGCTCGTCGGCCAGATCTAGGAAGCGTCTCAACTCATCGTCGGTCAGGATCGCGCAGATGAGGAGGATCGCCGAAGCACCCAGCGCCCTGGCCTGGAAGATCTGATAGTCGTCGACGGTGAAATCCTTGCGCAACACCGGCAGATCGACGCTGGCGGCGATCTCAGCCAGGCACCGGTCAGAGCCGAGAAAGTGGGTGGGTTCGGTCAACACCGAGATGGCGGCCGCTCCACCCGTCTGGTAGTCATGGGCGATGGACAGATAGTCGAAATCAGGCGCGATCAGCCCTTTCGAGGGGGAAGCCTTCTTGGCTTCGCAGATGAAGCTGAGCTGTGGCGATCCCAGTTGTCGTTCGAAGGGGAAATCGATCGGTGGGTCACTGGCTCGGGCCCACTGGGCCATCTCATCGAGATCGACCACTCGACGGGAGGCGCTGACTCTGAGACGAGCCTGAGCGGCCAGGGTGTCCAGGATCGTGGGATGTGATGTGGCGCCCATGATCAGTCGTTGGTCAATCGGATGAAGGCGTCGAGTTGAGCGGCGGCCTTGCCCGAGGTGATCGTCTCGAGGGCGACTTGGACGGCGTCGGACAAGGACAGGTCGTCGCGTGCCAGGTACAAGGCGGCCGCTGAGTTCATCACCACGGCGTCGGTCTTCGGTCCAACTTCTCCGTTCACGATGGCCCGTGTGATGTCTGCGTTCTGAGACGGCGTCCCGCCGACGAGGTCCTTGGGCGAGCATAAGGCGAAACCATATTTGACGGGGTCGAGGGTGTACATCCGAAACTCGTCGCCGCGCACCTCGCACACTGCGGTCGTCGCGCACATGGAGATCTCGTCGAGGCCGTCGCGTCCGTGGACCACCATGGCGTTGGTCACTCCGAGGTTGTGGAGCACCTTGGCCAGCGGCTCGACCAGGTCCTCATCGTAGACGCCGAGCAGCTCCATGGTCGCACCGGCTGGATTGACCAATGGCCCCAAGATGTTGAAGATGGTTCGGATCCCCAGTTCGCGTCGTACTGGGGAGACGTACTTCATGGCGAGATGGTAGTTCTGTGCGTAGAGGAAACACAGTCCGATCGTCGACAGTGTCTCCAGACTCTTCTTCGCGGACACATCAATGTTGACGCCGAGGGCTTCGAGGACGTCGGCCGAGCCAGAGCGGGATGAGGCGGCGCGATTGCCGTGTTTGGCGACGGGGACCCCGGCCGCTGAGATGACCAGGGCGCTGGTGGTTGAGATGTTGAAGGAGTTGGCGTGGTCGCCGCCAGTGCCGACGATCTCCAGCACCGCCATGTCGTTGAGCAGACGAACGCAGTGCTTGCGCAGCCCTGCCGCTGAGGCGGTGATCTCCGTGATGGTTTCGCCTTTCAGGCTCATCGCGGTCAAATAGGCGGCCATCTGGATAGCGGTGGCTTGGCCGTCCATGATCTCGTCCATGACCTCTTCAGCCATGGCATAGCTGAGATCTTGGCGTTCCACTGCTAACTGGATGGCCTCACTGATACGGTTCATCATCACTCCCTTTCGGTCCACCCGCGCAGTCGATGGCCCCCGACGTCGGGGTGACAGTCTACGCGGCATGTCAGCTTTGATTGGCAGTGCACTCGTCCAGCGATACGACGGCCTCCCCACCGCCGCATCGGTTCGCCGGAACCCTGGACGACGACGATCAATCAGCGTGAGAAGCGGTAGAATGGTTTATGGCGATGGGTCGTTGACCGTTTCTCGAATAACCCCCTTGTGGGCTTTGTCTATTGGCGAAATGTCCGACCCATCGCCCCTGATTCTCGGTGATGTCACATCTGGCAGACCGTGACAGGTCTGCGCCGCTGACGTCTGAGGCTGGTGGCCCCGGCTCGACCTGAAGAGCCAGTTGGCGTACACTAGTCGTTCGTGGTCGTTTGACTTAGGCTGTCCTATGCCTTCCCGAGGACAGCTGAACGACTTAGGGCAATGGCTCAATTGGTAGAGCAGCGGTCTCCAAAACCGCAGGTTGGGGGTTCGAGTCCCTCTTGCCCTGCTGGGGAGGGCAGATCAAGAAGGCCGTCCAGGTCCGAAGAGAAGGAAGTTCAGTGGCTGCAAATAAGGCAGATGGGCCGGTGGGAGCCGGGGAGGACCCGATCAACGCCGATGACGCTGCCTCGCAGGCGGATCAGACGCCGACGGGTGAAGCGCAAGCAGCGTCGGATGATGGCTATACGCCCGCTGATGCTGACGAATCGACGATTGAGCCTGATCTTGATGTGCCCAGTGGCGAGGAGTTGGCTGAGGAGGACTTGCCGAATCCTGAGACCTTCGACGTCGTCGATGACGAAGCCGAAGAACTTGATGGTTCGACTGGCCAGTCCGATGAGTCGGATGCCGATGTCGTCGACGAGGATCAGCTGGATGAGGCTGAGACTGAAGCTGACGAGATGGTGTCGACCAGGCCGGTGGCGAGCCATCGTCCGGTGAAGAAAGCCGCTTCGGGCGCTGAGCCTGAGGCTGGCGCCGCAGGTGCGGCGGCTGGGGCTAAGAAGAACCGCCCGACGCGCTCTCGGACAGAGGCCACGAAATCCGACGAGCCGAAGAAGACGACTATCGCAGTGTTCTTCGGGCAAATCGTTCAGGAACTGAAAAAGGTGTCGTGGCCGACGAGCGCTCAACTGTTCCTCTACTTCCTCGTCGTCCTGGTTTTTGTTGTGTTCATGATTGCTTTCATTGGCGGCCTCGATGTGCTCTTCGGCTGGCTGATGTTGAAACTATTTGGCTGAGAGGAGTAGGGAATGGCTGACGACGAGACCACGTTTGACGATGCCGAACTGAATCTCGATCTCAGTGACACGGCGCCCGAAGAGGAAGACCTTCAGATCAATCTTGATCTTGGTGGTGGCGACGAGCCGAAGGATATCGACGACATCCAGTTGAACTTCGGCGCTGATGATGACGAGCAGACTGAAGAGGCGGTCGCGCCGCTGGCTTCGGATGATGACGCTGACGCCGCGCGGGCCGAGTTGCGAGAGCAGTTGGCTGGCCAGCCAGGTGATTGGTACGTCGTCCACACCTATTCCGGCATGGAAAAACGAGTCAAGCAGAACATCGACTCGCGTGTGAAGACCCTCAACATGGAGGACTTCATCTACGAGACGGTCGTTCCGACCGAAGACGTGGTGGAGATTCGCAACGGCGCCAAGAAGACGGTCACGCGCACCGTGTTGCCCGGCTATGTGCTGGTGCGCATGGAATTGACCGATGACTCCTGGTCGGCGGTGCGTCACACGCCGTCTGTCACCGGTTTCGTCGGTCGGGCGCAGGATCCCGTGCCGCTGAGCCTGGACGAGGTCATTGAGATGATGTTGCCGTCGGCTCTGGCGGCCAAGTCGGAGCAGGAAGGCGCCAAGCCTGCGCGCAAGAAGAAGGTGGAGCTGGTCGACTTCCAGATCGGCGATTCGGTCATTTTGACCGATGGACCGTTCACTGGCGTCCACGCGACCATCACCGAGATCAACACCCACACATCACGACTGAAGGCGACCCTGGAGTTCATGGGCCGCGACACGCCGGTCGACCTGACTTTGGATCAAGTTCAAAAGCTTTGATCCAAACCCTGACAAGGGATGAAGCTCACAAGTTCAGGTGAGCGCTGCTGCGGTTGGACAAGCCGTGGCGATCCTCGTGGAAAGTCCGCGAGGAAGACAAGGTAAAGGACCCGAATGCCTGCCAAGAAGAAGGTTGCGGCCATCGTCAAGGTTGCCTTGAACGCTGGTTCTGCCACGCCGGCGCCGCCAGTCGGCACCGCCCTCGGCCCCCACGGCGTCAACATCATGGATTTCTGCAAGCAGTACAACGCTGCCACAGAGGCCATGCGTGGCACCGTGATCCCGGTCGAGATCACGATCTATGAGGACCGCACGTTCACATTCATCACCAAGACCCCGCCAGCCGCTGAGTTGATCAAAAAGGCCGCCGGTCTGAAGTCCGGTTCAGCCAACCCGCTGACCACCAAGGTTGGTTCGATCACCAAGGACCAGGTGCGCGAGATCGCTCAGACTAAGATGCCTGACCTCAATGCCAATGACATCGAGGCCGCCATGAAGATCGTCGCCGGCTCGGCTCGCTCCATGGGTGTGACCGTCAGCTGACTCAAGTGACGTTCACCCGCGACTGACAGTCGCAGGTGAACCCACCAAGGCGTGAGTTCATCGCGTCACCAAGGTTCGGACACGACCGAACCAGTGGGAGGGGTGCCGTTCCCCACACCACATCTGGCAACAGCCATCCACAGCCGATGGCTCAATGAAAGGAACCAGTCATGAAACACGGAAAGGCCTATCGCGCCGCCGAAGAGAAGCGCGACCCCAACAAGTTGTACACAGGAGCAGAGGCGATCGCAGCCGTCAAACAGATGGCCTCGGCCAAGTTCGACGAGACGGTCGAAGTGGCCATGCGTTTGGGCATCGACCCCAGGAAAGCCGACCAGATGGTGCGCGGCACAGTCAATCTCCCTCACGGCACAGGTAAGACGGCTCGGGTCCTCGTCTTCGCCACGGGTGAGAACGCCAATGCGGCGGTGGCAGCCGGGGCCGACGAGGTCGGCGCCGACGAGTTGATTGAGAAGGTGGCTGGCGGCTACCTCGACTTCGACGCGGTCGTCGCGACACCGGACATGATGGGAAAGGTCGGTCGCTTGGGCCGGGTGCTCGGCCCGCGCGGTTTGATGCCGAATCCTAAGACCGGAACCGTCACCATGGATGTGGCCAAGGCCGTCACCGACATCAAGGGTGGACGTATCGAGTTTCGGGCGGATCGCCACTCGAACCTCTGCTTTGTCATCGGCAAGGCTTCCTTCAGCGCTGAACAGTTGTTCGACAACCTCATCGCCGCCATCGACGAGATCCTGCGCTTGAAGCCGAGCACCTCGAAGGGCCGCTACGTCCGCAAGATCACCTTGTCGACCACCATGGGTCCAGGAGTCCAGATTGATCCGACTCGTCGGACCGCTGCGGAAGCCTGATCACTTCTTCACGCCGCCGCGTTTGGCCGTCAGGTCCGACGCGGCGGCGTTGTCACATCCACGGACAGATCCCGACAGGTGGCTAGGCACGACTCAGATGCCTCAGTGTGAGACCTCTAGACTGGAACCGTGATTGATCATGCGACCGCAGTGGGGGCCCTAGCCGACGCGCGCACCTCCGCTGACGTCTTGGCTCAGATAGCGACGGTGTACCCGGACTTGTGGCCAAGCGTGGCGACCCATCCGGGGGCTTATCCCGGTCTGATCGACTGGATGGCGAGCCGCGGCGACGCGACCGCCCAGGGGATTCGGATGGCGGGGCAGGGCATGGTTGTCTCGCAACCAGCGGCCGCGTCGCCCGCGTCAGGGTACCTCCAGCAAGGCAAGATGGGTGTGCAGCGAGCCTTCGATTCGATGACTGGGTTCAATGGCGAGGCCATCGTCCATTTCCGTGACCTGTTTCGCGACACCTTCAAACGCCACAGCCGCGCCGATATGGACATTCTGATGTACTCAGGAACCCAGGCCGCGCTGAGCGACCGTCGCTGGCGGCTGCCCTGGTTGTACGCCCGTGTCTTCGTGGTCCTCTTGAGCGCCTTCTTGCTGCTGTGGCTGTGCATGCTGATTTTCGCTGACAACAGCGGCAACGTCATCCCCGGAGTGATCTTCACCGGCGCCCTGACGATTCCAGCGACGGTCATGGTGTTCTTCTGGGAGTTCAACCAGGCCCGCAATGTCAGCCTGTTCGATGTCATCCGCATGTTCTTCATCGGCGGGGCCTTGTCGATTCTTCTCACATTCATTGTCTCTGCGATGACCAGCTCGTTTCTGAGCGCTGAGACGTTCAACTACGGCACCGCTTTCGTAGCTGCCGCTCTCATCGGCTTCACCGAGGAGTTGGCCAAAGCCATGACGGTCTTCGTGCTGATGCGTCGGCTGTCCGGTTGCCTGGTCTCCAACGGCTTGCTCATCGGGGCGGTCGTGGGCACCGGCTTCGCAGTCTTCGAGACGATGGGTTACGGCACGTCGGGGTGGATTCAAGGTGATCTGGAGTGGACTTTGGCCACTCGCGGCGTGCTGTCCTTGGGTGGCCACGTCGTCTGGGCCGCTATCCTGGGCGCGGCTATCATGCTGGCGCAGCGACCGGGGGCGACCGTGATCAGTCTGAGGACCATGAGTTGGGGCAGGTTCCTGGCCTTGTTCTGTGTGCCCTTCCTGTTGCACACGATGTGGGACTTCATCGCCTTCGTGGTGCCGTCGCAAGTGGTGTCATTCGCCCTGATGGCCGCCTTGATCGTGGTCGCCTGGGTGTTCATCGTCCGTCTGATCAACTCTGGCTTACGGCAGTACGCCAACGCGTTGAGTCAGATGCCTATGGTATAGTTCTCGGTGCCGAAGACCGCAGGTCGTTAGTTCACGCTAATCGAAGAACCATTATGGTTGGCCCGCGCAGGTGAGACTGAGCGTGATATTCGCCCTGGTTCGCTTGCGCGTGCCGGGGTTTTTCTCTTTCTTGTGCTGTGACTTGGGGTCGGCATCAAGCAGGAAGGAGACCTCATGGCGAGGCCAGACAAGGAAGCCACTGTCAAGGAACTGAGTGACAAGTTCAGTTCTGCGTCAGCGACTGTCCTGACCGAGTACCGTGGCCTCACGGTCAAGGCGCTCAAAACACTGCGTCGTTCCCTCGGGGATGACGCCACCTACGCCGTGGCGAAGAACACGCTGACGAAGATCGCAGCCCACCAGGCTGGTGTCGAGGGACTCGACGACCAGTTGAACGGGCCAACCGCGATCGCCTTCATCACAGGGGATGTCGCCTCTGTGGCGAAGGGCATCAAGAACTTCGCCCGGGAGAATCCTGCGCTGGTGATCAAGGGCGGCTACATGGACGGCAAGGTCCTCGACGCCGACACGGTCAAGAAGCTGGCAGACCTCGAATCCCGCGAGGTGCTGTTGGCCAAGTTGGCTGGCGCCATGAACGCCAGTCTGTCCAAAGCTGTGTACCTCTTCGCCGCTCCGCTCAACCAGGCGGCTCGGGCGATGGGCGCACTGCACGACGCTGCCCAAACCAACCCCACCCTCATCGGTGGTGCTGGCGCCAGTGCACCAACCGCGCAAGCGGACACCGAGGCTTCGGTCTCAACCCCAGCAGCGGATGCTGCCGACGAAACACCGGCAGAAGCTGCCGCAGAATAGGAAGGAATGCCAATTATGGCGAAGCTCAGCAACGAGGAACTCCTCGACGCATTCAAGGAAATGACGCTGATCGAACTGTCTGAGTTCGTGAAGTTGTTCGAAGACACGTTCGGCGTGACTGCCGCCGCTCCGGTGGCCGTCGCTGCGGCGCCTGCCGCCGGTGGCGCTGCCCCGGCCGATGCCGCTGAAGAGAAGACCGAGTTCGACGTCATCCTTGAGGCTGGCGGCGACAAGAAGATTCAGGTCATCAAGGAGGTGCGCGCGCTCACCAACCTCGGTCTGAAGGAGGCCAAGGATCTGGTCGAGGCCGCTCCGAAGCCCGTCCTTGAGAAGGTCAACAAGGAGACTGCTGACAAGGCTAAGGAGCAGCTGGAGTCGGCTGGCGCCACTGTCACCGTTAAGTGACGCTTTCGCATGCGGTGGTGGCCGTCCCGTTTGGGGGGCCACCACCGTGGGCGGTTTTTTTTGGGGGGGCAAGGGTGAGCGGGTGATGGCGCTGGAGCCATCTTCGGGCTGAGCGGGCCTTGGTCCGGCGCGCTATACTCGTCGAGTGAGCCAGGGTTGGTTCACAAGAATAGTGTCCGGGTTTGCATCCCGTGTGTTTTGATGGTATTGTCGTACTTTGCCTTCGCGTGTATTCTGCCGTGCTGCTTATGGACGGTGAATTCCGCGACTAATCACCTGGCGAGTTCTGGAAGGACCTATCTTGGCCGCCCTGCGTAGCGCAAAGAATACCCACATCATTTCTGGTACTGATCGAATCTCGTTCGCGAAGATCCATGAACCGTTGGAAGTCCCCAACCTGTTGGATTTGCAGAAGGATTCTTTCGAGTGGTTGATCGGCTCCGACAAGTGGCGGGCGAAGGTGGCCGCGTCGATGGATGAGGGCAGATCGGACATCAATCCAAAATCTGGCTTGGACGAGGTCTTTGAAGAGATTTCGCCGATTGAGGACTTTGGCGGAATGATGTCATTGTCTTTCCGGGAGCCTCGTTTCGAGGACGCGAAGTATCCCATCGCCGAGTGCTTGGAGCGCGACGCCACCTATTGCGCGCCGCTCTATGTCAAGGCCGAGTTCATGAACAACGAGACTGGCGAGTTGAAGGAGCAGACCGTTTTCATGGGCGACTTTCCGCTCATGACTCCCGATGCGACCTTCATCATCAACGGCACCCAGCGCGTCGTCGTCTCTCAGCTGGTGCGTTCCCCTGGTGTGTACTTCGATGTCACGCCGGACAAGACCTCTGACAAAGACATCTATACCACCAAGGTGATTCCGTCGAGAGGCGCCTGGTTGGAGTTTGAGATCGACAAGCGTGACACCGTCGGTGTTCGTCTGGATCGCAAGCGCAAGCAGTCTGTCACCGTCTTCCTCAAGGCCCTCGGTTGGACTGAGGACGAGATTCTGGAGACATTCTCTGACTTCGAGTCGATGCGGCTCACCTTGGAGAAGGACCATGTCCATACCGAGGATGAGGCTCTGCTCGATATCTACCGGAAGTTGCGTCCTGGTGAGCCACCGGCTCGTGATGCCGCCAAGTCCTTGATCGA
This sequence comes from Propionibacteriaceae bacterium, assembly GCA_031286045.1. GTDB lineage: Bacteria > Actinomycetota > Actinomycetes > Propionibacteriales > Propionibacteriaceae > WQYJ01. The sequence continues at coordinate 9,707 of JAITVA010000002.1, read as the reverse complement.
CGGGTATTACTTCAACCACAAGCGCTATGACCTGGCTAAAGTCGGCCGCTACAAGATCAACAAGAAGCTTGGTTTGTCGGTTCCTATGGACACTCAGGTCCTGACCAAGGAAGACATCACCGCTGCTTTGCGCTATCTGTGCGCCATGCACGAGGGGCGCGAGGAATACGACGGTCTGACCGTCGAGACCGACGACATCGATCATTTTGGCAACCGTCGCGTCCGTACTCCAGGTGAGTTGATCCAGAATCAGCTACGCACCGGTCTGTCCCGTATGGAGCGGGTGGTGCGTGACCGGATGACGACGCAGGACATCGAGGCCATCACGCCTCAGACCCTGATCAACATCCGTCCGGTCGTGGCGGCTCTGCGGGAGTTCTTCGGCACTTCGCAGGCTTCCCAGTTCATGGATCAGACCAACCCAGTGTCTGTCATGACGCACAAGCGTCGTTTGTCGGCTCTGGGTCCTGGCGGTCTGAGCCGTGATCGCGCCGGCATGGAAGTGCGAGACGTCCATCCGTCCCACTACGGTCGCATGTGCCCGATTGAGACTCCTGAGGGCCCGAACATCGGCTTGATCGGGTCCTTGGCGTCGTTCGCCCGCGTCAACGCCTTTGGCTTCATCGAGACGCCCTATCGCCGCTGCGAGAAGGGTCATGTCACCGATCAGGTCGACTATTTGACCGCTGACGAGGAGGATCGTTACATCGTGGCGCAGGCGAACGCCGCCATCGACGATCAGGGCCGCTTCACTGAGGAGCGCGTTCTGGTGCGTATCAAGGACGATGTCGATCAGGTGCTGCCGGATGAGGTGCAGTACATGGACGTGTCCCCGCGTCAGATGGTGTCCGTCGCGACTGCCCTGATCCCCTTCTTGGAGCATGACGACGCCTCGCGTGCCTTGATGGGCGCCAACATGCAAAGGCAGGCCGTGCCGCTGATTCGTAACGAAGCTCCGCTGGTCGGCACCGGCATGGAGTACCGTGGCGCGGTCGACGGCGGCGAGGTGACTTTGGCGGAGAAGGCCGGGGCAGTTCGTTCGGTCTCCGCTGACATCGTGGAGATCGCCAACGACGATGGCACTTACTCCGCTTACAAGCTGAAGAAGTTCATGCGTTCCAACCAGGCGACCTGCATCAACCAGCGTCCCTTGGTGCACGAGGGCGAGCATGTCGAACTTGGCACTCCCTTGGCTGACGGCGCCTGCACCGATCAGGGTGAGATGGCCCTGGGCCGCAACCTGCTGGTGGCCTTCATGCCTTGGGAAGGTTTGAACTACGAGGACGCCATCATCTTGTCCGAGCGCATGGTCCAAGAAGACATTTTGACCAGTATCCACATCGAAGAGCACGAGGTTGACGCCCGTGACACCAAGTTGGGGCCTGAGGAGATCACTCGTGACATTCCGAACGCTTCGGACGAGGCCTTGGCCAACCTTGACGAGCGTGGCATCGTGCGTATCGGCGCCGAGGTCGGAACTGGCGACATCCTGGTTGGCAAAGTCACCCCCAAGGGCGAGACGGAGTTGACCCCGGAGGAGCGGCTGTTGCGTGCGATCTTCGGTGAGAAGGCCCGTGAGGTCCGTGACACTTCGATGAAGGTGCCTCACGGTGAGACCGGCACGGTCATCGGTGTGCGTCTGTTCGATGTGGCCGAGGGCGACGAGTTGTCTCCCGGTGTCAATCAAATGGTGCGGGTGTATGTCGCACAGAAGCGCAAGATCTCTGTTGGTGACAAGATGGCCGGTCGTCACGGCAACAAGGGTGTCATCTCTAAGATTCTGCCGCAGGAAGACATGCCTTTCTTGGCTGACGGCACTCCGGTCGACATCATCCTCAACCCGATGGGCGTTCCGTCTCGTATGAACGTCGGTCAGGTGCTGGAGAACCACCTCGGCTGGGTGGCGAAGTCTGGCTGGGATGTGACCGGCGTCGACGAGTCGTGGGCGAAATACCTCCACGCAGCCGGTCTCGACCGGGTCGATTCTGATCAGCACGTCGCCACTCCGGTGTTCGATGGCGCCCACGAGGACGAGATCACCGGCCTGCTGTCCCATGTTCTGCCCAACCGTGACGGTGAGCGCATGGTCAACTCTGGTGGTAAAGCGATGCTGTTCGATGGTCGTAGCGGCGAGCCTTACCCTGAGCCGATCGGTGTCGGCTATATGTACATGCTGAAGCTGCACCACTTGGTCGACGACAAGATCCACGCCCGTTCGACTGGTCCGGTCTCCATGATCACCCAGCAGCCCTTGGGTGGCAAGGCTCAGTTCGGTGGCCAGCGTTTCGGTGAGATGGAAGTGTGGGCGCTGGAGGCTTATGGCGCCGCTTGGGCCTTGCAGGAGTTGCTCACCATCAAGTCTGACGACGTCACCGGTCGGGTGAAGGTCTATGAGGCCATCGTCAAGGGTGAGAACATCCCTGAGCCAGGCATCCCCGAGTCCTTCAAGGTCCTGGTCAAGGAGATGCAGTCGCTCTGTTTGAATGTCGAGGTTTTGTCGTCGGACGGCCAGATCATCGACTTGAAGGACACTGAGGATGATTTCCGGGTGTCGGAGGACTTCGGCATCGATCTGTCCAGGCGTCCGGGCGTTGACACGTTCGCCATTGAAGAGGTTTGATCAGTCAGTCCATGACTGAACCTCAAAACTAGTCTTATAGTCACATACAGAAGAAAGCGAATGACTGTGCTGGACACTAACTTCTATGACGAACTGCGCATCGGTTTGGCGACGGCGGATCAGATCCGCACCTGGAGCCACGGTGAGGTCAAGAAGCCAGAAACCATCAATTACCGCACGCTCAAACCCGAGCGCGATGGTTTGTTCTGTGAGAAGATCTTCGGTCCCACCAGGGACTGGGAGTGCTTCTGCGGCAAGTACAAGCGGGTGCGCTTCAAGGGCATCGTCTGTGAGCGTTGCGGTGTCGAGGTGACTCGTGCCAAGGTGCGCCGTGAGCGCATGGGCCACATCGAGTTGGCCACTCCTGTGACTCACATTTGGTACTTCAAGGGGGTGCCGTCCAGGTTGGGCTACCTGCTGGACATCGCGCCGAAGGACCTTGAGAAGGTCATCTACTTCGCCGCCTACATGATCACCGAGGTCGATGAGGAGGCTCGTCATCGCGATCTGACGACTTTGTCGGCTCGCGTCGAAACTGAGCGCAAGCAGATCGAGAACAAGCGTGACGCCGACATCAACGCCCGTCTGACCAAGCTTGAGCAGGATCTTGCCCAGATGGAGGCCGAGGGCGCCAAGTCCGAGGTCAAGAAGCGCGTGCGCGACTCCGGCGAGAAGGAAGTCAAAGCCCTGCGCGACCGCTCCGAGCGCGATCTCGCCAGGTTGCAGGCCGTGTGGGATCGATTCACCAGTCTCAAGGTCCAAGACCTCGAAGGCGACGAGATCCTCTATCGCGAGATGCGCAATCGTTTCGGCAGGTACTTCAAGGGTTCGATGGGCGCTGAGGCGATCCGGGCTCGACTGGAGAAGTTCGACCTGGACGCCGAGGCTGAGAAGCTGCGCGAGATCATCACCACCGGCAAGGGCCAGCGCAAAACTCGTGCGCTGAAACGGCTCAAGGTGGTCTCCGCTTTCCTGAGCACCGGAAACTCTCCCTTGGGTATGGTCTTGGAGGCTGTTCCGGTGATTCCTCCGGATCTGCGCCCGATGGTCCAGTTGGATGGCGGCCGTTTCGCGACGTCGGACCTTAACGACCTTTACCGTCGTGTCATCAACCGTAACAACCGTCTGAAGAGACTGTTGGACTTGGGCGCGCCTGAGATCATCGTCAACAATGAGAAGCGCATGCTCCAAGAGGCTGTCGACTCCTTGTTCGACAATGGTCGCCGTGGCCGTCCGGTGACTGGTCCGGGCAACCGTCCGCTGAAGTCCATCTCTGACATGCTCAAGGGCAAGCAGGGCCGGTTCCGCCAGAACCTGTTGGGCAAGCGTGTCGATTATTCCGGTCGTTCGGTCATCGTGGTCGGACCTCAGTTGAAGCTGCACCAGTGTGGTGTGCCGAAGACGATGGCGCTGGAGTTGTTCAAACCCTTCGTCATGAAGCGCCTGGACGACCTCAATCACGCCCAGAACGTCAAGGCGGCCAAGCGGCTGGTCGAGCGTCAACGTCCGGTCGTGTGGGAGGTGCTGGAAGAGGTCATCGCTGAGCATCCCGTGCTGTTGAACCGTGCGCCAACCCTGCACCGTTTGGGCATCCAGGCCTTCGAGCCGCAGCTGATCGAGGGCAAGGCCCTGCAGTTGCACCCCTTGGTCTGCACAGCCTTCAACGCTGACTTCGACGGCGACCAGATGGCCATCCATCTGCCCTTGTCGGCTGAGGCTCAAGCAGAAGCGCGAATTCTGATGTTGTCGACCAACAACATTCTGAAGCCGGCCGATGGTCGCCCTGTCACCATGCCGAACCAGGACATGGTCATCGGGCATTACTTCCTGACCTTGGACCGCCCAGGCTCGATCGGTGAGGGTAGGGCCTTTGCCTCGGTGGCTGAGGCTCAGATGGCTTTCGACCGTCGTGAGATCCTGATTGGCACCAAGGTGAAGATTCGTCTGACCGGGTTCGTCCCGCCCCGTGGTGTCAAGGCCAACGCCGATGGTTCCTTCATCATCGACACCACCTTGGGCCGCGCCTTGTTCAACCAAGCCCTGCCTGATGACTATGCGTACATCAATGAGGTGGTCGGCAAGAAACAGTCCGGTCAGATCATCAACGATTTGGCAGAGCGGTACTCCAAGATCGATGTCGCCAACACGCTGGACAACCTGAAGGACATCGGTTTCAAGTGGGCCACCCAGTCCGGTGTGACCGTGTCCATCTCGGACGTCGAGACCCCGGGCTCCAAGCCAGAGATCTTGGCCGGGTATGACGCGAAGGCTGCCAAGATCGACCGCTTGTATGAGCGTGGCGCCGTCACAGAGGATGAGCGGCGTCAGGAGTTGATCCAGATCTGGACCGACGCCACCGCCGAGTTGACCGCTGCGATGGAGGCCAACTTCTCCAAGGACAACCCCATTTACATGATGGTGCACTCCGGCGCCCGCGGCAACATGACGCAGATGCGTCAGATCGCCGCCATGCGAGGCCTGGTGGCCAACCCGAAGGGCGAGATCATCGCCAGCCCGATCAAGTCGAACTTCCGTGAAGGCTTGTCGGTGTTGGAGTACTTCATCTCCACCCATGGTGGTCGTAAAGGTCAGGCCGACACCGCTCTTCGAACGGCTGAGTCTGGCTACCTGACCCGTCGTCTGGTCGATGTCTCCCAAGACGTCATCATCCGCGAGGAGGACTGCGGCACCGAGCGAGGCATCATGAAGACCATCGCGGTCGACAAGGCTGGCAAGCTCGTCGCAGTGTCCAACATTGAGACTTCGGTCTATGGTCGTGTCCTCGCCGAGGATGCCACAGATGACAGTGGTGAGGTGGTCATGGCGGCTGGATCCGACATCGGCGACGCTGAGACTGGTCAGTTGATCAGAGCCGGCGTCGCTGAGATCAAGGTCCGCTCGGTCTTGACCTGTGAGGCAGCCGCTGGGACCTGCGCCAAGTGCTATGGTCGTTCGCTCGCGACTGGCAAGGTGGTTGACGTGGGTGAGGCTGTCGGCATCATCGCTGCTCAGTCGATCGGCGAGCCTGGGACTCAGTTGACGATGCGTACCTTCCACACCGGTGGTGTCGCGGGTAACGACATCACTCAGGGTCTGCCTCGCGTCGTCGAGCTTTTCGAGGCTCGTACCCCCAAGGGCAAGGCGCCGATCGCCGCTGCCGCCGGTGTCGTTCACTTCGACGACTCGGAGCGCACCCGCAAGATCGTGGTTGTGCGAGACGACGGTGAAGAGGATCTGGTCTACCCAGTCGAGCGTCGCGTGCGTCTCGAGTGGGAGGACGATCTCGGTCAGGTGCATTCCCTGGAAGATGGCATGCGCGTCGAGGCTGGTCAACAGCTGACGGCAGGCACGATCGATCCCCAGGACGTCTTGCGGGTCCGCGGTGTCAGAGCCGCTCAGGAGCACCTGGTGGAAGAGGTTCAGCGGGTCTATGGCACTCAGGGCGCGCCGATCCACGACAAACACATCGAGATCATCATCCGTCAGATGCTGCGCCGTATCACGGTCATCGAGGCGGGCGACACGGTCTTCTTGCCGGGCGAACTGATCGACCGGGCGAGCTTCGAGGCCGAGAACCGTCGGGTTTTGGCCGAGAGTGGCGTCCCCGCTCAGGGCCGTCCGGTTTTGATGGGGATCACGAAGGCCTCGTTGGCGACTGAGTCCTGGCTGTCGGCGGCCTCCTTCCAGGAGACCACCAAGGTCTTGACCGATGCCGCCATCCAGGGCAAGTCCGACACCTTGGTCGGTCTGAAGGAGAACGTCATCTTGGGCAAGCTGATCCCGGCGGGCACTGGTCTGGAGCGGTATCGCAACATTCGGGTCGAGCCGACACCGGAGGCCAAGGCCAAGGCGTACTCGATGTCTTTCGACACCTACGCCTATGACACGGGCTTCACCGGTGGTTCGGTGCTGCCGATCGACGATTACGAGATCTGATTCGTTCGATCTGACACGAGGCCCCCGCGACTATGTCTGGTCGCGGGGGCCTCGTGTATTGTCGAGCTGGTCTCGACTGCTCCGGACCTTGACCGTGTTGACGTGGTGCTCGCGCGGGATGACGTCCGAAAGTGGCGTCTGTTTTCCGGCTCCATGCGGGGGCCGGGAGGATCCACCAGCAGACCGCCTTGGGGATTGGGGGCAGGTGAGCGTCAGTGCGTCAGTCGGATGGTGATCGAGGGTGCGTCGGCGGTGAGACTGACCGGCCTGTCGCGCACAGTCAAGCAGGTCGGAGCGTCTGGATTCGCAGTGATCAGCGTGAGCCCAACATCGTCGTGTGTGATGTCGACCTCCAGCACAGCGGTGGCGATCCTCAGACGAAAGCGCAGACGACTCCAGCTTGGCGGCAGGTGGGGGTCGAGTCGTAGCCCCTTCCAGTCGCGCAGACCGCCGAATCCCATGGTCAGAGTTGACCAGATGGCGCCGGCTGAGGCGACGTGGACACCGTCGGCGGCATTGGCGTGGGAGTCGTCGAGATCGGTGGCCAAGGCCTTCAGGAAGTACGACTCGGCGAGGTCCATGTGACCGACCTCGGCTGCCATGATGGATTGCGCTGAGGCGGACAAGGTGGAGTCGCCACTGGTGAGCGGGTCGTAATAGTCGAAGTCAGCGAGTTTCTGTTCGGGGGAGAAGAGGTCGGGCCGGTTGAGCTCGGCCAAGACGGTGTCAGCTTGTTTGAGCACCTGGTGGCGGTAGATGGTCAACGGATGGTAGTGGAGTAGCAGGGGGTGGTTTTGTGGCGGTGTGCCTTGGAAGTCCCAGATCTCGTGTTCCAAGAAGTGGGCGTCCTGGCCGTGAACGCCCAAGTCGGGGTCGAAGGGCATGGCCATGGCGGCGGCTGCCCGTCGCCAGACCTCCCGCTCATCGTCGGTGACACCCAGTCTGGTGATGGCCCGAGTGTGTGCGTCTGGCTGGTTCTCAGCCAAGTGGGCCAGCCAGTGGTCGGCCAACTCGAGGTTGGTTCGCGCCATGACATTGGTGTAGAGATTGTCGTCGACCAAGGCTGAGTACTCGTCGGGACCGGTCACTCCATGGATGTGGAAGTGCTCGTCGCGACCGAAGAAACCGAGGTCAGCCCACAGTCGAGCGGTCTGGACCAGCAGGTCGATGCCTTCACCGGCGGCGTAATCCTCGTCGTTGGTGGCTCTCAGATAGCGGTTGACAGCGTAGGTGATGTCAGCATTGATGTGGAACTGGGCCGTCCCGGCTTCAAAAAACGCAGAGGCTTCCTGTCCATTGATGGTGCGCCAGGGAAAGGCGGCCCCTTTGAGTGACAGTTCGCGGGCTCGTTCCAGTGCTTGGGGAAGAGTGGCATGTCGGAAGGCGAGGATTCGACGGGCGATGGTTGGCGCGGTGTGGACGAGGGCGGGCAGCACCATCGACTCGCAGTCCCAGAAGTAGTGGCCGTCGTAACCAGAGCCGGACACTCCCTTGGCGGCGATCGAGGCGCCCTGCGCACAAGCGGAGGCTTGAAGAACCTGAAAGAGGTTCCAACGAATCGTGCCCTGAACGGCGGGATCGGTGGAGTCGACCGTCACATCGGCCGACCGCCACCAGTGGTCGAGGTAGTCGGCCTGGGCCGCCGCTAGGTCGTCCCAGCCGCGTCGCTGCAGTCGGTCCAGGCCGCTCCAGGCGCGCTCGGCGTCGGGGTCGAAACAGGCCAGCACAGTCAGGGTGCAGTCCTGTCCAGCGGCCAGGTCTGCGCTGACGGTGCGACTGAGCCGGTCACCCGTCTCGCCGACAGAGCGGGGACCGGGCGCCTGACCGGCGCTCCCGCTCGCAGCAGTCGTTTGGCTCAGGTCGTCGGCGCACGTGTCGGTCGCTTGGCCGTCCAGGTTGTGTGCGTCGGTGGCGCCCTGCTCAAGGTCGGCGAGTGGTCTGCCCAGGCATGACCCCAGCGCAGGACGGTCGATCTCATGCGCCATGACGCAGGTCATGGTCTGACCGGCCCGTCGGGTGGCGATGGTGGCATGCAGGCCGGGGGTGACGCCACTGTCGATGACGACGAGCGGATCGGACACCTGGGTGCCCCGACGTGGGTCGAGCGTCCCGTCTTCATGGCTGGTCCTGGGCAGGGTGAGGTAGCTGGTCAGGTCAAGGCGGCAGGCCCGGTCCACGCTGACCTGGTACCTCAACCCCGCTGCTCCCGGTTCGACCATACTGACTAGTCGGGCTGACTCGATTCTGACTGTGGCACCGGCGTCGGTGTGCCAGGTCAGTCGTCTGGTCAACTGGCCGCTGCGGTAGTCGAGTCGCCGTTCGAAGCCATCAATGCGGCTGTGGTGTGGGTCGAAAACCTCACCATCGACCACCAGCTGAAAAGCGGTCGGATTGGGCACAGGCTGGATGGTCTGGCCGACACGGGCGAGGCCGTAGGCGTCTTCGGGATAGGTGATGGGCCAGGTCTCGTGGAAGCCGTTGACAAAGCCCTGGTCGGCGATGTCCCTGTCCTCCTCCAGAGCGCCGCGCAGGCCGAGACGCCCATTGGAGAGGTTGAAGAGGGTCCGCGCGGTTGGGGAGGAGTCGGGCCTGTGGTCGATCAGGGCCCACGGTTCGATGATCACGTCAGTCCTCCTCATCCGAAGATTGCCCATCTTCGGCTCCCACGGTCGGGGTTGGCCAGCCCGCCGGTAGCTGGTCCGACAATGGCGGGTTTTCCCGTCCCACGATGGGACCGGGACCTTCCGCCGGCAGCTCAGTCCTTGGTGGGTCGAGGAGCAGTTGGTCCAAGTCGTCGACCACGAGGGTGGCGCCATGGGCGATCAGCGCGGGCCCCCCGGCGCCTCGGTCGACCCCGATGACGGGGGAGAATCCACCGGCTCGGCCAGCGGACACCCCGCCGAGGGCGTCCTCCACCACGGCGGTCCTGGCAGGATCGGCCCCGAGCTGGCGGGCGGCGGCGAGGTAGGTGTCGGGCGCTGGTTTGCCCGCCAGACCTTCGGCCTGCGCCTGGTGACCGTCGACGATGACAGGAAAGAATTCGACGAGCCCAGCGGATTCCAGAACCTGGTGTGCGTTGTTGGACGCCGAGACCACAGCCATGGGCAGGCCGGCTTGGGCGAGGGCCTGGACCAAGCGCAGCGATCCCGGA
>JAITVA010000305.1 GCA_031286045.1 Propionibacteriaceae bacterium | reverse complement strand
GTCGGTGGTCGCGATCGTCACCGTCGGTGCGGCCAGATCATCGGACACCTTGGGCAGACTCGAGTCAGTGACGACCTGGGTCGCTCCGGTCGGTTCGGTGAACTGGGCCTGAAGGATGTCGACGACGAAGACGAGAGTGTCGCCCAGCGCGATCCCGGCGTCAGATTTGCCCCCGTTGGCGTCGTAGCCGTCAGCGCCAGGCATGGCGATGATCAGGCGGGTGCCGACTTTCTGACCGGCCAAACCCTTCTGGAAACCAGGCACGACACCGGACAAAGAGAACAGGCTGGCGGTTCCGCGGGCGTAGGAGTCATCGAAGGTCGCTCCAGTGCGTGCGTCGACGCCGAGATAGTTGACCTGGACATAGCCAGTGTCACTGACAGTCGGCCCATCACCCTGAACCAGAATCTTGGTCTGAGTCCTGTCGATCGCCCACGGCGATGGGACGGTCACTGTCGGAACGTCACCGAACCCGCCGGTGGCTTCGACACCGTCCATGGTGCTGGACGCGGGCGGCTGACTGACCATCACCGTCGGCGTGGGTGTCGGCGTGGTCGAAGTCCCATCGGTCGGCAAGGCGGTCGCCGCAGGGTCCGACGCTGAAGCGGACGGCGTGGTCTGAACAGTCGAGTCGGGCGAGGCCGAATCGGTCGCGCTCGGAGTGCCACACGACGCCATGGCCAATGTCACCCCCACAGCCACTGCGCACCCGATCAGTCGGACCAGTCTCACTCGCGTCATACCGCCACCCAGCTTTCTTCTTTCGCGCCGTAAAGACGCACACCGTCATAGTGTACAAGCACCCACTGTCAAATCTAGACACAACTCGTGCGCGCATGCGCGCTCACATCCCGGCTTGATCGTAGAGGGCCCCAATCTCGGCCCCAGTCAGCTCACGAGTCGTGCCTGTGGGAAGGTTGCCCAAGCGAATCGGCCCGATCCGCACCCTGGCCAACCGCCGCACCGGGAATCCAACGATGTCCATCATTCGACGCACCACTCGGTTGCGCCCAGAGTGCAAGGTCAACTCCACCAAGGTGCGCCCGCCTGCGCGAGACAGGACTTTCACCTTGTCAGGCTTGATGAAACCATCGTCGAGCATGACTCCCTTGCTCAAGCGCTTGAGGTCGGGGGTGTCCATCACGCCCTCGGTCTCGACCATGTACATTTTGTCGATCTCGAACGAAGGATGGCTGAGGCGCTGAGCGAAATCACCGTCGTTGGTCAAGACGATCAGGCCCTCGGTGTCCGTGTCGAGCCGGCCGACGTGGAACAGTCGCCCGGCTTTGCGGGGGATGAACTGTGCCAAGGTGGGTCGATCCTGTGGGTCGTCCAAGGTGGAGACCACGCCACGCGGCTTGTTGAGGGCGAGGTAGACATGGTGTCGTTGCGGTGGCAGACGGGAACCATCGACCCGGATGACGTCGTGGGTCGGATCGACCCGACGGCCCTGCTCGGAGACGACATGACCGTTGACTTCGACGCGCCCGTCAGCGATCATCTCTTCGGCGACGCGCCGCGACGCCAACCCGGCTGCGGCGATGACCTTCTGGAGGCGCACCCCGTCCGGTTGGTCCATGTCCATCGCCTTGTCATGATTGGTCATCGCCTGTTCTCCTCGTTCGTGGTCGGCGCCGGTTCTTCGCTCGGGTCGACTGGGGTGGGTTGGTCGGCCAGGCGTCGCAACTCGTCATCCAAAGCGGCGGCGTCCGGCAGGTTGGGAGCCAAAGGTGGCAGATCGGTCACGTCGGTCAGCCCCATGCGCTCCAAAAAGTAGGATGTCGTGCCCAGCAACCCTGCCCCGCTCGCCTCATCCTTGTCGACCTCGTGCACCAAGTTCCGGGCGATCAGGGTACGCACCACTCCATCGACATTGACCCCACGAACAGCGGCGATGCGACTGCGCGAAATCGGCTGGAGATAGGCGATCACTGCCAGGGTCTCCAAACTCGCCTGGGACAAAGAGGCACCCCGACCCTCCAGCACACTGCGAGCGATGACATCGGCGTGTTCGGGACGGGTGTAGTAGCGCCAGCCCGCGCCGACGTGACGCAACTCGAAGCCGCGGCCGCTGCCATCATAGAAGTCGGCCAGTCGTCGAAGCCCAGCCGCGACCTCGTCGACCGGGACCTCGACCGTCGTCGCCAGCTCGGCCTCTGACAGGGGCTCGGTCGCCAAGATCAGCAAGGCCTCCAGTTGGGCGTCCAACATCGCAGCGTCATCCTTATCCATATCAGACCCCTTCTCGACCAAGCTCACTGATCACCTCGTCTGGTTCGCCGACACCAGCGGACGCCTGATCATACTCGTCGGCTACGACAAGCTCGTCCTGATCACCGCCGACCCATCGAATCACCAGGTCAGACAGCGGATCAAGTTGGTCCAGGACCACCAGGTCGCGGCGATAGAGCTCAAGCACAGCCAGGAAGCGTGCCACCACGACCAAGGTCGACCCCGCGTCCCCGATCAAGGCGCGGAAGGTGGCCGTCATGCCGCGCTGGAGCCGATCCGCCAGCACGTTCGCCTGTTCCGAAACCGAGACCACCGGAATGTAGACATGCTCGATGAAGACTTCGGCCTGGGCCTTGGGCGTCATCGCCTGGATCGCCACATCTGCGAACTGTTGGGCGGTGAGACCGAGTTCAACCTCGGGCAACAATGACACGAACTGCTCTTCCAAACCGCCCGGACGAGGCCAGCGCCGACCTTGGTCCACCAGCACCGATTCAATCCAGGCCGCCACCTGCTTGAAGGCACGATACTGGAGCAAGCGCGCGAACAGCAGGTCACGAGCCTCCAGCAGAACCAGGTCCTCCTCGTCGTCGACCTCTCCATGAGGCAGCAAACGAGCGGTCTTCATATCCAACAAGGTGGCGGCGACGACCAAGAAACCACTGGCCTGGTCGAGATCCCAATCGGGTCCCTGCGCCTTGATGTAGGCGACGAACTCATCGGTGACCTGGGACAAGGCGATTTCGGTGATGTCCAGCTTGTGTTTCGCGATCAAGGAGAGCAGAAGGTCGAAGGGGCCTTCAAAGTTGTCCAACATGACGGAGAAGCCACCAGCCCGCTCGGACGAGGCCGCGACGGTCTCGTCGACGCCGACCGGGGCCGACGGCTCCAACGCCGCGACGACAGGCGCGGCTTGGGTCACAAGGCGCCCAATCTGGTCACCAAATCGGACTGGGAACCCTTTTCCTCCAGATCGGAAAGAGCAGCCGCGATGGCGGCGCGCACAATCCGCCCGCGATCCACCCCAATCCCGGCCTTCCGTAGGGTCAGACGGGCATTCTCCAAAGCGATCAACTCGTCGGATGAGACATAGACCGTGATCTTCTCCTCATGCCGGACTCGGCCTGAGGCGGTCGCCTCACCGACAGTCTCCTCGCTCGGCACAGACGAAGCCACCGGCCCGGCGGGTGAGCCCGAGGAGGTGGCGGGGCCTTCTCCGGTGGGACGAAACAGTTCCGCTGCTCCGGGAAGATTCACGCGGCTGGGCATCGGGCAAGCACCTCCTGGGCGAGATCACGATATTGCTGGGCTGCTGGCGAGGTCGGGGCGTAGCTCGTGATCGGCTCGCCCGCCACCGTGGTCTCAGGGAACTTCACCGTTCGCCGGATCTTGGTCTCAAAGACCTTGTCACCGAAGGCTTCCTGAACCCGATCCAGGACCTCGCGGTTGTGAAGAGTGCGCGGATCATACATCGTGCCCAAGATTCCGATCATCTGGAGTTTGTTGTTGAGTCGCTCCTGCACCTTCGAGATGGTGTCGGTCAGCATGGCCACGCCGCGCAAGGCGAAGAACTCCGCTTCCAGTGGGATGATCACGCCATCGGCGCAGGTCAGCGCGTTCACAGTCAAAAGCCCCAGGGAAGGCGCGCAGTCGATCAGGATGACGTCGTACTCAGGTTTGAGGGGCTCCAGAGCCCGACTCAGAGTGTGCTCCCTGGCGACCTCGGACACGAGTTGCACCTCGGCAGCCGACAGGTCGATGTTGGCGGGGAGGATGTCGAGTTGGTCGACCTTGGTCGGCCGAACGATGGTGTGGGGATCGGTGCCCCGCACCATCAAGAGGTCGTAGATGGAGGCGTCCAACGAATGCGGATTCAGGCCCATACCCACCGACAATGACCCCTGCGGATCGAAGTCGACCAGAAGCACCTTACGTCCCAGTTCAGCCAGAGCCGCGCCGAGGTTGATGGTCGTGGTCGTCTTCCCGACGCCGCCCTTTTGATTGCACAAGGCGATGACGAATGCCTGAGTGAAACCCGGATCACGGGGTCGCGCACCCGGAATACCGAACAATGGCACTACACCCTCCCACAAAATATCAACAAGTCGCTACTAGCATCATAAGCCACCACGCCGCCCTCCTCAACACCGCTATGGCCGCCAAGTCACTGCTCATGGTCGGTAGTCGACCCTGATCAGGCGGAGCGCCGTCCTCCGCCACGTTTGCTGCGACGAGTCTGGTCCCTCTCTTCGTAGCCGTAGCCATAATAGGAGTTGTTTCCGCGCTGGCGACGTTCTTTGTTGAGTGTGATCCCGACGATCTGGGTGCCAGTCCGCTCGATGACGTCGAGCGCACCCCTCAGTTGAGGCACCGTCACCTTGTCGGCGGCAGCCACCACGACCGTGCCGGTGATGAAGGGCAGCAGGGCCAAGGTGTCCGCCACGGGAAGCACCGGCGCCGCGTCGACCACGATGGTTTTGTATTCCCCCGCCACCTGTTCGAGCAACTGTTGCATCCGACGCGAACCGATCAAACCAGCGGGATTGGCCGGCGTCGTTCCAGCCGTCAGAACATCAGGACTGTTACGCCCCAACTGCTGCACGACATCGAACAGCGGCACATGATCGACCAAGATGCTGGTGAGCCCGACCGAACCCTCCAAACCGAGATAGTCAGCCACACGGGGACGACGAAGGTCGGCGTCGATCAGCAGCACGCGGTCTCCACCCTCGGCCAAAGCGTAGGCCACATTGATCGCCGTCACGGTCTTGCCCTCGCCCTCGATCGACGAGGTCACCGCGAAGGTACGCGACCGATCTGAGTCAATCGAGAAGAAACGCAGATTCGTGCGCAGTTGCCGGTACCGCTCGCCCGTGACGGAGGCTGGAGCCGTCATCATCACCACTGGATCGTTGACCAGACTGGGGTCGCGCGGCACCGTGGCGATGACTGGGTACTTCGTCAAGGCCGCGACATCACGCGAGGAGTGCAGCTTCACGTCAAGCGCCTTGCGCAAGATCGCCAATCCGACTCCGACCACGAGACCTGCCACCAATCCCAGCACCAGACTCAGCACGAGTTGCGGACTGGTCCTCCCATCCGGCACCATCGCGGGGGCAACCACGTTGCCCACCATGACCGGTCGTGAGTTCGCGTCCAGCGGGGAGATGTCGGCCACCGCCTCGACAAGCGACTCAGCGGTGTGTTGCGCGATCTCGGCGCTGCGCACAGCTGTGCCTGCTTTGGCCGTGACAGTGATGAGTTGAGTGTTGGTCGGGATGGTGGCCG
>JAITVA010000254.1 GCA_031286045.1 Propionibacteriaceae bacterium | reverse complement strand
CTGGATGGGGTGGTGTACCGGGGGGCTGACGCTGTTCCTGGCGCACCCGAGACCATCGCCGAGGTCCGACGTCGCGGAGTCCGGGTGGGGTTCGTGACGAACAATGCCCAGCGTTCCCCTCAGACAGTGGCGGATCATTTGACCAGTCTTGGCATCGAGTGCACGGTCGCTGATGTGGTGACCTCGGCCCAGGCGACGGCCCGCATCATGGGTGAGTCCTTGCCTTCTGGCGCTGAAGTCTTGCTCCTAGGGACCGATGCGTTGGCAGTTGAGCTCAAGGCGGTGGGGTTGAGTCCGGTGACGGCACGGTCGAGTGCCACGGCGGCGATCTGTTTGGGCTACGACCCCAGCTTGCGCTGGGAGGACCTCAACCAGGGATGTTTCGCGGTGCAGGCGGGGGCCACCTGGTACGCCTGCAATGACGACCTCAATCGTCCTTCCGGCGAGGGCATAGCCATCGGGATGGGGGGAATCATCAAAGCGATGCGTGAGGCCTTGCCGGGGTACTCGCCTGTGATGGGCGGCAAACCGGCGAGGCCGCTGCTGGACGAGACCCTGCGTCGGATTGGCGGGACTCGGCCACTCTTCGTCGGTGACCGTCTCGACACGGATGTCGAGGGCGCCAACAATGCGGGCTGGGACAGTTTGTTTGTGCTCTCCGGTTCGCATACGGTGGCTGATCTGGTCGGCAGGCCGGCGGTTCAGCGTCCGACCTACATTGGTCCGGATATCCGTGCGCTGTTGAGCCCGTCAGTGACTCCAGCATAAGGGGCCCGTATCCGGCCGGACAGCCTGGGGCGAGAATTCGGCTCAACCCAGGGCGTAGAAGGGGCCGTAGACCTTGCTCCCTGTCCCGTCGCGACGATCATCACAGCTAGGGAGGTTGCGTGGGGCGCCTTGCGCGTCGCAGGCTCTGACCGGGGGCAAACCGGCCCAGGCCAGTGTCAGATGGTGCTGGCCTTTGAGGAAACGATGGGTGCGCACTCCACCGGTGGCCCGTCCCTTAGTGGGGTACTGGTCAAAGGCTGTCGTCTTGACGGTGGCCGGAGAATCGGCGCCGACCGCGAGTGTGGCGACGATGGCACCGTCGCGCTCGTCCTTGGTGATGGCGCCGAAAAAGATGACCTCTGCACCCTCCGCAAGTTTGATGCCAGCCATGCCACCGGCCGAGCGGCCTTGGGGACGCACCTCCCGGGCGGACAGACGCAACAACTGGGCATCGGTGGTGATGACAACCAGATCGTCGCCATCCGCAGCGGCGTTTGAACCGACGATCTCATCGTCGTCCTTGACGGACATCACCTGCCAGGAGTCCCAGCCTTTGTATTCGGGAACGACTCGTTTGACCGTGCCACGACGAGTGCCCAAGGCCAACGGTGGGGCGTCGAGGCCGAGAGAATACAATCCGATGATGTGCTCATCGTCGGACGCCGACAGCAGATCGTGGGCCAAAGGGCCGTCCCACAGTGACCAAGGCCCACTGGGCGCAAGGGTCGGAAGATCGGACAGACCTAACCGATAAGCAGTGCCGCGTGAACTGACAGCCCCGACGTAACCGTCTTCGGCTGCCGTCCACGACATCAGCACGTCATGGTCGACGCGGGTCGGGACCAGATTGGCACGGGCGGTGTTCATCGGTGTCGTCAGTTCGACCTGAGCCAGTCGTCCGGTCGCGGACAGTGCCACCCATCGCATAAGGTCCTCCTCCATAACACCAACAGTTCTGGCGCTTTGTTGTGCCCAGTCTAGTTCCTGCGCCCCGATTGCGCCCCTTCAGCAGACCGGGGGCTCGCCAAGCGCCAAGCGTCTGTAGTGGGCCAGTGCTGGTTGAGGACGATCATCACAGACCACTCGACCCTGGTCCAGCACGATCACACGGTCGAAGTCGGTCAGGAACTCCAGATCGTGCGTGACGACGATGACCTGCTGGTCAAGCCGGAGCACGATGTCCATGATTCGACGTTTGTTGGCCAGGTCGAGCAGGGTGGTGGGCTCGTCAAATATGACGACCTGCGGCTCGGCGATGAGGACTGCGGCGATAGCTAGCAGTTGTTTCTGGCCGCCGGAGAGGAGGTGGGCCGGATGATCGCGGTGCGACTGCAATCCGTAGGCATGCAACCATTGGTCCACTCGCTTGGCGACCTCCGCTTTAGGAAGACGGTGTGGTCGAAGCGAGAAGGCCAGGTCCTCGCCGACGGTGGGCATGATGATCTGCAGATCGGGGTCCTGGAAGACGAAACCGACCAGCGACCGGACGGCTGAGCTGTCCTTGGCAGTGTCGTGGCCCTCGACGCTGACCGCGCCAGACGAGGGCAGGATCAGTCCGTTGCACAGCCTGGCCAAGGTGGACTTGCCGCAGCCATTGCTGCCGACGACACCGATGCGGTGCTCGCTCAGATCGAGGTTCAGGTCATGGAGCACGTCACGTGCGCCATAACGGTGGCTGACATGGTCGAGTCGGATCATGAGGCGGGGCTCGATTCCGCGTTGGCGGCAACGGTGACAGGCGTCGACGCTGTGCCGCTCCACAGTTGGTCTGTATCGCTTGACGCGGTGTCACCCTGCGGTTTGGCTGCATCGGCTGACGTGGTGTCGCGGCGCGCGGTGATGAGCGGATAGGCCTTCTTGACAGTGACGGCGACGAGGGCGGCGACGATGGACTTGACCAGGTCACCGGGGACGTACACCAGCCACGACCAGCTGGCGACGCTGGCGGGGATATGGAGGCTCCAGGCCAGCCAGACCTGTCCCAGAACGTAGAGCGACAGCGAACCGAGCAAGGCTGCGACCAGGGCTTTGGCCAGGTTCAGGTGGGCCCACCAGCGTTCGACCAGGCCTCCGGCGATCAGCGCGCCGATGGGCCAGGACCAGACGAAACCGGCGGTGGGGCCGACGAGTTTGGCGATGCCGCCTTGACCGCCGGTCAGCACCGGCAGACCGATCGCCACCAAAACGATGACGAGGAGCATGGCCAGGGCGCCGCGTTTGGCGCCGAGCACGACCCCGGCCAGGATCATGCCGAGGGTTTGCAGTGAGAAGGTCACACCAAGCACAGGCAGCGGGATCACGGGTGTGAGTCCGAGCACGCAAGTCAGGGCAGCGAACAGGGCGATCAGGGCGATGTCTTTGGAACGCATGAAGTGGCTTTCTCTTGGGGAAACTCAATTGAACAGTGTTCAGTGAGACCAGCCTAGCCGCTGTGATCGGCGGTGTCCACGAAGGCTCGCCGGCTCGGACAAGCAGGGGTTCCGGCTGTGGTCACCGGACGCAGATCGGCTCCGCGAGACTCAAGGGCGTCCCCTACGCCGTCGGCCATGCGCACAGTCTTGATGATGAGCGGCGCCAGGTAGGTCAGCGGTGCTCTGACCCCGCGTGCCGCCTGAGCTTCTCGAATGCGCCGTCCCTGCTCGGCGATGACGGGGATGAACCGCAGTGCCAAAGCGATGGCCAGACTGAATCGGTCGGTGCGCACACCCAGGCGGGTCAGCGGGCTGACGGCCACGTCGATGCTGGCCACCAGGTCGCTGACTTTGGTGGTCCATGTCACTAAGTTGGCGGCCATGATGACACAGGTCAGCCGGATGGACACGACCGCCACCGTCGCCGCTGAGCCGAATAGCCACTGGCAAGCGGCGATGATGGCCACGAAAATGATCATGGCGCGCAGCATGGGCCAGCAGGCGTGCCATGGGACACGCGCGAGGACATAGGCGCCGATGATGAGGACGAGGACTGCGGTCAGTGTCGGCCATGAGTCGATGATCATGACGACGCTGCCGATCAGTGCCAAGGCCAGGAGTTTGAGCCAAGCTGGACAGCGGTGGATGGGGGAGTCCCCCAGAATGTACAGGCTCAGCATGATCGGGCCTGGTCGATTCCCGCCACAAAAATGGCGACGGTGTCGTCCAGGGTGGTGGCAGGGTCGTCGGCGTCGGTCAGCGTCGTGACATTGAGCAGTTGGGCCTGGCGGCGTTGGTCGGCGCTGAGAGCCTGGCCGAGCACGAGATTGAGCAGCCCTTGGGCGGCGCTGTGGGCCAGCGACGCCGTGAGGCCGGACTCGGCGAGTCTTTGCTCGATGGTCAGCCCGATCCCCTCTTCCCAGGGGGTCAGCGCCAGAACCGACCAGACGACCTCCGCTCCGTCGCGATGGCGCAGCAGCACCCCGTGGAGACGCGCTGCCCACAAACGTAGGCGGGTCGACTCCCCACTGCTGAGGCGAGGCAGATCGTGCAGGATCTCTTCGGCGACGGCGGCGAGCAGCTCCTGTTTTGAGGCGAAGTGCCAGTACAGGGCGCTGGGTTGGACGCTCAGGGCTGAGGCGATCCGTCGCATCGTGACGTCGGGCAGACCGTAGGTGTCGAGGATGGTCAGCGCGCAGGTCACGATCGTGTGGCGATTGAGATTCACTGCTCCAGTCTAGGCCGAGTCATGAACGATGTTCAATAGCAGGCGCGTCTCGGTCCATGATCGGATGGATGGCGGACTGCCTTCTCCTCGGTCGACGGGTGTCCGGCCCGCCTGCCTCGTCGTCCTTGCCGCCACGACTCCTGAACCCACACCCTGACCCGCGCACCTATCGGCGGAACCTCTTATACTCGTGATCATGACTGCAGAACTGGATGAACCGCCGGTCACTGAAGACGACGCGCTTGACCAGGCGCTGCGCCAAGTCGCTCAACTCACGACAAAGCCGCTGAGTGACCATGCGGCGGTGTACCGCCAGGCTCAGGAGGCGCTGCAACAGTTTCTGAGCACCTCGTCGGCCCAGGGATGATGCGGCTGGATGTGGCCTTGGTCGCACGTGGTCTGGCGCGGTCACGGGCTCAGGCCCGACAGCTGATCGACGGCGGACGTGTCCGCCTCGATGGGGTCGGCAACCCCAAGCCCGCGACACTGATTCGGCCTGACGACCGACTGGAGGTCGAGTCTGATCCTTATGTTTCGCGAGCGGCGCACAAGTTGCTCGACGCGCTGGACCGTTCGGGAGTGGTGGTGCCAACACGCGTGCTCGACGCTGGGGCGTCCACGGGTGGGTTCACTCAGGTGGTCTTGAGTCGCGGCGCGCAGGTGGTGTACGCCGTTGACGTCGGCCACGGTCAGTTGGCGCCGGAACTGCGCGCTGACCTGCGGGTCGTGGTCGAGGAGGGGCTCAACCTGCGTGACCTGACTCTGGCCCATGTCGACGACCGCCCGGTCGATCTGGTGGTGGCTGATGTCTCGTTCATCTCCCTCAAGCTGATCCTTGGTCCCTTGTTCTCTGTGCTGTCTGCTCACGGGGTGGCCCTGGTCTTGGTCAAGCCGCAGTTCGAGCTCGGTCGGGCGAGACTGGACAAGCATGGTGTGGTTGTGGCTGACTCTGATCGCGCCCAAGCGGTGTCTGACGTGGTCGCCTACGCGTCCGATTTGGGCTGGGAACTGGAGTGGTCGCACGAGTCAGCAGTGCCGGGGGAGAAGGGAAATCGCGAGGTCTTCTGCTTGTTCCGTCGCAGTCTTTCCTGAGGAACCGGTGGCCGTCGCGGTGATCGAGCGGTGGCGGTTGGGGACGGTTCAGATCGCGCTGACCCCGGCTTGACGCAGTTCGGCTCCAACGGTGTCGAGCCCTGCTGGGTCGACGGCGGCGGTCAGGTCGAGCAGGACTCGGGTGAGGTAGCCGTTGGCGGCGGCATCCAAGGCCGTGCGCTTGACGCAGTAGTCGGTGGCCAGGCCGACGACGTCGACTGTGGCGACCTTGCGGGCGGCCAAGACCTCGTTCAGTGAGCGTCCCCAGGCGTCGACCCCCTCGAAGCCGGAGTAACATGCGGCGTAAAAACCCTTGTCAATCACTGAATCTAGATGGGAGATCGACAGCTTGGGGCAGAGCTCCTGGCCCCACGTTCCGACTCGGCAGTGGGGCGGCCACGAGTCGATGAAGTCAGGGGTGTCGGCGAAGTGAGAGCCGGGGTCGATGTGTGAGTCACGGGTGGCCACCACCAGGTCGTAGGAACTGTGCTCGAGGTGACGGCTGATGGCGCCGGCGACGGCGATCCCGCCGCTGACGGCCAGCGAACCCCCTTCGCAGAAGTCGTTCTGCACATCGACGATGATCAGGGCACGTGTCATGTGAACTCCTTCAGTACGCCACCCTCATGCGGTGAGGATCTGTCGGGCGGGCGCCGACACCATTGTGTCACGCTATCCTGCCTTGGGGACAACCCTTCGCGAAGACACGAACCCTGTGGATAAGTTACTTCTTGTCAGACCGGCCCACTACAGTAGGGAACGTGGAAAATGGTCTGCCTCGCCGTATTGCAGTATGGACGCACGCCTCGCGTGTGCCCGCGCTGACGGCCGCCTGCCGCTTCATCGAGGAGCTGCCGCCTGGCTTCGAGTGCTTGGTGGTGCCGGAAGCGCGCGTCCAGTTTCAGCGGCAGGTTCCTCAGGCGAGGTTCGCCGACATCACCGACGAATCCTTGCCCAGTGCGGAGGTGATCGTTGTCTTCGGCGGTGATGGCACAATTCTGCGGGCAGCAGAGAGAGCCCTCGATTCCGACACTCCCGTGCTGGGCGTCAACCTCGGCCACGTTGGGTTTCTGGCCGAGTTGGAGGTGTCCCAGATCCCTGAGCTGGTCAGCCGGGTCGTGGCCGGTGACTTCGTTTTGGAAAGACGTATGACGATCGTGGCCGAGCATTTCCGGGCGGGCGAGGATATGCCGGTGTGGCGTTCGGTGGCGATCAACGAGGTCTCGCTGGAGAAGGCCTCGCGCATGCGGATGGTCGATTGCCTGGTCTCGATCGACGGATTGCCGGTGTCACGTTGGGCCTGTGACGGCATTCTGGTGTCGACGCCGACTGGTTCGACAGCCTACGCTTTCTCGGCTGGTGGGCCGGTGATGTGGCCCCAGTTGGAGGCTTTCCAGGTGGTGCCGCTATCGGCGCACGCCCTGTTCGCACGATCCATGGTCTTGGCGCCGAACTCCAAAGTCAGATTGGATGTGCTCGGCGATGTCGACGGTTTTGTGTGTTGTGATGGGGCGCGCTCGACCGACGTGTCCCCAGGCGACCGGTTGACAGTCCAACGGTCTTCCCATGACCTGATCGTGGCCAGGCTCTCCGAGCAGCCCTTCACGTCGCGCTTGGTGAAGAAGTTCGCTTTGCCCATAGAGGGCTGGCGAGGTCAGGGGTAGGCGGCCATGCTGACCGAACTCACCATCAAGAACCTGGGCGTCATCGCTGAGGCGACCTTGCCGCTCGGGCCGGGATTGACCGTGGTCACGGGTGAGACCGGGGCGGGCAAGACCATGGTGGTGTCAGGCCTGGGGCTGGTGGCCGGCGCTCGGGGCGACGCCCACATCGTGCGTCGGGGCCAAGCGACTGCAGTGGTCGAGGCACGGTTCGCCACGGTGTCGCCACAGTCTGCTGCCGCCGTCGACGCAGCCGGCGGTCAGATCGAAGACGGCGAGTTGCTGGTGACGCGCCAAATCGGGGCCAATGGGCGCAGTCGCAGTTGGATCGGCGGAGCGAGCGTCACTCAAGCGCTGGCTCGATCTTTGGGTGAGGATCTGGTGACGATCCATGGTCAGTCGGAGCAGATCCGCCTGTCAACACCGGAACGCCAACGAGAGGTGCTCGACCGGGCGGCAGGGCGAGCCATGGCCGATCGACTGGCGGCCTACCGGGTGGACTTCGAACGTCATCACCGTCTGTCGGCCGAGTTGGCGCAGGCGGCCCAGTCGCAGCGCGAGCAGGCCCGTGAACTGGACATGTTGAATTTCGGTCTGGCCGAGATCGCCAAAGTCGATCCGCTGGAAGACGAGGACGAGCTTTTGGCGGATGAGGCTCGTCGGCTCCAGGA
Source organism: Propionibacteriaceae bacterium (assembly GCA_031286045.1). GTDB lineage: Bacteria > Actinomycetota > Actinomycetes > Propionibacteriales > Propionibacteriaceae > WQYJ01. Next base: position 32,590 of record JAITVA010000254.1, on the reverse strand, counting down.
CGCGGACGAGTTGCGGGCGTCGGCCTACCAGGCGCTGACCGCGCTGGTCGGGGCAGACGACGGCATGGATGCGGCGTCAGCCCTGACGGCGTTGTCGGTCGCACGAAGGGCGCTGGAACACTTGGCGGCCCGTGACGGCGCCGCCGCTGACTTGCGCGATCGCGTGACGGAGGTCTCGGCACTGACCGCTGATCTCGCTGGGGAACTGTCCAGCTATGTCGCCGATGTGGTGGCAGATCCGGTGCGCCTGGAGTGGATCGAGCAGCGTTTGGCCCAGTTGAAGGGCTTGACGCGGAAGTATGGCTCAGATGTCAACCAGGTCAGGCAGTGGGCGCGGGAGGCCGAAGCGCGAGTGGCTGAGGTCGCTGACTCGCAAGACCGCAGCGAAGCCCTGGGCGTTGAGATCGCTCGCTTGGACGCCAGCTTGACGGCTCAGGCGACCGATTTGACCACGGCCCGTCAAAAGGCGGCGGCTGATTTCGGCAAGCGGGTGGGCGATGAGCTGGCGGCTCTGGCGATGCCGCACGCCACAGTCCAGTTCGAGGTCGCGCCCTTGCCCCAGCGAGGCCCGTCGGGAGCAGACTCGGTGACGCTGTTGTTCACCGCTCATCCGGGCATGGAACCGGCTGCTTTGGGCAAGGTCGCCTCGGGTGGCGAACTGTCGCGTGTGCGACTGGCCATCGAGGTTGTGCTGGCGGACGACCAGTTCAACCAGACATATGTGTTCGACGAGGTCGACGCAGGGATCGGTGGGGCGGTCGGGCTGCAGGTCGGTCTGCGCCTGGCGCGACTGGCGAGACATGGGCAGGTCATCGCTGTCACTCACCTGGCCCAGGTGGCGGCCTTCGCCGCGACCCAGTATGTCGTCGCCAAGACCAGTGACGGTGACGTGACCTCGTCGGGTCTGACTGAGGTTCGCGCCGAGGATCGGGTGGCCGAACTGGCCCGCATGATGGGTGGGCTGGTCGGCAGTGATTCCGCCTTGTCCCATGCCCGTGACCTGTTGGCTCAGGCCACGCGCATGGCGAATGAGACCAAGCCCGCTCTTCGCTGACCGCCACACCCTCGTTGAGCGTGTCCCTATAAGAAATCATTGAGGTTGTTTTTCATTTACTCAATGGTATTCGCTCGTAGTCTTCTATGTGATCAAGCGTCATCCAATTTTGAATATTTGCACTTGCCGTATATTGTTGAGGTTGCTTTTGGGCAACAAAGCGATAAGGGTCGGACAGCAGTCCGGTAGGGATTTGAGAAAAGAACGATGTCAAAAACTGCTGATGTGTGCATCATCACGCCTTTTGAGGCCCCCGATTGGAGACTAGTGGTGGAGTCTCTGCGATGCGGAGCGTACCCCTACCTTCACCTGGGCCGTGACGCGGCGCTAGCGGCGGCACAGCTACGCGAGGTGACTCGTCGGACTCACGCCTGCTTCGGGGTGGCCTTGGCTGGTCCGGTCAAAGGTGTCGAGCTGCCTGCTCAGGTTGACCGAGTTCTTCTCGAGTGGGGCGTCGACGACACCGGTGTGGATGACTCGATCGAACGGGTCTGGCAGGTCTTCGATCTTCGCCAGGCCCTGGCCGCCATCGCAGCCGGCGTCACGGCCATCGCTGTCAAGGGGAATGACGCCGCTGGGCGTGGCGGTGAGGAGTCCACCTTCATCCTTTTCCAGCGGGTCCGTGACATCGCGCTCGCCGCCGGGGTGAGGTTGTACATCCACGGCGGTGTCGGGGTGCATACCGCCGCCGCCTATCTCGCATTGGGGGCGGCTGGGGTTCATCTTGACTCACAGGTGGCCCTGCTGAGCTCGAGCGGCGCCCCTAAGGCTCTGAAGTCTGTCTTGGAGAAACTCAATGGCGCCGAGACCACCATGGTGTGTGGCCATCGCGTCGCGAAGTGGCCGACGATGCCCCACCCCACCACTGCGGCCGAGGCTGAGGCTTTGATGTCGGGGTTCGACTTGGCCTGCAACCTTGTTCCTCTCGGTCAAGACTTCACGCTGGCGGCCGAGTACAAGCGAACCTATCGTCACCTGGATGCTCTGGTCCATGCCATCACCGAGGCGGCTCACGGCCACGTGAGACAAGCTAAGTTTCAGGCGGCCCTCCATCCTGACTCCGATCTGGCTCAGGAGTTGGGTGTGCGCTATCCGATCATTCAAGGTCCGATGGCTAGGGTCTCCGACACGCCTCAGTTCCTGACAGAGGTGGCACGGGCCGGAGCCTTGCCGATGTTGGCTGTGGGAATGGCCTCCGCCGCTCAGACGCAGGAGGCGCTGACGGCGACAGAGAATCAGCTCGGCGAAGCCGCCTGGGGAGCTGGCTTGCTCGGCTTCATCCAGCCGGCAGCTTTCGACGCCCAAGTCGATCAGATTCTGGCGATGCGCCATAAGCCGACCGCTGTGGTGATCGCGGGGGGGCGTCCAGCTCAGGGTAAACGGTTCGACAAAGCTGGGATCAAGGCGTTCCTACATGTGCCCTCCGCCACACTGCTGGACGACAACATCGCTGCTGGGGCCCGCCGCTTCATCTTCGAAGGACGCGAGTCCGGCGGCCACGTCGGCCCCTTGTACTCCACGGTGTTGTGGGAGAAGCAGTTGATCCACCTGCTCGCCACCGACGATCCAGCGGGGTTGACGGCGATCTTCGCGGGTGGCATCCACGACGAGTTGTCATCCGCTTTCGTCTCCATCATGGCAGCCTCGCTGGCGGCGTTCGGGGCCAAGGTCGGTGTCATCATGGGCACGGCCTACCTGTTGACCAGACAGGCAGTCGAGTCCGGGGCCATCACTTCGCTGTTCCAAGAGTTAGCGACAGCGGCGGACCGCACCGTGTTGTTGGAGTCTGCGCCGGGCCAAGAGACCAGAGCCTTGCCCACCCCCTTCATCGACTTCTTCCAGGAAGAGAAGGCCCGCATCCTTGGAATGGACATGGATTCCCTGGCGCGGCGAGTGGCGCTGGAAGAACTCAACCTGGGACGGGCCAGGGTCGCCACCAAGGCCTTGGGCCGCGGAGATGGACAGATGGAGTTGACGCGGTTGACGCCTGACGAGCAGCGTCAGCAGGGCTTGTACATGGCTGGCGACGTGGCGGCGCTGACCGACCATGTCTCGCAGATGGTCGAGCTTCATGAAGCGGTGACCACCGGAGCCACCGATCTGATCGAGCGCCTCGCCGTCGTCGAGCCTGCCGACTTTGAAAGGGGTTGGCTCGATCGTGCCGATGGCGACCAGGGCGCGTCGCCGGAGCCCATCGCCATCATCGGTATGGCAGGCCTCTTCCCCGACGCTAACAATGTCGATGAGTATTGGCGCAACATCCTGTCGGGTCATGATTCCATCGTCGAGGTGCCAGCTCAGCGCTGGGATCCCGCCCTCTTCTATCGCAAAGGCACCACCGACACTGACTTCGTGGTCTCTCAGTGGGGTGGTTTCTTGTCACCAGCCGAGTTCGACCCACTGGAGTTCGGCATCGCACCGGCGACGGTCTCATCGGTCGAACCGGCTCAACTGTTGAGTCTGCTGGTGGCCAAACGGGCTCTTCAGGATGCCGGCTACGCCGACCAGATCAAGCGGGGTCTACCCGACACCTCAGTCATCATCGGAACTGAGGCGATGGGTGAACTGTCGAGCGCCTATGGTTCGCGCACGGGGCTGCGTACCTTGTTCGGCGAGATCCCGGACGAACTGGCGACGGCCCTGCCCAAGGTCGACGAGGATTCCTTCGCGGGGATCTTGTCGAATGTGACCTCCGGGCGGATCGCTAACCGATTCAACTGCGGCGGGCGCAATTTCACGGTCGACGCGGCTTGCGCCTCATCTTTGGCGGCAGTCGACGTCGCGTGCCAGGAGCTGTGGTCGGGTCAGTCTGACATGGTGATCTGCGGTGGAGCCGACCTGCATAATTCGATCCTCGACTATGTCATGTTCTCGGCCACCCATGCCTTGTCTCCGCGTGGCTACTGTGCCACCTTCGACGAGTCGGGTGATGGCCTGGCTCTGGGCGAGGGTGTGGGCATTGTCATTTTGAAGAGACTGAGTGACGCCGAACGTGACGGTGATCGTGTCTATGCTGTGATCCGGGGCGTCCAGGGCTCGTCGGACGGGCGCAGTCTTGGGTTGACCGCGCCGAACATGCGCGGACAGATGACCGCGATTGAGCGGGCCTATCGGATGGCGGGAGTTCTGCCGAGCCAGGTCGGCTTGATCGAGGCCCATGGCACGGGCACGGCGGTGGGGGACTCGACTGAACTCAAGGCCTTGTCGCGGGTCATGATCGGCGGCGGGGCCCTGCCTGGACAGACCTTCGTCGGGTCGGTCAAAACCCAGATTGGTCACACCAAGTGCGCCGCCGGGGTCGCCGGCTTGATCCGGGCCGCCCTGGCAGTGCGCCACGGCGTGATTCCGCCGACCTTGCATTTGAACAAACCGGTCAAGGCCTACCAGGAGTCGCGCTCGCCCTTCCGTTTCAACGCCAACGGTCACGCCACGGTGTGGACCGAGAAGCGACGCATCGCGGGCGTGTCCGGTTTTGGTTTCGGTGGCACCAATTTCCATGCCATCGTCGAGAATTACACCCCGTCGGAGTCGACCTCTGCGGACACGCCGAGCGCCACGAGTTGGGCCCGCGAGCTCTTCCTGGTGCGCGGTGACACCCGTGAGGAGGCTTGTGAGCAGTTGCGCCAGGTGCGTGAACTGGCCCAAGTCAGCCACACCATAGCGCTCAAGGATGTGGCTTACACGTTGGCGAAGGCGTCGGACAAGCCGATCCAGATCGCCATCGTGTCCGGTTCATGGAGCAAGCTTCTGACGAAGATCACTGTGGCCTTGGATGGCGCTCAGGCCCCCGGTGTGTACTACCGCGATCCGGTCGCAGGTAAGGTTGGTTTCCTGTTCTCGGGGCAGGGCAGTCAACGTGTCGGCATGGCTCGTGACTTGTTCGTCATGTTCCCCGGTCTTCGTCATGAGCTGGAACGACACCCGGAGCTGGAACGTGTCGGCCTGCCTGGCGCCGCCTTCAGTGATGAGGCCAAACAGGCTCAACGCGCAGCTGTGACCGACACGCGCAACGCGCAACCGCTGCTGGGTGTCGTCGATTCGGCCATCGCGAAACTGCTGACATGGTTCGGTGTCACGCCCGATGCCGTGGCTGGCCATTCCTACGGCGAACTGCCCGCCTTGGTCTACGCCGGTGTGATCGATCCCTCGGATTTGGTGGATCTGTCGAAGGCCAGGGCGCGAACGATCCTGGCGAGCGCCGGAGCTGATCCGGGAGCCATGGCTGTGGTCGTCCAACCCGCCGAGGAGACTGAGGAGCTGCTGCGCGGGCGCGATGATCTCTGGGCGGTCAACTACAACTCGCCGACTCAGGTCGGTGTCGGCGGCGCCACGGCGGCTGTCGAGGCGCTGGTGGCACAGTGCCGTGACAAAGGTGTGAAAGCCAAGCGCATCGACGTGGCCTGCGCTTTTCACACTCCCTTGTTGACCACTGCCGAGGCTGGGTTCGCGCAGGTGTTGGCTGATGTCGATTTGGGCACGCCCCAGATGCCGGTCTGGTCCAATACGACGGCGGCGGTGTATCCATCTGACCCGGCGAAGATTCGCCAACGTCTGGCGGAACACCTGGTCAAGCCGGTTCGTTTCAGCGACGAGTTGCGCGCCATGTATGACGACGGCATCCGGGTCTTCATCGAAGCGGGACCAGGCAAAACCCTGACGGGGCTGGCAAGCGCCACTTTGGGAGCAGATGTCGTCACCATTGCGACGGAGTTGTCTGGCGCGGACGGCATGCGCACCTTCTTGAGAGCCCTGGCGCGGTGGGTCGCCTCCGGTCGTGACATCGAGGTTGATAACTTGTTCCATGGTCGACACGCGGTGGCCTTGGACCTGAGTGATCCCGGCGCGTACGCGGCCTCGTCCACCGTATGGATGGTGGACGGTCAACAGGCGGTCCCGATCAAACGTTGGCGCGAGCAGGGCGAGCATCATCTCGATCCTGCGGCACACGTCTTTCCATCTCACCAAAAAGAAACCATGTTAGGAGACAAACCTATGGCACCACAGCCGGAGACGACCGGGTCAAACATGCCCGTCAATGTGACTGTTCCGCAGCCACTCAGCGGTCGGGAGCAGTTGGTCTACACCTACCTGCTCAACATGCGCGCCATGCTCGACGACCAGCGCGATATTCTGCTGACCGGAATGGGGCTCGGGCAGCCGGGTGGGCCGGCGTCGTCGCCCGCGGAGCAATGGGGGTATGCGCCAATGGCGCCAATGGCTTACCCGGCGCCGCCGGTGACCATGGCGCCCATGGGTGCTATGCCAGTCACGACGCCAGTGGCTGTGCCTGGGCCAGTCAGTGTCGCCATGTCGGTCGAGACCCAGACCCCTGCGGCGATTGTGGCCCAAGCCCCAGTTCCGACTCTGGTGGCTGAACCCACCGCCTTGTCCACGCCGTCACCCCTGGACTCGACGATGACTGAGCCGACTCAGGAACGGGTTGTCTCGAGTAGTTTGTTGCCCAAGGTGCAAGACCTCAGCGCCGATCAACTCAAGGACATCATCTTGGAGGTGGTCGCTGAGAAGACGGGGTATCCACCTGAGATGTTGGGCATGGACATGGATCTGGAGGCCGATCTCAGTATCGACTCGATCAAGCGACTGGAGATACTGGGGGCCTTGTCCAACAAGATCGACATGCCAGAGTCCGAGGCTGACGACGCCGACGCGGCGTCTGGTCTAGAGCAGCTCGCCGCCATCAAGACCTTGCGTGGCATGGTCGACTGGCTCCAGCAACTGGCCCAAGACATCGCTGACAGCGACGGGGCCGAGCCCGCGCCAGTGGCCTCGTCCAGCCCGGCAGACGAGGGGGCAGGTGATGCCTCCCCAAAAGCGCGTGAGGGCGTCGGGGACGACGCCCACCTGATTCCGGCCGCGACTGTTCCGATCACGCGGCTGGTGTGGCAGCGGCAGTCGTACCCCTTCAGTGGTCCGACTCGTTCCTTGCTGGGCCGACGTTTCGCCATCACCGCTGGACGGTTCGCCGCCGCAGTGTCCCGGAAGCTGGCTGAAGCGGGGGCGACCAGCGTCGTCATTGAGGCTGGTGACCAGCCCCATGACATCGATGGGCTGATCTTCATCCGCACCGCGACCGATCCATGGTCGATGCACGAGTTGTTCGACCTGGTGAAGAGCGTCGATTTGACGGTCTGTGGCCAGGTGGTGGTTTTCGACGACACGGCTAGCAGCGATGACTCGGCCGTGAACATCACGACACTGCAGGGTTTTCCAGGCTTCATCAAAACGATGCGCCTGGAGTACCCCCAGGTGACATGGAAGTCCATCACTGGCGAGGCCCTCTTCGTCGAACCCGAATTCTCAGACATGGTTCTAGCTGAGATGGCGACCGAGGCCAGGTACCCGGAGGTGGTGTACGACGGTGACAGGCGTCTGCGCGATGTCCCAGTGGTCCAAGGCACGCAGGGTTCCCGACGGCCGCTGGGAGATTTGAACCGCGACTCAGTCGTGATCGTCCTGGGTGGCGCTCAGGGGATCTCGCCGGCTTTGATGGCTCAGGTGGCGTCGGTCCAGCCCTGCCACTACGTCCTGGTTGGGCGCACTGCTCGCGATGCCGATCTCGCTCAGCGTTACGCTGACCTGGCTGACGCGTCCCAGGTGCAGCGCCACCTCATCGAGGTCGAGCACATGACCGACCCGCGCGCGGTCAAGCAGCGCGTCGCGGCCATCATGAAGGCCAAGAGCATCGAAGAGGCTCTGCTCCAGATCGGGGCCAGTGGGGCCGACGTCGGCTATGTCGGCCTCGACATCCACGACACGGTCGCGCTTCATCGCTTGGTCGACCAGTTGCGCAGGCGGTTCGGCCATGTCGACGCCGTGTTCCATGCCGCGGCGGTGTTGGAAGACAAGCTTTTTCAGGACAAGACCTGGGAGTCGTTCGAGCGGGTGTACACGACCAAGACTGATCCGCTGGCGGTCATCGCCAACATGGTCGGCGAGCTCAAACTCTTGGTGCTGTTCTCGTCAATGTCGTCGGCTTTCGGCAATCGAGGCCAGTGTGACTACGCTGCGGCCAACTCGGTGTTCGACCAGACCGCACGGCTGCTTGAGCGTCAGGGTCGGGCAGTGAAGGCGGTCGCCATCGCTTGGGGGCCATGGGGCGGGGCGGGCATGGTCTCGCCGGCTCTGGCCGAGCAGATGGGCAAGCGCGGTCTGAGCCTGATGCCCTTGGCGGAAGGGGCAGAGTTCTTTGTCGATGAGCTCATGACTGGCGAGGACTGCTCGGTCATGGCCTTGGCTGGTCAAGAACGCGACATTCAAGGTTTTATCGACGCTGTCTTGACAGCTGAGAATGACTAGCGAACGGGATAGACACTGTGGAGGAAATGAGTATGGTTCCAGAAGCTCGACCGAGTGACATCGCTATTGTTGGCATGTCACTGATCTGTCCGGGCGCCAACGCCGTGGGCAAGTTCTGGAGCAACATCGCCCAGGGCGTTGATTCCATCACCGAGGCGCCACCGGAGGTGATTGAGCCCTTCTATTTCGATCAGCCCGACTCGGACGTGATCGATCGTTTCTACTGCAGGCGTGGTGGCTTCATCACACCGGGGGTCGTCGATCCGATGCGTTACGGCATCTTGCCGGTGGCGGCCGATGGAGCGGATCCGGACCAGTTGCTGTCCTACACTCTGGCCGAGGAGGCGCTGAGCGATGCCGGAATCCTGGCCAAGAACGTGTCGCTGGACAAGGCCTCGGTCATCATTGGGCGTGGCAATTTCGCCGGTCTGCCCCAGTTGCGCGGGGCTGAACTCATCCGCTTCGCCGACGAGTTCACCGCGTTGTTGCGCCATGCTCTGCCCCATCTGCCGAAGTCAGATCTTGACCGTGTGAAGGCCGAGTACCAGACGAAGTTCGGCCGGTTCCAAGGCGACACGGCGGCGGCGACCATGCCGAATCTTGTGGCCGCCGGGGTGGCCAATCACTTCGACATGCACGGGCCGGCCTATGTTCTGGACGCCGCCTGTGCTTCGGGTATTGTCGCCTTGGACCATGCCAGTCGTCTGCTCGTCTCAGGCGAGTCTGATGTCATCCTGGTGGGCGCCATGCATTCGGCTCAGTCCTCCATTTTTTGGGGCGCCTTCACGATGATGGGCGCCTTGTCTCGTCGTGGCGAGATCGCGCCGTTCTCGGCCCAGGGTGACGGTTTGCTCATCGGTCAGGGCGCCGGTTTCATGGTGGTGAAGACGCTGGAACGGGCCATTGCTGACAATGATCGAATCTACGCTGTGGTCAAGAGCACCGCTATCGGCTCCGATGGTGGCGGCCATTCGGTCTTGATCACCGACAGCGACGGTCAGGCGGCCGTCATCCGCCGTGCCTGGGAACGCTCTGGGCTCGATCCGGCCGATGTCGCCTATATCGAGGCCCATGGCACCGGCACCCCGGTCGGCGACGCCACCGAAATTGAGACTTTGACCAAGGTGTTCGGTGACAAGGCCGCGCGGAGGGCTTTCGTCGGCTCAGTCAAGTCGAACATCGGTCATCTGATGCCGGCGGCAGGCATGATGGGGTTGATGAAGACAGCCTTGGCGCTGCACCATCGTCAGATACCGCCGACCCTGCATTGCGCCGAACCACTGGAGGCCATGGCCGCCTCACGTTTCACCCCTCCAGACACCTTGATCGATTGGCAAGCGAGTGGCTTGCCCCTGATAGCGGGGGTGGACGCGTTCGGTTTCGGCGGTGTCGACGGACATGCTGTGTTGACCGCGTATCAGGAGCCCGCCCGACAAGCCGGTCGTTACCGATCCGATCGTCGTCGTCAGTACTCGCCTCAGGCCTACGCGGTCGCTGGTTCGACCCGAGAGGATGTGCTGTCCAAGATTGATCTGGAGCATTTCGTCAACCGTTTCGGCTCAGTCGTCGGCCAGCCCGGCGATCCCTGTCGTCTGGTCATCTTCAATCCCACTCCGCAGCGCGTCAAACTGGCGATCGACATCATCAAACGAGGCAAGCCCTGGCTGGGACGCTCCGACATCTGGTACAGCGAGGATCCACTGCTGCTGCAGGGCGGCAAGGTCGCCTTCCTGTTCCCTGGCTGGGACGCCAGCGCGGGTGTCGAGCATGACTCCTTGGTCGATGAGTTGGGCCTGACCTGGATGCAGTTCCCAGAAGAGTCGGGTGACGCCGCTGCGAACGCCACCATCGCACACTTCAAGACCTCCCTGCTCGTGAATCAGGCCCTGGAAGCGACCGGGGTGAAGGCTGATTACTTGGCCGGACACTCGATCGGCGAGTGGCACGCCGGGCGGGCGGCTGGAATGCTGGATGAGTCCTTCGACCATGTCATTTTCGACCTGACCCATCTTCCGATGGATGAGTTGGAAGGCCTGATTCCTGAGTTCCACTTGGTGGTCGCCAACGGCGAGTTGTCTGATGACGCCGAAGCTGAGATATTGGCCGACTTCCCTGACGTCTACCTCACCAATGACAACTGCCCGAGCCAAAGGGTGTTCTGCGCGGTCGGTGAGTCGACCAAGCCGCTCATCGGCGCGCTGGAGGCCCATCATGTCGTCTGTCAAGTCTTGCCTTTCGGCACGGCCTTGCACACGCCCTTGTTCAAGCATGTCGTCCAGGTGCCGTTGAAGGCCATGTCCCAGTTGCCGGTGCGGCGGGGGAAGGCTCCGGTCATCTCGGCGGTGAGTCTGGCTGAGATCCCGTCAGACGGCGTCATGGCTGACGCCTCGTTCGGGGGCCAGTTGACCGAACCGGTGTACTTTAGACAGTTGATCGAGGCACTCTACGACCAAGGGGTGCGCGTCTTCATCCAGTCGGGTGTCGGGTCGCTGACGTCTTTCATCGACGACACGTTGGCCGGGCGGGAATTCGGCTCGATCCAAGCGATCAGCTCATTGCGTAGCGCGGTCGACCAGTTGCGTCGCGTCCATGCCCTTTTGTTCGTCATGGGAGGCGCGGCCGATCTTGATTTCCTGGGCATGCCTCGCGCCCTGCAAAACCTCAAGGCTTTGCACCTTTTGCCCAACGGGTCGCCGATCCTGACTGAGCTCGCCAGCTTGGATGAGGTGCTGGCGCCGGCCGATCGCTGTCTAGCGGAGGGTGGAAAGTCTGCGGCGACCGGGTCGGCCGCCACGAGGTCGGTCGCAGTTCCCGACCTTGGCCGGGTGTCGAGTGAGGGCACCCCACAACTGTCCCCAGTCGCGTCGTCCGCAGCCCAAACGGACGATAGCGGGACTGTCTCCACAACTGGCGTGGGGGGGGACGACACGGCGGTGGCGCCGAAAACCCCACTGGCGCCACCGCCGCTGTCACAGATTCCACTCAACCATCGTGGCCTGCCCGCACGTGGCTTCACCCGCGCATGGCCGGCTCCAGGGCAGATGCCGCCGGTGGTCGCAATGCCATCAATGGTCCTGCCTGCCCCGGCCACGACGACGTCGATGCCTCCGGTCGCGCCGCTTTCTGCTGCGGGGCCGCAGTCCTTGACAGTCACGGACCAGACCCCGGTCGTCGCGGTCCCGGCTTCGCCAGACGCAGCCTTGACTGCGGCCTCGACGCCTTCCATGCCGCCTGCGCCGCGTGCTCAGGCGCCAGCCAAGCCCAGTCGTGCGGGCACGTCTTTTGAGGTGCCGCTCGATCTCAGCCTTGACGACCACCCCTACGTGCTGGATCACTCCATCGTCAATCAACCAGCCGACTGGCCCAGGAAAGAAGACTTCTATTCGGTCATCCCGTTGACGATGAGCATGGAGTTGATGGCTGAAGTGGCCATGGCCCAAGCCCCTGGGCTGAAGGTGGTCAAGCTCGGTCCGATCACGGCGATGGATTTCATCGCGGTGACCATGCCCTTCCACTCAACGGTTCAGGGCTTTTGGAAATCAGAGTTCACTGTGGCGTTGACTGTGCCCGGTCGCCTCACCATTGACGTCACCTTGGCCGAGGAGATGCCACCGCCGCCCCAGGCCGATGTTGTCGCCGACGCCAGGCGCGACATCGGACCAGCGGTGCGCGAGCCGATGCCGACCGCGGACCAGTATGTCGAGTACAGCTTCCATCGTCCCCGCTACTGGTCAGCCAAGGAGTACACCCTGTACGGTGAGCATGGCTTCCACTCGATCGTCGAACCCAGGCAGGGCAAGGGATCGCTGCTCGACCAGATGGGTCAGAGCATCGGTTTGTTCCTCCACCTCTACATGGACGAGAACCGTGTCTCTTTCCCGGTGCGGGTCAAGGAAGTTCGTTTCTACCAGGACATGTTCGACCAAAGCGGTGTCTTCGAGTCGTACTGTGTCATTCGTCAGATCGGCGACCGATTCATCACCGGCGACATCATCTATCTGCGCGATGGTTTGGTCTGGGCCATCGCCCGGGGTTGGGTCAACCAGCGTCTCGGTATGGACATCAGTTTGTGGGAGTCGGTCAACCACCCTTGGCGTTCAGTTCTGGCCCAACAGATCGCTCCGGGGGTGTACTACTACGACTCGCACAATCCCACTCGCTCGGCTGGTTACTTCCTGGTGCTGTGCTACTTGTCCGCCAAGGAGAAGGGGCGGGCCGACGAGTTGGCGACGCGGGGCGCCCAGATCGACTTCCTGTCCGGTCGCGTCGCGCTCAAGGACGCGGTTCGTTCCTGGCTGCATCACGAGGGTGACCCCTATCTTTATCCGATCGAGGTGACGGTCGACTACGACGAGAACGGCAAACCGATCGTGCGTGATCGCGACGGTGAGGAGTTCCCCAACCGCCCCGAGGTGTCGGTGGCGCATAGTCACGGCCATGGCGTGGCCATGGTGGACACTGTCCCGGTGGGTATCGACATCGAGAAGATCGAGCCCCGTGATGAGGCGGTGTGGCGTCTGGCCTTGACTGACCAAGAGCGGGAGCTGGCTCGGTCTCAGGGCGACACTGACGAGTGGATGACCCGTTTCTGGGTGGCGAAGGAGGCCTGCGCCAAGCGGCGCGGCAGCGGCTTGGAGGCCGCGCCCAAGCAGATCCAGATCGACCGGGTCGAGGGTGAGTCGCTGCACGTCGGCGAGGTGTGGGTCGACACCAGTCGTACTGACGACGGGTACATCATTGGTTGGACGAGGAGGGACTGACATGGCTGATGAGGCGACGGCAGGCTGGGTCTCGGGGACTGAGCCGGTCGATTCGGCGGCGATCATGGGGGTGCTGAAGGACTGTCTGAGCGAGGTGCTCGGAGCCGATGTGGTCGCGGTGATGCCCATCACTCAGCAGACGAAAGCACTGGCGGATCTGGGGCTGAGCAGCCTGGACATGCTCAGACTGGTCGAGGCGATCGACCAGCGTTACCCTGTGGCGGAACCGTTGGTCATGTGGATAGCGAGCATGCCGATCCAGCAGATGGGCGAGCTCACCGTGGGTGACATCGTGGGGTTCATCGACGATGTCATACAGTGAGGTCGACGGCGTTCGCTTGTACAACCAGGTCCTGAATCCCAAGGGATCCCCGACGGTGGTGATGGTCCATGGTCTCTACACACATCACGGCATCTTCTTCTGGTGTGGCGCCAGAGAATTGGCCCAGTTGGGCTACAAAGTGGTGCTGTACGATTTGCGCGGCCATGGCTTCTCCAAGGGCCGTGCTGACGGATTTCGTCTGCGGGACATGGCTCATGATCTGATCGGATTGTTGGATGCCCTGGGCATCGACCAGGTCTTTTTGGTGGGGTACAGCTTCGGTGGAGCCATTGTCGTCGAGACGGCCTTGGAGGCGCCGAACCGGGTCTTGGGAGTGGCCCTGCTGGAGGCGGCCGGGCTGAAGTCTTCAAGCCTGGTCGAGGTCGACGACGTCGACCAAAAGATCACTGAGACGCTGGCGGGGTACTCCGAGTCGATCGGGATGAAGTTGCCAGCACGCTCCGCCAAACAGTTCCGTGACACTGTCCACTCTCTCCTCGACGCCGGGCTGTTGGCTGACGCGAGGGCTGACGCCGATTTCTTCTGGAACGCGCCTTTGGAGACGATGACTCGCCCGGCTCTGCTGGTTTACGGCCAGTCGTCACCCTACATCGAGGATGGGCACGCGGCGGCTGCGCGCCTGCCCCATTCCCAACTGCTTCTACTGGAAGGCGACCACAACATGGTGGTCCGTCAAGGTGACGCGATCGCCCAGCGCCTGGTCGAGTTCTCGGCGACGATGGTCGTCGACTCCTCGGTTCAGCCGGCGTCGGGGCCCGAGGCTTCGGAGGCGCGATGACAGCAGCGGTCGAGGTGGAACATCTTCGAATGTCCTACGGCCGAGTCCAGGCGGTCAAGGACATCAGTTTCAATGTCGAAGAAGGAACCTTTTTCTCCTTTTTGGGCGCCAACGGCGCTGGCAAGTCGACCACTATCAGTTGTTTGACGACATTGCTGAGGCCGACTGGGGGTGAGGCTTGGGTCACCGGACACCGCCTGGGTCGATCCAATGACGCCATTCGACGCAGCATCGGAGTCGTTTTTCAGGCGGCTCTGCTCGACCCACGCCTGACTGTGCGTGAGAATCTGACGCTTCGAGCTCGTTTTCACCGGCTCGACTCTGGCACCCGTCGGGCCCGGGTCGGTGAACTCACCGAGTTGTTGGAGATGGAGTCTTTCCTTGACCGACAGTATCGACGACTGTCAGGCGGGCAGAAGCGGCGAGCTGACATTGCTCGGGCGCTGATCCATCGTCCCAGCATGTTGTTCTTGGATGAGCCGACCGCAGGACTCGATCCTCGTAGCCGTGAGCAGGTTTGGCAGGCGATCGCCGACGTGCGCGAGCATGAAGGCATGACAGTGTTCTTGACCACTCACTATATGGAAGAGACCGAGCGCGCCGACATGGTCTGCATCATCGAAGCGGGCGAGATCGTCGCCACAGGCACGCCGTCAAAACTTCGCCAGGACCACAGTCAGGGCGAACTTCGGCTGCATGTGTCGAATGTCCCCGAGGTGATGCGTCTGCTGGTGCATTCCTTCCCCTCTGGTGCGGTCACGGCGCCCACTGTGCCGGATGATCCGGTGCGCTTGTCGGTGAGCTCGACTCGGCAGGTCAAGTGGTTGATGCCCTATCTGTGGAGCTATATCGATGACTTTGAGTTTCGCCATGGCTCGATGGATGATGTCTTTTTAGCCCTGACTGGTCATCGTGGCGACGACGGCTCACCGGGGAAGGCGACACTCAAGGAAGCAGGGTCCGCATGAAGCAGGTCCTCACTTTGGCCCGGCGCAACCTACGGGCCTACTGGCGCGATCCGATGAGCGTCTTCTCGTCGATGGTCGGGCCGCTGATCATGTTCGCGTTATTCGTCGTCTTCTTGCGCAAGCAGATGGCGGAGGCGATGGGCGCGATGGTGCCGGGTTCCACGTCGGCTGACGCTTACGCGCTGTGCGACTCCTGGATGTTCGCCTCGATCACGACCATGGCGACCTTCTCAACTTCGGTCGGCATTCTGTCCGCCTTTGTGGAGGACCGTGTCAGCGGTCGGTTCTCCGACTATCTGGTGGCCCCGCTTCGCCGCTGGCAGTTGGCCCTGGGATACGTGGTGGCGGTTGTCGCGGTGTCCTTCATTATCTCTATCGCGATCTGGGCCTTGGGCCAACTGTGGACCTACCTTCAAGACCAGCCCTTGTTGACGGTGGACCAGGGCTCGCGAGCCATCGTCGGTGTGTTTCTGTCCTGTCTGGTTTTCTCCGCCTTCAACACAGTCATGGTCACTTTCACAGCCACGCAGGGGGCTTACAACGGCTACGCCTTGGTTATGGGCACTGCGATGGGCTTCCTGTCGTTCTGTTATGTCATGCCGTCCACTCTGTCTGAGAACCTGGTGTCGGTGCTGTCCCTGCTGCCCTTCGCTCAAACCGCCGCCTTGGTGCGGCGGCCTTCGATGCAGCCGGGAGCCACTCAGCTTTTCTCCTTCCTGCCGCAAGGGGAGTCTCGTGATCAGTCATTGACAGACTTGATGCAGGCGGTCGGCGCTGAGCTAACGGTGCAGGGACATGACTTGACCACTGCCACGATGGTGATGATCCTGCTGGGGCTGACTGTGGTCCTCGGCGTCATCGCGTCGTGGCGAATGGGTCGCATCATCCGGTGAGGTGTTTGTCGGCTGCGACAGCGCATGTCACGGCATATATCATGTTGAAATGCACATATTCTCTTGACCTGGAACATGTGATGACAGATGAACAGAACGGCGATCTCATAGAGACTGCACAGTATGTTTAAGCCGAAGACAGAGCCACATCACTGACTATCCATAGTAATAACATGGCTTCTCCACCGATATTGCATGATGTCGGCAAAGATGGCAAGCTTACGGGGTAAGTGCTATTACAGCAGGTTGCTGTTGTAGCGGGTATTGCCAGGGGCTCGAAAATGGCGACTGGAAACATCGGAAAGTATCTCAAATAACGTGGGGGGTAAAGAATGCCTAGTGCTATAGGTATTACTCATGACACAAACAGAAGTCGACGCAAGCTGCTCAAGTCAGTGGCGTCGGTGTCGGCTTTTGTCCTGACTATTGGCGGCGTCTTCCTGGGGCAGACCCTGGAGGCGTCGCAGGCATCTGCGGCCGGAGTGGGCTTGTCTCACTCTGCGACCACGCCCGTGTGGGCTCGGGTCACCAACTGGACGGCAGTGTGGGACGATCTTCTGGGCGAAGACGCTATCTTCTACTCTTTGGACGCCGCTGATCCGTCGACGGATCAAGACGGCACGGAAGACATCCTCTGGGAGGCGACCGACTGGTCAGCCGACATGTCGACCTATCAGACCAGGGCGGCGATGCATTGGGTCGGCACGAGTGCCGGGGCCGCTGACTTCGACGAATATCAGTTCAGTTCGATGGCGACTGGGCGTATCGGTGGCACGCAGAACAACCCCGATGGTCCTCTGACAGCTTATTTCTGGAGCCGTGACGCGCGCCAGTCCAACGGACCGGCGTCCTGCTCGGAAGGCTGGACTCCGATCGTGCGGGTGACCTCCGGTGACTCTGCCATCTATTGGTCCTGCATGCCCGCTCCCAAGGGTGGCGACGGCAACACCTCACCGTGGCCGATCGTGAATGCCGACGGCAGGAACGATTCGCTGTTCAGCGGAGGGGTGAACGCAGGACACGCGACCGGTGGCGAGGTCGACCAATACAGCGGTTTGCTCTACGTCGAGTCCTCCTTCCTATCTGAGGCGGACGACCAAGACCCAACGTCGACTGCGGCCAGCACGGAAAAGCACTGGCGTTTCTCTGTGTGGGATCCTCAGACAGGCTCTTTCTCTCTGTCTGGCGCGGTTCAGCCCGGTGACTGGTATCAGGGGATGAGCACGCCTTCGCAGGAGCGCATGAATATCTTCGCGAACAACGACAGTGCCGGGTACTCCACTCCATACGCCCCGGCTGACTTCGCCTTGGACGCCGACGGTAACGCCTATATGTACACCGGCACCTACGCCAGCCCTCAACTCATCAACAACGCCAAGCTGGTTCGTCTGGAGCCGGCGCGTGACGCTGCTGGAAACATTGTCGACGGTTCGGCCTCGAACCCCTGGCGCTACTACGTCGTCGAAGACATTCTGAAAGACCCGACGGCGAGCAATCAGGCATGGGACGCGGCCGGTGGCACCTATGGCACCTGGGGCAACGCTTTCCTCAACGGGCAGTTGCTCAACGCGGCTGGCACGCGAACCTACAACATGCCGGCCGACGCTCCTGCTTCGGCTGACGCCTGCCGCCCGCGCGCCGAGATGAACGCCGAAGCGAACGGTGGCAACATGTGGCCAGGCCCGGCCTGCGGCGCCTCAACACAGTGGAACACTCTTCCTTATCCGGGCACCACCAACATGGTCAAGATTGATCCGATGTCCGCGACGGCCAAGATTGTCTACTCGGTGGGCAACTCCGATCAGTCACTGCCGATCGCGGCGGCGGCGCGTGACAACGCCTCGTCTCAGATGGCCCAGATCGTTCGTGGCACATTGTGGAACGACCTCAACGCCGACGGCCAGATCCAGGCCGATGAGCCCGGTCTGCCCAACCAGACAGTCGGGCTGTACGACGACAGCGGCAAGCTGCTGTCGACACAGAAGACCGGTTCGACTGGTGTGTACTCCTTCTTGACAGCGGGTTTGCTTGGTGAGAAGTACTACGTGCGTCCGATTCAGGTGCAGGCTCCGATGTCGGACGGCACCATGGTCAACGCGGTGCAGACCTGGGGGGCCGGTTCCACCAATGGTGGCAACACAGCGACCATCCAGTGTGGCGCGACGGCGAACACAGTTGCGGGCGCCTGCTCTGGTGCGCTGTCACCTTACGAGAACACGGATCCTGCTGCGGGCGAGCTTGGTTCGACCAGCGCCGTCGGTTCCTGGTTGACCTATGGCACTGTCGCGATGAACACGTCGAACGCTGTTCCAACTGCGGACTTCGGTTTCACCGCACGCGGCTCCTATGGTGACGCGGCGGCTGGCCCCACAACGGCCAACATCCCGAGCCACACCAATGGCGTCTCAGACACGACCCACTTGGGCGACACGCTTGGCGTGTACTCCGGCCCGGCCGCCGACAACGCTTCGCACAACGCGACCGATGACGGCGTGACCCTGAGTTCGTCTTCCCTGGGAGACATCCCACTCCAGGACACCACGATCGCCGCCACTCATCAGAACTCGTTGAGTGCCGCTGTCAACGGAACGGCTGCTGCGCAGACCACCGTCACCGGCTGGACGACCCCGGCCAACTCGAACACCTGGAATGCCAACGCTGTGTGGTCTCCGGCGCTGAGCGGTGACACGGCCACTGGCGCTTATCAGTATCAGTCGCGTGGAACAACCACCGTCGGTTCGACGGTTCAGATGCGGGTCAACGGTTCGACAGCCTCCGCGACTGCGCCCGACAACTCCAAGAGTGAGTACTCCGGGACGTCGAGCTGGGTCACCGCTGGTGAGATCGAGGACTACTCGTTCGCCCTGGCTGACGCGGTCTATCGCCCGGCGGTGGAGAACTCCGGTTCCAGACCAGTCACTTTCCAGGTCAATGGTGAGTCCTTGACTGCTGACAAGTCGACGGGCAAGGTCCTCGCGACGGCTCAAGCTGCCACGCCTGGCCAACAAGTGACGGTCAACGCCGCCTCTCAGGACGCGTCGGCCACCTGCCGCACTGTGACGGTCACTGACACCACCACTGGTGCGGCCATCGCCGGCGCCACGTCCACCTGCGACGGGGCGACCGCTTCGGCGACTTTCACCCCTCAACTCGGGGATGACATTGCGATTCTGTTCTCATTCGGACCGGCTCCCAGCGGCCAGATGTCGACCTTGAGCATCGAACCGGCTTCGGGCACGGTCGCGGTCGGCGGCATTGTCAAGGCGACCGCGACTGTCAAGGACGCTGACGGCGGCATCATCGCTGGAGCGACGGCGACCTTCGCCCTGGACGAGCCTGCTGGCGCGACCACTGGTTCGGCCAAGCTCAGCGCTGTGTCCTGCGTGACCGATGGCAATGGCCAGTGCTCCGTCGATGTGACGGACAGTGAGGCCGAGCAGGTCACTCTGCATGGCTATGTGAACGGCACCAACGGTCAAGAGGAGATCAAGGGCGGCGGCGATCCCGCGCTCGCGTCTCCGAAGACTCTGACCTTCACGCCAGGTTCGGCTCGATGGGACCACTCTGATTTGACGGTGACCCCCGCAGGACCTTTGACGGTCGGTGAGGGAGCACAGAACACATACACCGCCACTACGACAACCCGCGACGAGAACGACAACCTGGTTCCAGGCACAACGGTCACCTACAAGGTGACGGATCTGACCGGCGCCGCCGTCAACCCTGACCGCACAAAGCTGTCATCCAATACCTGCACCACAGGTGACCAGGGCAACTGCTCGGTCACCTTGACCAGCATCGCAGCAGGCAAGTTCCTCATCCATGCTCAGATCCCTGATCAGGACAACGGTGGGGCGCTCAAGGATGTCAACAACTCTCCGGCCACGGTTGAGTACAAGGCTGGCAACCCGGATGAGACGGTGGATCCGCCTGTGGACTGCCGTGATCCACACCTGGTCGGCACCAACCTGACCGCGGACAGCCCGGTCGGCATCGGCACCAACTCAACAGCGACCGCGTATGTGACCGACACCTACTGCAACGTGGTGGGTTCGGGCTTCAATGTCAACTTTGGCGTGGACGGCGACGCAGTCTTCATCGGTTCTGGCACAGACCTGCAGTCAGCGGTCGTGACGACGGGTGCTGACTCGAAGGCCATCATCCAATTGACTGACGACCGGGCTGAGACCGTTCATGTGACGGCCGCCCTCGACGGTGGTTCCGGCTTGTCCGGATCGCCGGCTACGGTCGTCTTCACTGGTGTCGGTCCGGCTCACCCCTCGACATCCGAACTCGAGATCGTGGCGAGTGACCCGACTGTGGTGGCCGCCGACGGCACCGCCACCACGCGGACGGGTTCTTCGGTCACTCTCAAGGCGACTGGCAAGGACATCAACGGCACGAAGGTCGGCGCTGGAACCACCTTCACCTTCTCGGTGGATGATGCCGATGGGTCCGCCACGGTGACCGGTTCGTGTGTCACCCAGGACGACGGCACCTGCGAGGCCATTGTCAGGGACGCCAACCCCGAGACAGTCATAGCTCACGGTTTTGTGAATGGCGGTGAGATCGGCACGGGACGTACCACGGCTAATCCCATGATCGACTCGCCCAAGACCATCACCTTCAAGGATGACACCGCGTCTGCGGAGAAGTCGACCCTTGAGGTGGATCGCGAGTCTCAGGTCGTCGGCGACAAGATTGTTGCGACGGCGACCGCGAAGAACGACGCAGGCACGCCGATGGCGGGCGCCGTGGTCACCTTCGCGCTCGATGAGCCGACAGCGACAGACAACGACTCGGCCAAGCTGAGTGCCCTGACCTGCACCACAGGCGACAATGGCCAGTGCACGGTGGAGATCACCGACACTCAGGCCGAGCAGGTGGTTCTGCACGGCTACGTCAACGGTGATCAGGAGATCCAAGGCGGTGGCGTCGCAGCGATGGCCTCCCCGAAGACTCTGACCTTCACCCATGGCAAGGTGGACGCGGACAAGAGCCACCTGACGGTTGAGCCGAGCCGTCAAACCGCCGGTTCCCCGGTCGTTGCGACGGTGACGGCCCGTGATGGGTACGACAACCCGATCACGGATCTGGAATTGTCCGACTTCGTGATGTCTGGAACGGCTCCGCAGTTGCCGGACTTGGTGTTCGTCCAGTTCGCGAATCACAACGATGGCACCTATACGTTCACGACGACCTCCCAGCTGGTGGGCACCTTCACGGTGACCGCGACGGTGGATGGTGTCCTCCTCACGGAGAAGCCACAGGTGACCTTCGTGGCCGGCGATGTCTGCGTCGACAACTGCACGCCGATCGACAATCCTGAGACGCCTGAGAAGGAGGATGAGGAGAACTTCACGAAGATCGTCATGACCACGAATGACCAGCCTGCGAATGGCACGGCCAAGGACGTTGCTCAGGCATCGGCCTATGACCAGTATGGCAATGTTGTGGCTAGTGCGGTCTTCACTGTGACGGACGCCACGGTCGGAGCCCTGGCCGACAAGCTGACACCGCTGACCCAGAAGTCCGATCCCACGGGTGACGACGCCAAGGTTGATGTGTCCTGGACCTCGACGACGGCTGGCACCTACACGGCCAACGCCAAGGTGCGTTCTGGTGAGATGACCGAGGATCTGGATGTTCCGACACCTGCGACCAACGGCATCAACTCGATCCGTTTCGCGCTTGGCAACATCTCCGCTGAGAAGTCTCAGTTGATCATCACACCGGATCACTCTCAGGTGGTGGGCTCGACCTTCAAGGCGGAGGCCTTCATTGTTGATGATCAGATGAACCCGATTCCCGGGGCGACCGTCTCATTCGCTGTCAACAGCCCATGGGCGGACAACTCCAAGGCGGCTCAGCTCAGTGACACGACGTGTGAGACGGTGGGCGATGGCCGTTGCTTCGTGACACTCAGCAGCTACTTCGCCGGCGACTATGAGGTGCACGCGACTGTGCCCGTCAATGGTCAGAACGTTGATCTTGGCGGCAACGGTGATCCGAAGAGGTCCAGCCCGCAGACTGTGACCTTCACTCCGGACAAGGTCTGCAACCCGGCGGTCGAGACCTGTGACTCCAAGGACAACCCCGACACGCCTGAGGTTGACGAGTCGAAGAACCAGACTTCCGTCTGGGTCGACCCCAACAACGCGCAGGCGGATGGGACGGATCGTGACGGTGTCAACGTCTTCACGGTTGATAAGTTCGGTAACCCGGTTGACGCCGCACAGGTCGCGCTGAGCACGACTGATTCGGCATTGACTCTGCTGGCATCGAGTATCACGACTGACGCGACCGGTCACGGTGTGGCTTATGCCACCTCACGGGTCGCTGGGGGCCATGATGTGACGGCGACAGTGGAGGGCAAGGAACTGAAGCAGTCTCCGGTCACGCTGAACTTCGTCAGCGGTGCTCTGGGTGATCTGACTTTGACGCTCACCCCGGCCGGTCCGCAGGAAGTTGGCAATGTCTACACGGTGACGGCCAAGGCGACGGATGTCAACGGCAATCCGCTCGAAGCTGGGGTCGCCTTCGATCTGCCGGCAGGTCTGACAACGCCAGATGGACAGACTCAGGCCAGTTGCCAGACTGCCGCTAGCAATGGCTCCTGCTCTATCGAGGTCACCTCGACCAAGGCTGGATCCTATGACATCACCGGCGAGGCCGGTGGCCTGGTGTCTGATCCTGTGACGGCTGTGTTCACACCTGGTCCAGTTGACGCTGATCATTCGACTGCGAAGTTGATCGTCAACGGCGCCAAGTATGACGGCATCGCCCACAATGTGGTCGAAGTCACGGCGATGGACCGCTTTGACAACCCAGTTCCGGGGGCCAAGGTCTCTTCAACACCGGTGGCTGGCAGCGAGAACGGTCTGACGATTCAGCCTGATATTGCCGCGACCGACGCCAATGGCAAAACGACCATCTGGTACGCCTCCACGGTTCCCGGTCAGAAGACGGTCGATGTCCGCATCAACGACACAGTCACGCCCAAGGGCTCGCCTGTGACGATGTACTTCGGGACGGATGAAGTCTCACCTGAGAACTCTTCCTGGACGATCACGCCCGACGGGCCGCTCGAGGTTGGTGAGGGTGAGGACAACACGTACACTCTGACCGCCACGGTGCGCAACGATCGCAATGAACTGGTGGCTGACGCGGCCGTGACCTTCGGAGTCGACCATGACGCCGAACTGTTGGATTGGACCCCAGATTCCATGTTCTGCGTGTCCAATGCTCAGGGCGAGTGCTCTGTGACGGTCTCGTCGACCAAGGCGGGCACGTACGCCTTCACCGCGACCTTGATCAATGGTCAAATTGGTCAGGCGCAAAGCCGTGCTTGGTATCCCGGCCCGGTGGACGCCGCTCACTCCAAGGTGACCGTCACGGTCAACAACGCGACCGCCGATGGCAGTGCGCGCGACGAGGTCTTGGTCGAGGCGAAGGACAAGTACGACAACCCCGTCCCGAACCAGACTGTTGTCTCCGAGGTTGGTGATGCGACACTGGTCGCTCAGACCGGCATCAAACCGACCAATGAGGACGGCGAAACCACGATCTGGTACACCTCGACGAAGGCAGGCGATCACACCGCCAGGGTCTTCATCGGGCCTGACAAGGTCGAGCCGAAGTTCCCAGGGGCTTCGTCGCCTGTGACCCTGACCTTCAAGTCGGGTGCGGCGAATGCGGAGCACTCCTCCCTCGTGGTGGAGCCTCTGAAGCAGATCGCTGGTGACAACGTCACGGCGACGGCGACGATCCGCGATATCAACGACAACCCAGTGGCTGGCACTGCGGTGGCTCTGTCTGTGACCGGTGAAGGTTTCTTCAACACCGGTGGCACTGAAGCAGGCCAGGCCGTGACATGCACCTCGGGTGACGATGGTGTGTGCAAGGTGACCTTGACTGACAAGAAGGCTGAGACGGTTTCGGTTCGTGCGACGATCGACACAGCCGTCAAGGCGGGCGCCGATATCTTCGGCTCGCCGGTGGACGTCACCTTCACGGCAGGCAAGGGTGTTCCGGTGGTGCCGAATCCCGAGGACTGCGACGGTCGGGAGCCGACCAATCTGACGGTTGACCCGTTGAAGTTGGAGATCGGTGGCCAGGCGACAGCTGATGCCTATATCACCGACAAGTACTGCAACCCGGTGGCGAATGCTCCGGTTGACTTCGGGGTCGATGGTTCTGGTTCTCTGGTTGGTGACGGCGTCACCGGTCAGGCGACGACTGTGACCACGGATGAGACAGGCCACGCCATCATCAAGGTGACCGACAACAAGGTGGAGACAGTCAATGTCACGGCCAAGATCGATGATCCGGCGACTGCTGTCACCACACCGGTCGATATCTTCGGCTCGCCGGCGCCGGTCACGTTCGAGGACACCAATGGTCCGAATCCTCCAGTCATCACTGACCCGAAGGATGGTGCTCTCACCAACGACAACACTCCGGATATCAGCGGCACTGCCGATGAGCCCGGTGACACGGTGACCGTGCATGACAAGGGTCCCGACGGAAAGGATGTCGTCGTCTGCACGGCGACGGTGGCCGCCGACAAGACTTGGACATGCACGCCCAAGGATCCGATGCCTGATGGTGATCACACTCTGACCGCCACCCAGACCGATCCGGCCGGAAACGTGTCTGGTCCGTCGAATGAGGTCGATTTCACGATCGACACGGTCGCGCCGAACGCTCCGATCATCGACACCGCCAATGGCGATGAGATCGGCGGCACGGTGCCGAACACGCCAGACCATCCGCTCGACCCGGGCACGATTGTGACCGTGACCGACGAGGATGGCAAGGAGATCTGCACTGCCGAGGTTCAGAAGGACACGACCTGGAGTTGCATGACTCCTGACGGCACGCCTTCTGGTCCGATCACTGCTGTCGCCACTGATCCTGCGGGCAACGACTCCGGTCCGACCACCACTGATCTCGACACTGATCGCCCCGAGCCGCCGGACGCTGAGTCGCCCAACGGTTCTGAGGTCATCGGTGGCGGAGAACCGGGTGACACGATCGATGTCAAGGGTCCTGATGGCAAGCCGGTGGACGGTTGCCAGGATGTCCCGATCGATAAGGACGGCCACTTCGTGTGCACGCCGACGACGCCGCTCAACCCGGGCGATGTCATCCAGGTTGTGGAGACGGATCCGGCTGGAAACGAGTCTGATCCGACCGAGGTGATCGTTGGTTCGCTTGGTATCGAGTTTGGCTACCCGACTCGTCAGCCGCAGCAGCAGCAGACGGTCACGGGCACCAACTTCAACCCTGGTGAGAAGGTCTGTTTGACGGTTCAGTCGTCGACGCTCAACGTCGGTTGCCAAATCGCAGACCAGGAGGGACGTGTGTACTTCGAGTTCATCGTTCCCGCTGACTTCGAGGTGGGAACCCATACGGGAACGTTGACCGGTGAGAAGTCCGGCTCGGTCTCGGGGACCTTCGAAGTCACAGCCGCGAACAAGGGCGGCGGACCGGTCATCAAGACAGGTGGATCGGCGACCACGCAGGAGATCAAGCTGCATGGGCTGCTGGCCGGTTTGATGGTTGCTTCGGCCGGTGTGTGGGTCGGCCTGAAGCGGCGCAGGGTGTCTCAGGGATAGTCCCCTCTGACATCCGATACTGGAAGGGTGTGGGTCATTGTCTTCGGACAGTGGCCCACACTCTATGTTTGGGGTAAGGCTGCCTGGATTCGGCTTTTTGGTGGCAGCCGTGAGGCAGGAACCTGGTGGTGGGCCAATGCTCTGGGCGAGCAGACCGCCGACCTGGCTTGGGTGGGCCTTGCGACATCGGATAAGCTGGAGTTCCGTGGTAGAGCGAAATAGAACAAAGCACATATTCGTGACGGGTGGGGTTGTCTCTTCCCTGGGCAAGGGTCTGTCGGCCGCCTCACTGGGGTCCCTGCTTGTGGCCCGCGGGCTCAAGGTGACGATGCAAAAGGTCGATCCCTACATCAATGTCGATCCAGGCACCATGAACCCCTTTCAGCATGGCGAGGTCTTCGTCACCGAAGACGGCGCCGAGACGGACTTGGACATCGGGCACTACGAGCGGTTCCTCGACTGGGAACTGACCGGCGCCGCCAATGCGACCACCGGCAAGATCTACTCCCGGGTCATCGCCAAGGAGCGACGCGGTGACTACCTGGGGGACACAGTCCAGGTGATACCGCATATCACCAACGCCATCAAGGAAGAGATGATGGCCATGGCCACACGCGACATTGATGTGGTCATTCATGAGATTGGGGGCACGGTCGGTGATATTGAATCGCTGCCCTTTCTTGAAGCGGCTCGCCAAGTGCGTCGCGAGGTCGGGCGTGAGAACGTGTTCTTCCTCCACGTGTCCTTGGTGCCCTATATCGGGCCGAGTCATGAACTGAAGACCAAGCCAACCCAGCACTCGGTGGCGGCCTTACGGCAAGTCGGCATTCAGCCCGACGCGCTGGTGTGCCGGTCTGACCGGCCCTTGGGCGAGTCCATCAAACACAAGATCGCTTTGATGTGCGATGTTGACGAGGAAGCGGTCATCTCCTGTCCCGACGCTCCAAGCATCTACGACATTCCCAAGGTGTTGTTCCATGAGGGCCTTGACGCCTATGTCGTGCGGCGGCTCAACCTCGCCTTCCGCGATGTCAAGTGGAAGAAGTGGGACGACCTCTTGAGCCGCGTGCACCAGCCAAAACAGCAGGTCACTGTCGCCCTGGTGGGCAAGTACATCGACCTGCCGGACGCCTACCTCAGTGTTTGTGAGGCCTTGCGGGCCGGTGGTTTCGCTAACTGGGCCCAGGTTGACATCCGCTGGGTCAAGTCCGACGACTGCCAAACCGAGGACGGAGCCGCCGATCAACTGCGTGGGGTGGACGCTGTGATCATTCCGGGCGGCTTCGGCATCCGCGGGGTCGAAGGCAAGATTGGCGCCATCACCCACGCCCGGCGCAATCAGATCCCGATTCTCGGCCTGTGTCTGGGTCTGCAGTGCATGGTGATGGAAGTCGCGCGCGAACTGGCGGGGCTGGAGGGCGCCGCCTCGACCGAGTTCGAGCCACAGACGCCGTACCCGGTCATCGCCACCATGGCGGAGCAGATGGACATCGTGGCGGGCGAAGGCGACATGGGCGGAACGATGCGGCTTGGCGCCTACCCGGCTGAACTGAAGAAGAACTCCCTGGTCGCGCAGCTCTACGGCGCCAGCACCGTCTCGGAGCGTCACCGTCATCGGTACGAGGTGAACAACGCCTATCGGCGCCAGTTGGAGGACGCCGGCTTGGTCATCAGTGGCACCTCTCCGGACTCGAGCCTGGTGGAGTTCATTGAGTTGCCAGGTCAGACCCACCCCTTCTTCGTCGCCACCCAAGGTCATCCGGAGCTGAAGTCGCGACCGACCCGGCCTCATCCCTTGTTCATCGGACTTGTCAAGGCGGCATTGGTGAGGAAAAGCGAGCAGGAGCGAGAACGATCATGAGTGAACAATGGCATGATGAGGCCATGGAGTGGCCGAACCGGCGGATCAAGACCACCACTGGGGTGTTGATGGACTTCGTGGTGGACGAGGTCACGACCCCCGCTGGGGGCACGATGATCCGCAACTACCTCGACCATCCCAACTCGGTCGGCATCATCGCCTACGACGATCAGGGGCGAGTCGCCGTCGAAAGACAGTATCGTCACCCGGTGCGGCGCAAACTGGTCGAAGCCCCCGCTGGATTGTGTGATCACAGTGGTGAGGACACGCTCGAAGCGGCCCGTCGCGAACTGGCTGAGGAGTTGGGCTTGGCGGCCCGCCAGTGGTCGATCCTGGCCGACGCCTATGCCACGCCTGGGTGTTCGACTCAGGCCTGTCGGGTCTTTCTGGCGCGTGGGCTGAGCCCTGTCCCTCGCCCGGCCGGTTTCACCTTGGACGATGAGGAGGCCGACATGTCCATCGGCTGGGCCCAGGTCGATGACTTGGTTGACGAGATCTATGCGGGCACGATCATGAATCCGACCATCATCATCGGTGTCTTGGCGTTGAAGACGGCCCTGCTGACCGGTGGCCTGGAGCAGTTGCGTGAGATCTGAGACATGATCGACGCGGTTGACGATCCTCAGGGCCAGGCGCAGACCTCCGCCGAAAACAGTGGGCGTTCCGGTCCGATTGCGGAGCCGGGCCGGTCCACTAGCAGCTCGTCCGAAAAGGGCGGGTTTTCCCGTCCTGCTGGGGATCTGGGACGGTCCACCGGCGGTTCAGTCGAGGGTGCGGGGCCGGTGGCATCGGGGGGTGGCGTCCCTCTTCGTCGGGGGATCACGGCCTACCTCGATCATCTCAAGGTCGAGCGTGGCCTGTCGGCGAACACAACCTCGGCTTACGCTCGCGATCTCGACCGTTATCAGGAGTACCTGGGCGATCTCGGCGTGGTTCGACCACAGGACATCGACACATCGACGGTGCGCGGTTTTCTTACGGCCATGCGAACGCGCGGCTTGGCCGCGTCCACCATCGGTCGGATGACGGTGGCTGTGCGGGGGCTGCATCGCTTCTGGGCGGTTGAGAAGATCACGCTCACCGATGTGGCCCATGATGTCACACCGCCAACCCCGGGTCGCCGGTTGCCGGCGGCCTTGACGATCGACGAAGTCAGCCGACTGATCGCTGCGGCCGGTGGGGTCGAGCCGGGTTCGCCTGCAGATCAGTTGTGCGATCGAGCGCTGGTGGAACTTCTGTACGGCAGCGGTGCTCGTGTCTCTGAGGCGCTGGCCCTTGACGTCGATGACGCCATACGATTCTTGGAGGATCCGGTCAGCGGCATCCGCTTCATCGGTAAGGGCAACAAGGCGCGTGTGGTGCCGGTCGGACGGTACGCTCGCCAAGCCTTGCAGACCTGGTTGGTGCGTGGTCGCCCGCCCCTGGCCAGTCGGGCTCGCCTAACGACTGGGGCGCTCTTCCTCAATGCGCGCGGCGCTCGACTATCACGCCAGAGCGCCTTCAACCGCATCACTGAACTGGGGCGTGCGGCCCATATTGAGCAGGAGGTCTCGCCCCATCTTCTGCGCCACACCTATGCCACCCATCTGCTCGACGCCGGGGCTGATCTGCGGGTCGTCCAGGAGTTGCTCGGCCACTCGTCGGTCGCCACCACTCAGATCTACACCCTGGTGACTCTCGATCACCTGCGCGAGGTCTACCGTGAGGCCCATCCCCGGGCTCTGAATGGCTGATCCACACGAGCGGGGGATGATCGCCCGAAGGGTTGGCCTCCCCCAAGTGGTACCGCTTCGCCTCGCCCCAGTAGAATAGGACAGATTGGCCCCGCGCCCGCGGAGCAGAGACGGGAGAGCAATGAACCTTTTGGATAGCATCCTCCATGTGGGGGAGGGCAAGTTCATCAAGAGGTTGCAAGCCGTGGCGGACCAGGTGTCGGGCATCGAAGACGATTACCTCAACATGAGCGACGACGAGTTGAAAGCGCAGACCGCTGACTTCAAAACCCGTCATGAGAACGGTGAATCACTTGATGACTTGATGCCGGAGGCTTTCGCGACGGTGCGCGAGGCGGCCAAGCGGGTGTTGGGCAAACGCCACTTCGACGAGCAGCTCATGGGCGGCGCCGCCCTCCACATGGGCACCATCGCCGAGATGAAGACTGGTGAGGGCAAGACCCTGGTGGCGGTGCTGCCGTCTTACCTCAACGCCCTGACTGGCAAGGGTGTTCACGTTGTCACGGTCAACGATTATTTGGCCAAGTTCCAGTCGGAGCAGATGGGGCGCATCCATCACTTCCTGGGCATGGAGACCGGCGTGATTCTGTCACAGATGACCCCGGCGGAGCGTCGGGTGGCCTACGCCGCTGACATCACCTACGGCACCAACAATGAGTTCGGCTTCGATTATCTGCGCGACAACATGGCACTGCGGCTGGAGGACTGCGTCCAGCGGGGTCATAACTTCGCCATCGTCGACGAGGTCGACTCGATTCTGGTCGACGAGGCGCGCACGCCGCTAATCATTTCCGGCCCGGCTGACGAGGATTCTGGCTGGTACCCGGAGTTCGCACGCATCGCCGAGTCGCTTAAGCGTGACGTTCACTATGAGGTCGACGAGAAGAAACGGACGGTCGCCGTTCTGGAGCCAGGCATCACCGCTGTCGAGCAGCGCCTCGGCATCGAGAACCTCTACGAGTCGGCCAACACGCCGCTGATCTCCTACCTCAACAATGCGATCAAGGGTAAGGAACTGTTCAAGCGCGACAAGGATTACGTCGTGTCGGATGGCGAGGTGCTGATCGTCGACGAGTTCACCGGGAGAACGCTGATCGGGCGGCGCTACTCCGAGGGCCTCCACCAGGCCTTGGAGGCCAAGGAAGGGGTAGAGATCAAGGCTGAGTTCCAGACGCTGGCGACGATCACCTTGCAGAACTACTTCAGGATGTACGAGAAACTCTCAGGCATGACCGGCACCGCGAAGACGGAGGAGTCCGAGTTCCAGAAGATCTACGGATTGCGGGTGTTGCCGATTCGGACCCACCTGCCCATGATCCGCGCAGACAAGAAGGACTACGTTTACCGTACTGAGACCGCGAAATTCGACGCCATCGTGGCCGACGTGATGGAGCGCAACGATAATGGCCAGCCGGTGCTGATCGGCACCGCGTCGGTCGCCAAGTCAGAGGAATTGTCCAAGCGGTTGAAGCTGGCCGGTGTGCCCCACCAGGTGCTGAACGCGAAGCAGCATGCCCGTGAGGCTGCCATTGTGGCCCTGGCTGGGCGTAAGGGCGCCGTCACGGTGGCGACCAATATGGCCGGTCGTGGCACCGACATCATCTTGGGTGGCAACCCCGAGTTCTTGGCAGACGCTTTGTTGCGCGAGCGCGGGCTCGACCCGGTGGAGACACCGGAGGACTATGAGAGGCAGTGGCCGATCGCGGTCGAGGAGATCACCGAGCAGGTCGCGGCTGAGCATGACGAGGTGGTGGCCGCTGGCGGCTTGTATGTCATCGGCTCGGAGCGACACGACTCTCGCCGCATCGACAACCAGCTGCGTGGACGCTCTGGGCGTCAGGGCGACCCCGGTGAGTCGCGTTTCTACCTGTCATTGCAGGATGATTTGATGCGGCTGTTCAAGGGTGACATGGTCGATTGGTTCATGCGGGCATTGAAGGTGCCCGACGATGTGCCGATCGAAGACAAGCGCATCACCAAGATGATCCAGAACGCGCAGGAGCAGGTCGAGGCGCAGAACTTCGAGACTCGCAAGAACGTCTTGAAGTATGACGATGTCATGAACCGGCAGCGTTTCGTCGTCTACAAGGACCGTCGACGCGTGCTGGAGGGCACGGACGTTGAGGAGCAGTTGCGTGACACGGTCAGCAAGGTCGTCACCGAATATGTCCAAGGGGCGACGCAGGGGTATGAAGAGGATTGGGATCTGGGCCAGTTGTGGACACAGATGAAGACCTTGTATCCGACCAAGCTCGACCCCAGCGATTTCGAAGACAAGGAACTCAAGCAGGAGGATCTTGTCCAGGCCTTCGTCGACGACGCCCAGAAGGCCTATGACGGTCGTGAAGAGGAGCTCGGCGAGGAGACCATGCGCACCGTCGAGCGGCAGGTTCTCTTGACGGTGCTGGACCGGAAGTGGCGCGAGCACCTTTACGAGATGGACTATCTGCGTGAGGGCATCGGCTTGCGTTCGATGGCGCAGCGCGACCCGCTGATCGAGTATCAGCGCGAGGGTGCTGGCATGTTCTTGGAGATGATGGACTCTGTCATGGAGGAGGTTGTGTCCTTCCTCTTCCGCATCCAGGTGCAGAAGGCGCCGGCCCAGGCGGCGGCCGAAGAACCCGTCGATCAGACTCGCCGCAATGTGCGCCGCGCAGCCCGTCAAGCGTTGGCAGCGGAAGAGGCCGCAGCGCGTTCGGAGATACACATGACCGCGAAGGGTCTCTTGGCGTCGACAGCGACCTCGACGACGGCCCGTGCCACAGTCGTCAACGCCGGGGCTCAGCCATCGGTCCAAAGCGAACAGACAGCGACCCTGCGCGAGAGCCGACCAGGCGCGGCCGGACGACGCAACAAGAAGAAGAAGTGAGCTAGTGGCCGACCCTCCCGGTCCCGCAGTGGGCCGGGAGAGTCGACCATCTTCAGATGAGCTACCGGTGGACCGTGCCTGTCCCATCGTGGGCCGGGAGATCGGCCATCTTCGAATGAGCGACTTCTGGACCGTTCCGGTCCCATGGTGGGGTGGGAAGACGGGTCATCTTCAGACGAGAGACACTGGCGGTCGATTCTTGTCTTTTCGCGATGCCCGGCGTCACTTTGGCTCGCGCGTCATCCGATGGCGACATCGCGTCCGCGCCATTGGCCGTCGCTGTGACGCACCGTCAATGCGACCGCGTGACTGACACCGCTCGTGGTCAGCCGTAGTGCCACTTCGGCGCAGTGATCCGAGGTGGCTTGAACACGCACAGAGGCCAGTTGGATGT
>JAITVA010000210.1 GCA_031286045.1 Propionibacteriaceae bacterium | reverse complement strand
GGCGGGTGGCGACCCGATGAAGCTGAAGAGCATGCGCAAAGCCAAACCCACTCCGGGGCGGGCGACGTACACCGAAGCCAGCTTCGACAAACTGGTGGCCTCACCGCCGGAGACGCTGCATCCGACCATGCACGTCAGTCATGCCATGCTGCTGAACCTGCTCCACCGGGATGAAGACACCGCCCAGGCCTTGGTGCATATTGTCGACGCGGCCACCAACGACATGAAGACACGTCGGCGGTTGCTGTTGCGGGCCGTTCAACTTGGTAAAGCGCTGGTGAAGGCTGGTGTTGTGACACGTCGGGACACGCCTACCCCTGGCGGACGGCGCTTCGATGTGGCGGAGGAGTTGCAGGACGACTTCGCACTCAATCAGCCCTTGTCAGCCTTCGCTTTGGCGGCCTTCGATCTGCTGGATGAGACTTCGCCGGACTTCGCGGTCGACATGGTCAGCGTGGTCGAGGCCACTCTGGAGGATCCCACCGTCATATTGTTGGCCCAACAAAACCACGCGCGCGGGGACTTGGTCGCCCAGTTGAAGGCTGACGGCGTCGAGTATGAGGAGCGTCAGCGTCTGGTGGAGGAAACCACGTGGCCGCAACCGCTGGAAGACTTGCTCACCGGGGCTTTGGACGTTTTCGCTCAGACGCGCCCCTGGATCATGGACGCTCGACTGTCGCCCAAGTCCGTGGTCCGCGACATGTACGAGCGGGCCATGACTTTCGGTGAGTTCACCGCCTTCTATAAGGTACAACGCAGCGAGGGTCTGTTGTTGCGCTACCTGTCGGACGCCCATCGGGCTCTGCGTCAGACGGTGCCTGAGAACATGCGTACCGAGGCCTTGGACGACCTCATCGGCTGGTTGGGCGAGGTCGTGACCATGACCGACTCGTCCTTGCTGGATGAGTGGGAGGCGCTGACGCACCCGACTGAAGTAAACGAGGTTCGACCGGTGGCGCAGTCGCATCCCTTGACCGGCAATGCGCGTGTGTTCACGGTGTTGATCCGTAACGCCATGTTCCGCCGAGTGTTGTTGGCCGCTGACGACGATGTCGATGAGCTGGGGGCCCTCGAAGACGAGGCCAACGGCGTTTGGGCTGCCACATCGTCAGCGCCGGATTGGGTAGCTCCGACTCGTCGCGTCTCTCCGGCTCAGTGGCGAAATCCCTGGACAGGCCAAGCCGACGCCTGGTCAGGCGACCAGTGGGACGAGGCCTTGGAAGACTATTGGGACGACCACGACTCCATCGGCGTCGACGCTGGCGCCCGAGGCCCGGCTCTGTTCGTCGTGCACAAGGCCGAGCCGCTGTGGCGGGTACGTCAAATCATCGACGATCCCGACGGCGACCACGACTGGGCCATCACCGCCGAGGTCGATCCTGCCGCCAGTGACCAGGCCGAACGCTTGGTCTTGCGCGTCACCAGTTTCGGTCGCCACGACGGGTGAGGGCGCCGCCCACTCGCATCAACCGCATGGCGTGCACGACCGTGTTCTCCAGATTCGTGGGCCCGTCTTTCAGCGCGGTGGCCAGATCCACTGGGCCGGAGGCGATAGGAAGCACGGCATCGTAGTTGTCCTCACCGCCGAGCACCCGACCGGCGAAGGCGAGAACGGGAACACGGTGGCGGTGGGCGACCTGCGCGATTCCCCAAGGTGCCTTGCCAGACGCGGTTTGTCCATCGAGCGAGCCCTCGCCGGTCATGACCAGGTCGGCCGCGGCTATACGTTTCTCCAAACCCGTGGCCTCAATCACGACGTCGACACCTGACCGGGTGACACCTCCCAGCATGAGCAGGGCGTAGCCCAAACCGCCGGCGGCCCCGGCTCCGGGAGTCTCACGACAGTCCCGCCCGCAGGCGCTGGTCAGAGCCTGCGCCCACCGGGCCATGGCGGTCTCCATCAGCGGCAGGGTCACGGCGGTGCCGCCCTTCTGCGGTGCGAAGATGGCAGTGGCGCCGTTGGGTCCAAGCAGGGGATTGGTCACGTCGCAGGCGGCTTCAATCCTGACCGTCGCCAGACGAGGATCAAGCCCGCTCAGGTCGACACGGGAGACCCGGGCCAGGCCGGTCGGGGTCGGCGTCACGTCGGCGCCTGACCCGTCGAGAAGGGATGCCCCCAAGGCGGCGAACAGACCGGCGCCGCCGTCGTTAGTGGCCGATCCGCCCAGACCGATCAGCAAGCGAGTGGCTCCGGCGTCCAGCGCCGCTCGCACCACATCGCCCACCCCAGACGTCGAGGACATCATGATGTCGCGGTCCTGTGCTGGTGTCAGTCCTAGACCGACGACGGAAGCGATGTCGATGATGGCGCAACCATCAGCAGTCATCGAGTACGGCGCCTGAATCGGCGTTCCCAGCGCTGATCGGACCATCGCGTGTCGGGTCTCAGCGTTCATGGCGGTGGCCAGAACTGACATGGTGCCTTCCCCACCGTCGGCCATGGGCGCTTGGTCAATTTGGGCCTCGGGCGCGACCCGGGTGATGCCACGCGTCATGGCTTGAGCCGCTTCCATCGACGTCATCGACTCCTTGAAAGAGTCTGGAGCAACCACGATCCTCATAAGGATCACCGCATCACATCCAGGCGTTCACTGTCAAGCGTTCAGGCGGGGGTTCCTCCGTGTTGGGAGGTGCGATATGGGGCTTCTGGCACACGCTGTTATGGTTTCTGTCGTCGGTCTATGCGGGTTTGGAGCTGTTGTATCACATCGCGTGTTTCCTCCTGGGAACCGTCGCTCTCTCGCTCATCATCGGCGTCTGCTACAACCGATGCAATGACCTTGTCGTGCCTGTGTGGATTCACTTTGTGTTCAACTTTGTTTTGACGGCATGCGCGGGAACCCTGATGGATATGATGCCGCTCTTCACCCTGCTGTATGCGCTTGTGGCTATCGGGTATGGGGTTTGGCGCCGTCAGAAAAGTGATGCCAATCTAGGATGGGTTCGTGTTCGATGAGTTGGGGGGCGGCTGGTCCAAGACGGGGGCGTCCTCGGTCTTTCAGATCGGCAATGTCGTAACCGCGTTCGGCTTCGGCGGCGTGCTGATCGATCATGGATGGCCTCCTGGGCAGTGGTCAGGCATCTGATACGCTCGCTCGCCATCTGTGAGCGAGCGTATCATTGTTCCCATTGACTTGTCGTTGCACGGCGAGCGCATGGTATAGACGCACAAAAGTATCACAGCCTTATTGTGATACTAAGAGGGGTGGAGATGGGGGGAGTCGAACCCCCGTCCTTAAAAGGCGATCTAAGCATTCTCCGGGCGCAGCTTTTGTTAGCGTCTTACTTGGCTCTCATGTTTCTCAAAGCACTTCATGAACAAGCCCAGTCTTATGAATGTCCCTGACCGACTCCTAAGACAAAAGCCGGCAGGTGAGCCTCCTAAATGAGGCCAGTCACTGGGGCGGAGGCGCTCCCAGGCTGACCCTTCGATCGCTGATCAGGCAGCGAGAGCGAAGTCAGTGCGAACATTGTTGGCACTTATGGGTTTCAAGGATCGTTTACGAGATAACCCTGAGTCCTCGGCCCGCTTCTCCTAGAACTACCGTTCCAAGTCGAAACCAGTCATCCCCTATGTAGTTGTCATCCTCACAAAGTGAAGCCATCTCAGTATACACCAGCGTGAAAGACCAGGATCGGCGACTTCACTGCGCGCTCGAGAGAGGCCCTTCGCAGACGCCGCTCAGTTTTGTCAGTGGTGGGAAGTAGAATACCTGCCATGTCAAAAGTACTTTTCGAATTGCCTGTTGGAGAGAAGGTCGGACTTGCCTTCTCCGGTGGATTGGACACGTCGGTGGCGGTGGCCTGGATGAGGGAGAACGGGGCGATCCCCTGCACCTACACCGCTGACATCGGGCAATACGATGAGCCCGACATTGACTCCGTGCCATCTCGAGCGGGGGAGTATGGCGCCGAGATCGCTCGTCTGGTCGATTGCGTCGAGCCGCTGGTCAATGAGGGTTTGATCGCCATCCAGTGCGGTGCATTCCACATCCGCAACGCGGGGCGGTATTACTACAACACGACTCCGCTGGGGCGCGCCGTCACGGGAACGATGTTGGTGCGGGCCATGGCGGCCGACGATTGCCACATCTGGGGCGATGGCTCAACCTATAAGGGCAATGACATCGAGCGTTTCTATCGGTATGGGCTTTTGGCCAATCCCCAGTTGCGGGTGTACAAACCCTGGCTCGACCAGCGTTTCGTCGACGAATTGGGTGGTCGCGCCGAGATGAGCGCCTGGATGGAGAAGCGTCGTCTGCCGTATCGGGCCAGCCAAGAGAAGGCCTATTCGACTGATGCCAGTATCCTAGGCGCCACCCATGAGGCCAAGGATCTCGAACTCTTGAGCGCGTCGATGGAGATCGTCGAGCCCATCATGGGGGTGCCCTTCTGGGACGAGTCATGCGCCATCGCCACCGAAGACGTCAGCATCGGGTTTGAGAATGGCTGGCCTGTGTCGATCAACGGCGAGGCGCTTGACTCCCGGGTGACCTTGATGCGCCGTGCCAATGACATCGGTGGACGTCATGGACTGGGCATGTCCGATCAGATTGAGAACCGCATCATCGAGGCCAAGTCGCGCGGCATTTATGAGGCGCCGGGCATGGCGCTGCTTTACATCGCTTATGAGCGGCTGGTCAACGCCATCCACAACGAAGACACGGTCGCGAATTACCATAACGAGGGCCGCAAGCTCGGTCGTCTCCTGTATGAGGGCCGTTGGTTCGATCCGCAAGCCCTGATGATCCGCGAATCGCTCTACCGCTGGGTGGCGTCCGCGGTCACGGGAACGGTGACTTTGCGACTGCGCCGCGGCGAGGATTACTCGATCATGGACACCACCGGCCCGGCCTTGTCGTATCACCCGGAGAAGCTGTCGATGGAGCGCGTGGAGGACGCCGCCTTCGGTCCAGTCGACCGCATCGGGCAGTTGACCATGCGCAACCTCGACATCGCCGACACGCGTCAACGCCTGGAGCAGTACGCCGAGCTGGGGTTGGTAGGCGGCCGAATCGGTCAGCTGGTCGGAACAGGCGACGCCACCAAGCAATTGGAGTCGAGCGAGGGCTGAGGCCGTCGAGACCTGTCATCGGGAAGGGTGAGAATGAGCAAGTCGTTTGAAGAGCTGTTCGCCGAGTTGAAAGACAAGGCGCTGACGCGACCGGCTGGTTCCGGCACGGTCGCTGAACTCGACGCTGGTCGCCACGCCATCGGCAAGAAGCTGGTCGAAGAGGCGGCCGAGTCATGGATGGCGGCGGAATACCAGTCACGCGAGGAGACGGCCGAGGAACTGTCCCAGCTGCTGTATCACGCCCAGGTGATGATGATCGCCTGCGGATTGGAGTTGGAGGATGTCTACCGTCACCTGTGAAGGGCGCGCCCTCCTCGCGTGCTGGGCTCGCGGGATCCCGGCTGGACGGTGACCCATCCAGCCCAGTTTGTGGGAAGGGTGGGTGCCTGGCGCCGCTGCCCGGTAGGTTTGTGGGGTGAGTGAGATGTTGAGAATCGCGGTGCCGAACAAGGGATCGCTGTCAGAAAAATCCGCCGACATGTTACGGGCGGCGGGCTATCGCCAGCGATGGGATCCGAAAGACCTGGTTCTGATCGACGAGACCAACGGCATCGAGTTCTACTACCTGCGCCCCCGCGACATCGCGGTGTACGTCGGCGAGGGGACACTCGATTTGGGGATCACCGGGCGTGACATGCTGCTCGACTCCGGCGCCGACGCCCAAGAGATCCTTCCGTTGGGCTTCGGTGGGACGCGGTTCCGCTTCGCTCGGCCGACTGGATCTGGTATCGAAGAAAGCAGCCTGGGTGGCCTGCGCATCGCCACGTCCTATCCCGGGCTCTTGCGGATCTACCTTGACGATCACCAGACAGCCGCCCGGCTGATCGGGCTGGATGGCGCGGTCGAATCGGCAGTGCGTCTGGGCGTCGCTGACATCATCGCCGATGTGGTTGAGACCGGATCGACCCTCAAGAAGGCTGGCCTGGAGGTGTTCGGTGACGTCATTTTGGAGTCGGAGGCCATCCTCATCCAGCGAGCGCCGTTGACCAGGACGGCTGGTCTTGACCAGTTGTTGCGTCGCCTGACCGGAGTGATTGTCGCCCGCGATTACGTCTTGGTGGACTTCGACGTGCCTCATGACCGACTAGAGGCGGCCACTGCTTTAGCGCCTGGGCTCGAAGGTCCAACGGTGTCGCCCCTGGCCAAGCCGGGTTGGTGCGCGGTGCGCACCCTGGTTCCACGAAAGGGGCACCAAGCCCTGATGGACGCGTTGTGGGAGGCGGGAGCCCGTGCTATCTTAGTGACAGATGTCTCTGCTGCCCGGTTGTGACCGCTTGTGACAAGGGGCCCCGCTCGGTTTGTGCGATGGCAGCCCGATTGGTATGGTTAATTCTCGCACGATGCGTGCTGCGGACGTGGCTCAGCTGGTAGAGCATCACCTTGCCAAGGTGAGGGTCGCGGGTTCGAATCCCGTCGTCCGCTCGGAGGAGATCTTCGGATCAGCTCCTTTGGTCGGATGGCCGAGAGGCGAGGCAACGGACTGCAAATCCGTGTACACGGGTTCAAATCCCGTTCCGACCTCCCTTCGCTGGCAACCACCAGTTCGCATAGCGAAGACACAGCCTTGGGCGGCTGGCGCAGCGGTAGCGCGCTTCCCTGACACGGAAGAGGTCACTGGTTCGATCCCAGTGTCGCCCACCAAGGGTCTTGCCATACGGGCGTATGGCGCAGTGGTAGCGCGCTTCGTTCACACCGAAGAGGTCACTGGTTCGAACCCAGTTACGCCCACCAGTTAAATGCCTTGTCATAGGGCTTTTCGCTCCTGTCATTCCGCCGCCTCGCTCTCATCGCGCACCCCCGGCGCACCCCGCCGCCGCCGTTCAGCAATGCCGTGATGGGCAGGGTGTCATGGTGAGTCCATCCGAGAGTATTCTTGTGTAAGATATGAAGCTGGGTTAAGGAGATCTGATGAAGAGTGCACTGGTTCAGGTTCGGGTGGACGACGAGACCAAGTCCCGGGCCGACGAGCTCTTTGGAAACTTGGGGATGGACACAGCCACCGCTGTACGGCTCTTCCTCGTCCAGGCCCTGCAGGTTGGCGGGCTGCCCTTCAGGGTGTTGCGCCAACCTTCCTATAACGCGGTCACCGAAGCAGCCATTGACGAAGCTAGGGCGATCGCTGCGGGTGAGGTGGACGCTCCAGCTTTCGACTCTTTCCGTGCTTACCGCGATCATATGGGCGTGTGATTCAGAATAGGTCGGCGTGGGAACCCGTCCTGGTGCCGATCAAGTCTTGGCCTTCGATGTGATACACGAAGAGCCAATCGGGTTGAATATGACATTCTCGATCACCGCGATACTTCCCGACCAAGAGGTGGTCACGATATCTGTCTGGTAGTTTCTGGCCGCCCGCTAGGCGCTGCACGACTTCCTCCAATAGGTCGATGTTGAGATGGCGCTTGCTGACGGTCTTCATGTCTTTGTCGAACTGGCGGGTCGGTCTGAAGTGGAGCATCATCAGCCCAAGCTCTGACTGTAAGACTGGAGAATGCGCAGCGGTGATGACTGGGGCAGGGGCACGATCCGCAGTGAGTCGTGGTCCCCAATGCGGCGATCTCGTTCAACTTCTGACGGGTGATGGTCTGGGGCGGCGCGCGGTGCGCATGTGGGGTGGCCATGGGCGATCGCACCTCTGCCTCACGAGTGTGTTGGTCGGCCATTCGCTCTCCTTCTTCACAAGAGTTTAGGTGTAAAAACAACACGTCAGAATCATAACACGATGGATACGCGAAGAAATATGGTTCGCATTGAAAACAGAATGATGTCATCACAATCCTTGAGAATTGATACTGTGCGGCGCAGGTAACGCGCCTTCAACTGGAAACAGGGGTTTTCTAGGTGTCAGCAATTCTGGCCTAGGAGGGGGATAGCTGGCGTCGCCACATGCCTCAGTTGAGACAGGTGAGGAGGTTGACGGCGTGACAGATTCTCCAGACGACCGGCAATCCACGCCTGAGCGGGGAGCAATGAAGATGCCACATCGAAACTAGGATCATCCCCACTGGAGTGGGGGCATGCGCAGCTAGCTTACAGGTTTAGGGTCTGGTTGGTTCGGCAAGGAGCATCCGGATGCGCTTACGCATGGCCTCCAGCTGTTTGGTTTTGGACTTGCTCGATACCCCGAGGGTTAGTTGGCGAACCCTCCGCAGTGGCGGAGAAACCGCTCACTTGAAGCTTGTGATCGCTCGCCTTCGAGGACTCGAAGTAGCATGGCGAGACTAGTCGCCACGATGTCGGCGCGATGGTGCGGTTGAGAGAGTCATCGAAAGACATATTAGGACTCACCCCTTTTTGCTGTTAGGAGTCTCGAGGGTCGGGTTTCGCTGGATGGGCTCTTCGTTGATGAGACTGAAAGAACTCTCAGCCCCTATCTGTAGTCCCCAGTGTCGCCCTTCCCGACCAGTGGACGCAAGGCGAAGACGGTGTCCGAACTCACGCCGTCCAGAGTGCTTGCCGAGACCAGGCTGTCGATGAGAGTGCTGACGTTCTCAGGCGCGTTCACGGCCTGTGCGGGGTGGTGGTGGCTACTGAGCGCAACGACCCCGTCGTGGCGCTATTGTCACGTCCCCAACAATTCAAAGTGGTTCTTGTGGTATCGTATCTTCCCCTGCTTTTGAAGCTTCGACAACTCAGTCGACAACGAACTGCGATCGACCGAGAGGAAGTCAGCCAATCCCTGCCGGTTGAAAGGAATGTCGATTGTGTTCGACTGATGACGGGTGGCCTGTCCGACGAGGTAGGACATCACCTTGTCCTGGGTGGTGCGTCGTGTGAGGCATTCCAATTTGTCTACCAGCGCTATGTTCTTTTGTGCCAGCACCCGCAGCATGTTCTGGACGAGGATGGGGTGAAGGCCGCAGGATTCCGAGCAGGGGTTGGTGATTCGGCGGTAGGCGACGCGGAGGATGCGACAGTCCTCGCTCGCCACCACTCCCACTGGCGAGGCCTCCACGCCGGCGCAGGCCAGCGCCTCAGCGAACAGGCCACCGGGACCAATCTGGGTGAGAATGTTGCGGTTGCCAAAGTAGTCCTCCTTGGTGATGTAGACCCGTCCATCGAGCACGATACCGACTGAATCGGGGCGGTCCCCGGCGCCCAATATCACGGCGCCCTTGGTGTGATGGCTGATCCGACCGGCCAAGCAGGTGAGAAGGGGATCGAGGTCTTTGTGCGCGACCCCGGCGAATAGCGGGCAGCGCGTCAGTGACGATAAATCAGGCACAACTTCCTCCGACGTTGTATTTCCAACAGACATGATAAACCGATCACACTAACGTCATGTTTCGCGAACGAGACGACACGCGAGGGCGGTCGTCCTCAAATGAAGGGATCAACCGATGGACAAGATGTTCTGTTACCAATGTGAGCAAACGTCGAGGGGGGAGGCCTGTGTCCTCTCCGGCGCCTGCGGCAAGATTCCGGATGTCGCCGAACTCCAAGACGAACTCACCAGCGCCCTGATCGCGCTGTCGC
Organism: Propionibacteriaceae bacterium; assembly: GCA_031286045.1. Taxonomy (GTDB): domain Bacteria; phylum Actinomycetota; class Actinomycetes; order Propionibacteriales; family Propionibacteriaceae; genus WQYJ01. The sequence continues at coordinate 1,880 of JAITVA010000210.1, read as the reverse complement.
GTTCAGTCTTGTCAGCCTCCAATCTTCCCGATCATTCCGAAGAGGCGACGCCGGGCGCGGACGCAGTGTCTTTGCTGCTGCGCGGATTGTTCACGACCGTGACCAACGTGAGTTTCGACGACCAGGCCATTCAGGAACTTGTCCAGGAGGTCCGCGTCGAGACGGCCAGGCAGTGGGCCGCGCAGAACCTCTCCGGCACCCAAGACGACCAGGAGTACTCCTTGGAGAGGGTCTGGACGGTCGATGAGGACATCAAGTCGCTTAAGTCTTTGTTGCTGTTCGGGGTGCGGGGAATGGCCGCCTACGCCTATCACGCTGAAGTCCTCGGTTGCGATGTCAACCCGCTGGCTCGGTTCATGTTCCGAGCCCTGGCGAGTGTCGCAGACGACTCCTTGTCGATGGAGGATCTGCTCGGTCTGGTCATGGAGTGCGGCAAGGCCAACCTTGACGCGATGGAACTGCTCGACCGGGCGAACACCGGCGCCTATGGCGCACCAGCACCGGTCACGGTTCCCTTACGGGTCGAGCCTGGGCCCTTCATTGTCATCACCGGGCACGACCTCCACGATCTCAAACTATTGCTGGAGCAAACCGAGGGCACGGGTGTCAACGTCTACACCCACGGAGAGATGCTGCCGGCCCAGGCCTACCCAGGACTGAAGAAGTACCACCACCTCAAGGGCAACTTCGGCACAGCCTGGCAGAACCAGCAAAAGGAGTTCCGGTCACTGCCGGCGCCCATTCTCTTCACGACCAATTGTCTGATGCCCCCAAAGCCGAGTTACGCCGACCGTGTTTACACCACGGCGGTCGTGGGCTATCCCGAGATCGTTCATATTGGCGATGACAAGGACTTCGGTCCCATCATCGCGCGGGCGCTCGAACTGGGTGGCTATGATCAGGCGCAGGAGCGCACCGGGATCAACGGCGGCACGGAAGTCATGACCGGCTTCGCTCACGGGGCAGTGTTGGCAGCCGCCGACACTGTGGTGCAAGCGGTCAAAGACGGGGCGATCACGCATTTCTTCCTCGTCGGTGGCTGCGACGGCGCCAAGCCAGGTCGCAACTACTACACGCGATTTGTCCAAGACTCACCCGATGACACTGTCATTCTCACCCTGGCTTGTGGGAAGTATCGGTTCAATGACCTCGATCTAGGCGAGATCGCGGGACTGCCGCGCATCATGGACATGGGTCAGTGCAATGACGCCTATTCCGCCATCAAGGTCGCGATGGCGCTGGCTGAGGCCTTCGAGTGCGGCGTCAATGATCTGCCTCTCACCCTGGTCTTGTCCTGGTACGAGCAAAAGGCGGTGGCTATTTTGTTGACTCTGCTGCACCTTGGCATCCGTGACATCCTGCTCGGTCCGACCCTTCCAGCCTTCGTCTCGCCCAATGTATGGGACTACCTGGTGGAGAACTTCAACATCGCTGCCACCACCACCGTCAAGGAAGACCTGGCGAGAGCCCTCGCCGCCTGACGGTCTGGGCACGCGACTTCCCGGTTCGCGCCCTGACGGTCAGTATTCCTCTTTGGCTCCCCGGTGGCTTCGGAGCGGTAGCGAATTCTGTTAGTATGTGATCGCACTGTCAAAGCCCAGGAGGGGAAACGTGGAATTCAGGGACTATCTTGGCGTCCTGAGAAAGTACTGGGCGAGCATCGTCGTGTTCACGTTGCTCGGTGTGGCCGCTGCCAGTGCTTATATCTATCTGGCGTCGCCGGTCTACACATCCTCGGCGACGGTGTACCTCTCGGTCAATGGGGGCAGTTCGTCAACCGACCTGATTCAGTCCACCAACTACGCGTCCGCTCAGGCGCGATCCTTCGCCCAGATGGTGACCATGCCCCAAGTGCTCGATCCCGTCATCGCTGACTTGGA
>JAITVA010000156.1 GCA_031286045.1 Propionibacteriaceae bacterium | reverse complement strand
TGCAGAAGGGCCAGATCCGCAAGGGTGTCGTCTCCTCGATCGTCAACTTCGGCGCCTTCGTCGATCTCGGCGGGGTCGACGGTTTGGTCCACGTCTCCGAGCTGTCGTGGAAGCATATCGACCATCCTTCCGAGGTCGTCCAGATTGGCCAGGAGGTCACCGTCGAGGTGCTCTCCGTCGAGATGGACCGCGAGCGCGTCTCCCTGTCGCTGAAGGCGACCCAGGAAGACCCGTGGCAGACCTTCGCCAGGCTCCACCAGATCGGCCAGATCGCGCCCGGCGTCGTCACCAAGCTGGTGCCCTTCGGCGCCTTCGTGCGGGTGGCTGATGGCATCGAGGGTCTGGTCCATGTCTCCGAACTGGCTGAGCGCCACGTCGAGATCCCGGAGCAGGTTGTCTCAGTGGGCGATCAGGTCATGGTCAAGATCATCGACATCGACCTCGAGCGTCGTCGCGTCTCCTTGTCGCTGAAGCAAGCGAACGAGGGCGTCGACATGGCAGGGGACGACTTCGATCCGAGCCTGTATGGCATGACCGCTTCCTACGATGAGAACGGCAACTACATCTATCCTGAGGGTTTCGACCCTGAGACCAACGAGTGGAAGCCGGGTTACGAGGAGCAGCAGGCGGCCTGGGAGGCCCAGTGGACCCAGGCCCGTGGCCTGTGGGAAGCTCACCGGAAGCAGGCTGAGCAGGCCAATGAGGCCGAGCAGGAAGCAGTCGTCGAGGAGATGAACGCGGCCACGTACGTGGCGGGTGACACTGATGTGCCAACCGAGTCCGCTTTCGCCTCTGATGAGACCTTGCAAGCGCTCAAAGAGAAGCTGAACAGCAACAACTGATCCGCTGGGATCGCGAAACGGGGCCGCCACCTTGGGGTGGTGGCCCCGTTTCTATTTGATACGGTAGAGACACGGTGGGCGGGCGGTGTTGGCGCCTGTCGAACAATGGCATGGAGGCGATGGATATGATGCGTGTTGGTTTGACCGGGGGAATCGCCGCTGGCAAGTCCGTGGCCAGTCAGCGTTTTCGTGAACTCGGTGTCATGGTCGTGGATTACGACAAGCTGGCTCGCGACGTCGTCGCTGTCGGCACGCCCGGTTTGGCTGAGGTCATGCGGGCTTTTGGGCCCCAGGTTCTGGCCGGTGATGGCAACCTCGACCGCAGTCGTCTCGGCGCACAGGTGTTCGGTGACGACAATGATCGGGCCAAGCTGGAGGAGATCGTCCATCCGCTGGTCATCACCCAGGCCCAGCATTTGGATGACATCGCCGACAGCGAGGGACGCGAGCTCATCGTCCATGACATCCCACTTTTGGTCGAAGTGGCTGGTCCAGACGCGCTCGACGCGGTCATTGTGGTGGACGCGCCGCCCGAGGTTCGAGTCAATCGGCTGGTGGACAGCCGGTTCATGACGGTCGAGGAAGCCTGGGAGAGAATCGATGCCCAGATCGACGACGAGGTGCGCCGAGAAGCCGCCGATGTCATCTTCGATGGCTCCGGCACGGTGGAGAACCTGCGTCGCCAGGTCGACGAATGGCTGGCCGAGATCGAACGGACTGGGGTGCATTACCGACCGACCAGCGAGCGCACCGCTTTTCTCGTCACAGAAGACGGACTCGACTGACCTCGTCACCCCTGGTGGGTCGGTGCGCCGTCGGGGTCCAGGAAAAGTGTCGGACCAGTAGTCTACGGTAGAGACATGCGTCCAGTGACTGATGTTGAGCGAACGGTGGCTCCGTTCCACATGCATGCCGATTTTGAACCCAGCGGTGACCAGCCCCAGGCGATCAACGCTCTGGAGAAGCGCGTCAAGGCAGGTGAGCAGAACATCATCCTCCTCGGCGCCACCGGCACGGGAAAGACGGCGACAGTGGCCTGGCTGGCCGAGCGCCTGCAGCGTCCCATGCTGGTGATGCAGCCCAACAAGACCCTGGCAGCGCAGTTCGCTCAGGAGTTGCGGCAGTTCTTCCCCGACAACGGTGTTGAGTATTTCGTCTCCTACTACGACTATTACCAGCCTGAGGCCTATATCCCCCAGACGGACACCTACATCGAGAAGGACTCCTCGCTCAACGAGGAGGTCGAGCGCCTGCGCCATCAGGCCACCTACTCCTTGCTGACAAGGCGTGACTGCATTGTGGTGGCGACCGTCTCGGCCATCTACGGTCTGGGCACGCCGCAGGAATATGTCGATCAGGCGATCAAGCTGAGGGTCGGCGATGAGATCGGTCGTGACGCCCTGCTGCGCCGCCTGGTCAACATCCAGTATGTCCGCAATGATCTGGCGGGCACGCGCGGCACCTTCCGGGCCCGCGGTGACACGATTGAGATCTTCCCGATGTATGAGCAACTGGCCTGGCGGGTGGAGCTGTTTGGCGATGAGATCGAAGCGTTGACCACTCTCAACCCGCTGACGGGTGAGGTCGTTTCGCGTGACGACGTCATGCACGTTTTCCCAGCGACCCACTACACCGCTGGTCAGGAGCGGATGGAACGGGCCATTGTTGCGATCGAAGCCGAGTTGGCCGAGCGGTTGACTCAGTTGAGGGCGCAGAACAAGCTCCTTGAAGCACAGCGACTGGAGATGAGGACGAACTACGACATCGAGATGATGCGCGCGGTCGGCTCTTGCTCGGGCATTGAGAACTACTCGCGGCACATCGACGGCCGTGAGCAGGGTTCGGCGCCCAACTGTCTACTCGACTACTTCCCGGAGGACTTCGTTCTCGTGATCGACGAGTCCCACGTCACGGTGCCCCAGATCGGTGGGATGTATGAGGGCGACATGTCGCGCAAACGTACCCTGGTCGAGCATGGTTTCCGTCTGCCCTCGGCGATGGACAACCGACCCCTTCGCTGGGAAGAGTTTCTGGAGCGGATCGGACAGACGGTCTATCTGTCGGCCACGCCCGGTCCCTATGAGTTGGCCAAAGCGCCTGATCCAGTGGAGTTGCTGATCAGGCCGACCGGTCTGGTCGATCCCGAGGTCATCCTGAAACCCACCAAAGGCCAGGTCGAGGATCTCATGGGGGAGATCAGGGCACGGTCGGAGCGCGACGAGCGGGTTTTGGTGACCACCTTGACCAAGAAGATGGCAGAGGACCTGACCGACTACCTGTTGGCGCACGACATCCGCACGCGCTATCTTCACTCTGACATCGACACCTTGAAGCGACTGGACCTGCTGCGGGAGTTGCGGGCCGGGGAGTACGACGTGCTGGTCGGCATTAATCTGTTGCGCGAGGGCCTTGACCTACCGGAGGTCTCACTGGTCGCCATTCTGGATGCTGACAAGGAGGGATTCCTACGTTCGGAGCGGTCACTGATCCAGACCATCGGTCGGGCGGCGCGCAACGTCTCGGGCCAGGTGCACATGTACGCCGACACGGTCACCGCGTCCATGAGCAAGGCCATCGATGAGACGAACCGGCGTCGCGCCAAACAGGTGGCCTATAACAAGGAGCATGGCGTCGATCCGCAACCCCTGCGCAAGAAGATCGCTGACATCACTGAGATGCTCGCTCGGGAGGACTCGGACACCATCGCGCAGGGGCGGGCCAGTCGACGGACCTCAGGTGTGCTGATGGCGGATGAGGGCAGGTCGCAGCGCCCGGCCAACCTGGCTCAGAACGAGCTGGCCGACCTGATCGCCGAAATGACTGAACAGATGCATGCCGCCGCCGCCGAGCTGAGGTTCGAGATCGCGGCTCGCTTGCGCGACGAAGTGGCCGACTTGAAGAAGGAGTATCGCTCCATGGTCGAGGGTATGAAGTGAGCCCCGGTCGTTCACGGTGGCGCGGCCACCGAGCCCGGGCTCGTATCGGCTAAACTAATCTGTCATTGGGGCGTCGTGGGTGATTCATCGGCGGGGCCCTTCGGGGAATTGATGACGAACCTTGTGTCGCCGTTCAGGCGGAGCCATATCGTTGATCATCCTTTTCTCAGTTTTCCACCGATGGATTGTGGGGTCGCCTGGCTCCACACCCGTCGGTGTTTCTTTTGTGTCTCGTTGGTGCAGTAGAAAGAGCCTCATGCACATCACCGCTCTCATCTGGGCTGTCACCCTGGTGGTCCTGATCGCCGTTCTTGCTTTCGACATCTTTGTCATCGGTCGAAAACCCCATGAGCCCTCGATGAAAGAGTGTGCCGTCGCCATCAGCGTCTACATCGGCTTGGCACTGGTGTTCGCGGTCTTCGTCGGCCTGCACTGGGGATGGGATTTCGGCGGCGAGTTCGTCGGCGGCTGGCTGACGGAGTACTCCTTGTCGATCGACAACCTCTTTATCTTCTTGATCATCATGTCGAAGATGAAAGTGCCGCGCCACCTTCAGCAGTTCGCTCTGATGGTCGGCATCATGGTGGCCTTGGTGCTGCGCGGCATCTTCATCGCGCTCGGCGCCGCCCTCATCTCCCAGTTCGCCTGGGTCTTCTTCGCTTTCGGAGCTTACTTGGTGTACACCGCCATCGGGTTGGTGAGAGACTACTTCGCGGCCGATGAGGGTGGTGAAGAGACGGATAACTTCGCTATTCGCTGGGTCAAGCGTCGTTTCAAATTCTCCGATGAGTTCCACGTCACCAAGCTGCGCGTCACAACCGACCGCGGCCGTTTGATGACGCCCATGCTTTTGGTGATCGTGGCGCTGGGCAGCACCGATCTGCTCTTCGCGCTGGATTCGATACCGGCCATCTACGGCATGACCCACGAGGCCTACCTCGTCTTCACGGCTAACGTCTTCGCCTTGATGGGCTTGCGGCAGCTGTACTTCCTGATCGGCGGGTTGTTGAAGAGACTGGTCTACCTGTCCATCGGATTGTCAGTCATCCTGGCATTCATCGGTGTCAAGCTCATTTTGCATGCCTTCTACCACTACGGTGTGATTGGCTTTGAGATCGAGTTGCCGCTGTCCTTGGGGGTGCTGGTCGGCACATTGGTCGTCACGACTGTCGCCAGTCTGATCAAGTCGGCTCACACCCCGCCGCAGGCGCGGCCAGACACGCCCGATGACTCCGGCGACGCCGCCGCGTGATCGAACCTGGTTCGATCAGGACAACCCACGATCCGCTGTGACCTGGTCATATCCGCTGATCACGCCCGGTTCGGCTCAAGATCACACCGGGCCGGCCAGTTCGAGGCCTTCGGCCCCCAGGATCGCCGACGAGTCACGGCGGCCCGTGATCCAGGCCAGGATGCTGGTCTCATTGCCACGGATCGTGGCCAGTCTTCCTTGGCCGACCGTCAGATCCAGTCCTTCGTCGGAGACGATGTGCAGTTGGACATGCGCGAAACGAGGAGCGGTGCGGAAGAGGTTCCAGCGCAGCAGTGTTCGCACCAGGGTCGGGTCGATGCCGCCGAAATCGTAGTCGAGACGCAGATCGATGTGGTGGATGATGAGCTGGTTGAGCCAGTCAGGAATGAAGAATGAGGCGTTCAGGTCGCCTTGTGAGGTATGGACCGGGGTCTCCCAGGCAGTGTCGTCCATGGCGTCGAGCACGGCCATCAAGGTCGTGGAGGACTGGTCAAGATCCTCCTGGATGGCCAAGGCTGGCCGGCGTGCGCCCGCGTTGAGGTCCGAGTCCGAATGGCTGGTGTGCCATTCGAGTGGTTCATGCGTGGCCTGGATGCGGCCGGCCATGCCCCCCAGTGCTTTCGCATGCAGAGCCAGGTGGGTCGCGACATGGGCCCTGGACCAGCCAGGAAGGGCTGTGGGAGCCAACCAATCACGATCAGACAGGGCGATGGTGTCGCCGAGCAGACGCTGCGTCGCCGTGGTCACTTCCAGGCGCCAGTCGCCGGGAGAGTCGATGATGAGATTGCCTACTCGCACGCCACTAACATAGCGGACCAGATCAGTGAACCGCGCTCCAGCCAGTTACTTTTGGCGATTTCTTAGGGAATCGGAGACCCGGGCGGCGGGCGAGGGCGGGACGGTGGGGATCACCCGGCAGGGAAGGACTCGGGGCCGACATGCGGACGCATGTTCGAAAAATGACGGAATCTGTCGGTGTCTGGAACTAGACTGACCGGGTGCAAAATCGGCTGATCGTCAAAGGCGCCAGGGAACACAACCTGGTCAACGTCTCGGTGGACCTTCCACGTGACTCTCTCATCGTCTTCACCGGATTGTCTGGTTCGGGCAAGTCGTCGCTGGCCTTCGACACCATTTTCGCCGAGGGGCAACGACGTTACGTCGAGTCGCTCAGCGCCTACGCCCGAATGTTCATCGGTCAAATGGACAAGCCGGCGGTCGACTTCATCGAAGGCTTGTCGCCGGCTGTGTCGATCGATCAAAAGTCGACGTCGCGCAACCCGCGTTCGACGGTCGGCACCATCACTGAGATCTATGACTACTTCCGCCTGCTCTTCGCTCGCATCGGCGTGCCCCACTGCCCGATCTGTGGCGAACCGATCTCACGTCAAACACCGCAACAAATCGTCGATCGGCTGCTGGATCTGCCCCAGGGCACCCGCTTCCAAGTGCTGGCCCCGGTTGTGACCGGTCGCAAGGGGGAATACCGTGACGTCTTCGCCGAACTATCGACTGCCGGTTACGCCCGCGTCCGGGTCGACGGTGAGACCTATTCGCTGAGCCAGCCGCCGACGCTGGACAAGCAGAAGAAGCACGACATTGATGTCATCGTCGATCGCCTGGCCGCCAAACCCGACACGCGCCAGCGCCTGGCTGACTCGGTCGAGACCGCCTTGGGTCTGGCCGGCGGGGTCGTGGCCGTGGAATTCGTCGACGAACCGGTCGAGTCGCCAACCCGCGAGCGGCGGTATTCCGAAAAAATGGCCTGTCCCAAGGGCCATGACATCTCGATCGACGAGCTGGAGCCGCGCCAGTTCTCTTTCAACGGTCCTTGGGGGGCCTGTCCCGAATGCTCTGGCCTCGGCACCATGATGGAAGTCGATCCCGAGTTGGTCATCCCCGACGAGGGTCTGAGCCTGAGTCAGAACGCCATCGCTGTGTGGGGCACACCGACGGTTGGGCGCTACTACCAGCATGTGCTGTCGTCCCTGGCCGAAGCCGAGGATTTCTCGATGACGACCCCGTGGGTGGATCTGCCTGAGCACGCTCGTCGGGTGGTGCTGTTCGGTCAGGGCGATCCGGTCTACGTCAAACACCGCAACCGTTTCGGTCGAGTGCGGACCTTCTCAACCAAGTTCGAGGGGGTCATCCCCTATATTCGGCGTCGCCATGACGAAGCGGAGACCGATTCCGCTCGTGAACGTTTCGCCGCCTACATGCGCGAGATCCCGTGTTCGGTCTGTCACGGCGCTCGCTTGAAGCCGACCTCCTTGGCCGTCACAGTGGGGGGGCGAAACATCGCCGAGGTGACGGCTTGTAGCATCGACGAGTGCCTCAGTTATGTCGATGACTTGCACCTCAACCAGCGTGATTTGAAAATCTCGGAGCGGGTCGTCAAGGAGATTCGCGAACGGTTGCGCTTCCTGGTCGATGTCGGCTTGGATTACTTGACCCTGTCGCGCCCAGCGGGCTCGCTGTCAGGCGGTGAGGCCCAGCGCATCCGTCTGGCCACACAGATCGGATCGGGCCTGATGGGTGTGCTCTACGTCTTGGACGAGCCCAGCATCGGTTTGCATCAGCGTGACAACCATCGCTTGATCGACACTTTGGTGCGTCTGCGTGATCTAGGCAACACCCTGATCGTGGTCGAGCATGACGAGGACACGATTCGCACCGCTGACTGGGTGGTGGACATCGGACCAGGCGCCGGCGAGCATGGTGGACGGGTGGTGGTGTCTGGCCCGGTCGAGGAGCTCTTGGCCAGTCCGGAGTCGATCACTGGGGCCTACCTGACCGGTCGTCGCTCCATTCCGATCCCCGCGACCCGTCGGCCTCGTGCCGGTCGTGAGGTCACCGTCGTCGGCGCCAGCGAACACAACCTGCGTGGTGTCGACGTCTCCTTCCCGCTCGGTTTGTTCGTCGCTGTCACCGGGGTGTCAGGGTCGGGCAAGTCCTCACTGGTCAACGCCATCCTCTATCGGTCACTGGCCCAGCGGATCTACTCCACGAAAGCTGTGCCTGGCAAGCATCGTCGTATCGACGGGGCGGAGGAGGTCGACAAGATCATCCACGTCGACCAGTCGCCGATCGGGCGCACCCCCAGGTCGAATCCGGCGACCTACACGGGTGTCTTCGACAAGATTCGCACCTTGTTCTCCCAGACTCCTGAGGCTAAAGTGCGTGGGTACCAGCCGGGCCGCTTCTCCTTCAATGTCAAGGGCGGGCGCTGTGAGAACTGTATGGGTGACGGCACCATCCGCATCGAGATGAACTTCTTGCCGGATGTCTATGTCCCCTGCGAGGTCTGCCATGGCGCGCGTTACAACCGTGAGACGCTGGAGGTCCATTACAAGGGCAAGACCATCGCCGAGGTGCTGTCGATGCCGATCGAGGAGGGGGCCGAGTTCTTCGGCGCCATCCCGGCGATCGCTCGTCACCTGAGGACGCTGGTCGAGGTCGGGTTGGGCTACGTCCGCTTGGGACAGGCGGCGACCACCTTGTCCGGTGGCGAGGCCCAACGCGTCAAACTCGCTTCTGAGCTACAGAAACGCTCGACTGGAAAGACGATGTACGTGCTGGATGAGCCGACCACCGGCCTCCACTTCGAGGACATCCGCAAGTTGTTGATCGTGTTGGACCGTCTGGTCGATCAGGGCAACACTGTGGTGGTGATCGAGCACAACCTCGATGTGATCAAGACGGCGGACTGGGTGATCGACCTCGGACCGGAGGGTGGTTCCCGCGGCGGCATGGTGGTGGCTGAGGGCACACCGGAGGAGATCGTCGAGGAGCCGCAGTCATACACCGGACAATTCCTCAAACCAGTGCTGGTCGGGCGAGGCGGGCCAACAACCGCCGCGAAGACGAAGAAGGCGCGCGCCGATGCCTGATCCGGCCTTGTGGCGGCCCAAGACGAGCGAGATCCCCGCTGAGCCAGGGGTCTATCGTTTCATGGACGAACAGGGCAGGGTCATCTACGTCGGCAAGGCCATCTCCCTGCGCTCGCGCCTGACCTCCTACTTCCAGGCTCCGATCCATCTGCATCCTCGAACCCGGGTGATGACTAGGACGGCGGCGCGGGTCGAGTGGACGGTGGTGCGCAACGAGTTGGAGGCCCTCCAACTGGAGTACACCTGGATCAAGCAGTTCGAGCCGCGCTTCAACATCAAGTATCGTGACGACAAGACCTACCCCTGGCTCTGCGTCACCTGGAGCGACGAGTATCCCCGGGTCTTCGTCGGGCGCGGCGCCAAGCGCAAGGGCTGGCGGTACTTCGGGCCCTACGCCGAGGCCTGGGCCATCCGCGACTCGATCGACACATTGCTGACGGTCTTCCCGATGCGGACCTGTTCGAACGGGGTCTTTCGTTCCGCCCAAGCCAGTGGCCGCCCCTGCCTGATGGGCTACATCGACAAGTGCTGCGCGCCCTGTGTCGGGCGGGTCGACGCTCAGGAGCATCGCGCGATCGCCGCCGACTTCAGCACCGCCATCGCCGGGCGCACCGGCGGTTTCATCCGGCACCTGGAGAAACGCATGCGCCAGGCGGCAGAGGCCATGGAGTACGAACGGGCAGGGGCGTTGCGCGACAAGATCGAGGCCCTGAGACGCGTCGCCGACCGCAACGCCGTGGTGCTGGAGGACTCGGCCGACGTCGACGTCATCGCCTTGGCAGTGGACCCGCTGGAGGTGGCGGTCGAACTCTTCACCGTCCGATCCGGCCGCATCCTGTCCGAGCGGGGTTGGGTGGCTGATCGTCAGGCGGCGGGGGAGGGGTCCGCGCCCGACGAGGCCAACCAACCATCGTCGATGTCGGGTGGCGACGATCCGGTCGCAGACGACCAGACGGGTGGGGTCTTGGACGTCGACCCGGATGAGAACGGTTTGTCCCGTCTGATCGAGGCTGCCCTGCTCCAGATCTATGGCGATGTCGAGGGAGATGCCGAGGAGCGTAAACGCGTCATTCCACCGGAGGTTCTGTTGCCGCAGCTGCCGGATTCGACGCCGACTTTGACGCAGTTGCTCAGTCAAGAACGCGGCGCCAAGGTGCGGCTGCGGGTGCCCCGGCGCGGTGACAAGAGGACTCTCATGGCCACAGTTCAGCGCAATGCCGAACAGACCTTGACGCTGCACAAAACCCGACGGGCCTCAGATCTGACCACCCGTAACCAGGCCCTGGACGAGATCGCGCAGGCCCTGGGCATGGATGAGGCGCCCCTGCGCATCGAGTGTTACGACATTTCGCACATTCAGGGCACCAATGTGGTGGCGTCCATGGTGGTGTTCGAGGACGGGTTGCCACGCAAGTCGGAGTACCGTCATTTCGCCATTCAGTCCGTCGAGTCCAACGATGTCGGCGCCATGCGCGAGGTCATGACCCGCCGTTTCGCCCGATTGGTGGCCGATCAGGAGGCCATGGCCGCCAAGGATCCGTCGTCGGGGCTGATCGATGCGACAACCCGTGAGGCCAGGCGTTTCTCCTACCCGCCCGCCCTCGTGGTGGTCGACGGCGCGCGCCCTCAAGCCGAAGTCACCCGCGAGGTGCTCGACGCCATGGGATTCGACTCGGTCATGGTGTGTGGTCTGGCCAAGCGTCTGGAGGAAGTCTGGCTGCCCGATGAGGAGTATCCGGTGATCCTGCCGCGCAGTTCTCAGGCCTTGTACCTGCTTCAGCGGGTGCGCGACGAAGCCCACCGTTTTGCCATCACTTATCACCGCCAGCGCCGGTCACGATCAATGATCGAGTCGCTGCTCGACGGCGTCCAGGGATTGGGTGAGGTCAGACGCAAGGCGTTGACAAGGGCTTTCCCTTCGCTGAAAAAGCTGCGGGCGGCCAGTGCCGAACAGATCGGCCAGGTTCCGGGCTTCGGCCCAACCCTGGCCCAGGCGGTCGTCGAAGCGGTGGCGGCCAAGCCGGACGCGATCAATCTGGCCACCGGTGAGGTCATGGAGAGCTGATTCGGCCAGTCGAAGCACCGCCGATCCTCGAGACCTTCGTTTTTCGCCAGGCTGCCCGTCACTGTCAGATCAGCTCGTCGCGGGACCGGCGGCGCGCGGTACGATGTTCTGGTGCTGAGCGGCGCACGCTCGGACGAAGGTGTCGTCGCACTGGGGAGGAGGATTATGGAACTCGTCATCATCACTGGGATGTCTGGGGCTGGTCGACGATCAGCGGCTCACACGATGGAAGACCTCGGCTGGTACGTCGTGGATAATCTGCCCCCTGGCATGCTGCCCGCCTTGGTGACATACCTCGATTCTGAACGGGTCAGTCAGCTCGCCGTCGTGCTGGATGTGCGCTCCCGTGGCGACCTCGAGCAGATTCCAGGCCTGTTCGAGATGATCGCGCCCATCGCCGGCTCTCCGCGCATCGTGTTCATTGAAGCCAGCGACGCGGTCATCGTGCGACGACAGGAGTCCTCGCGACGTCCGGTCCCGCTTCAGGGCACTGGCCCGCTGCTGGAGGGAATTCGGGCGGAGCGGCGCATGATTTCGGTCCTGCGAGCGTCGGCCGACATGGTCATCGACACCACCGATCTCACCATCCACCAGCTCGCCAGTCGTATCGTCGCGGTCTATGGTTCGGGGCGAGAGGAATTGACGATCACGATCATGTCCTTCGGATTCAAGAACGGCCTGCCGCTGGACGCCGACATGGTTGTCGACGTGCGCTTCCTGCCCAATCCTCACTGGGTGCCCAATCTGCGCGCTCAGACGGGTCTAAGCCTGGCTGTGTCGAACTACGTGGTGGACTCACCACTGGCGGTCAGTTTCATGGATGACTTGGTCGCCATGTTCATGACTATGGCCGAGGGATATCTGGTGGAGGACAAGCGTTTGGTCACTCTGGCCATCGGTTGCACTGGCGGCAAGCACCGTTCTGTTGCGATGGCAGAAGAGTTGGCCCGGCGTCTGGCCGAGGTGGGTCGCGCTGCCACCGTCATTCACCGAGACTTGGGGAGAGAATGATGAGCTTGCCGAAGGTGGTCGCTTTCGGTGGTGGGCACGGTTTGGCCGCCACTTTGATGGCGCTGAAGCGCCTGACTGATCACGTCACCGCTGTGGTGACCGTGGCCGACGACGGTGGATCGTCGGGCAGGTTGCGTCAAGAGTTCGGCTGTCTGCCGCCCGGCGACCTGCGGATGGCCTTGGCCGCGTTGACCGGCGACAGCGCGGAAGGCAGATTGTGGGCTGACGTGCTGCAATTCAGGTTCGGCGGGCAGGGTTCCCTGGCTGGACACGCCTTGGGCAACTTGTTGATCGTCGGGCTGTGGCAGCGGTATGTGGATCCGGTGGTCGGGCTGGATCAGGTCGGTCGTCTCTTGGAGGCACAGGGTCGCGTCCTGCCCATGTCGGCGATCCCGCTGGTGATCAGCGCTGACGTGCTCGGTCTCGATCCGCTGGCGCCGGACGAAGTCTGTCGTCTGACCGGTCAGGCCAAGATCGCCAAGACGGCCGGTGATGTCCTGCGAGTGCGGTTGGAGCCTCAGGATCCGCCCGCCTGTCCAGAGGCAGTCGCGTCGATCATGGAGGCGGACTACCTTGTCTTCGGTCCAGGGTCCTGGTTCACCTCGGTGGTGCCGCACCTGCTGGTGCCGGGCCTGGTCGAAGCCATTTTGGCATCGCCGGCCAAGCGCATCTGCATCATGAATCTGCTGCCCGCCGACGAGACCGACGGTTTCACGCCGTCGCGACACATCGAAGTGTTGGCGGAGCATTGTCCGCAGTTGACCTTCGAAGCAGTGATCGCCGATCCGCGTTTCATCGCTGGAGACATCCATGTGAAGGCGCTAGTGGAGTCGATGCGGGCCACCTTGACAGTGGCAGAAGTGGGCATGCGTGACGGTTCCGCCCGCCACGATCCCTTTTTGCTTGCTGCTACGCTGTCCGCTGTGATGGAATTGTGAAAGAGAATAACACTGTGACAGCACGAGAGAGTGGACAGATGGCGCTGACCCAGGAAGTGAAGGCGGAACTAGCGGTTCTGCCTGTGTCGAAACATTGTTGCCGTCGTGCTGAGGCGGCGACCATGCTGAGGTTCGCGGGCGGCTTGCACATCACCGGCAGTGGCAACATCATGGTCGAAGCCGAGTTCGACACCGGCGCGACCGCGCGACGTCTACGCATGACTATCACCGAGGTGTTCGGACTGACCAGCGAGTTGATCACCGTCAAAGGCACCGGTTTGCGCCGTGGCACTCGCTACCTCGTCCGACTCGTGAAAGACGGCCCAGCCGTGGCTCGGCTGACGGGATTGGTCGACGCCCAAGGCCGCCCGGT
>JAITVA010000139.1 GCA_031286045.1 Propionibacteriaceae bacterium | reverse complement strand
ACCGGGCGGCGGGCGTCAGCGATCACCTCGGTCGGCCTGCCCGTGTTCTTGGTGAGCGCCGCCACCAGGCCATTGACATCGCCCAACGTCGCTGACATGATCATGAACCGCGCCTGGGGCAACTCCGACAAGGGCACCTGCCAGGCCCAACCCCGGTCACGATCAGCGATGAAGTGGAACTCGTCCGCCACCACCAGGTCGATGTCAGCGGTTTTCCCCTCTCGCAAAGCGATATTAGCCAGAATCTCGGCCGTGCAACAGACGATGGGAGCGTCCGGATTCACACTGGCGTCACCGGTCACCATGCCCACCACGTCAGCGCCAAACACCTCACATAACCAGAAGAACTTCTCCGACACGAGCGCCTTGATCGGCGCAGTGTAGTAGGAACGCCCTCGCGCGGCCAGGGTGGCGAAATGCCCGGCGGCCGCGATCAGCGACTTCCCCGACCCAGTAGGAGTGGTGATCACCGTGTTGTCCCCGGCCAAGGTGGCAATGAAGGCCTGCGACTGATGGTCATAGAGCGTCCATCCGCGCTCGTGCGCCCACGACTCGAAGGTGGAGAAGATGACGTCGGGATTGTGAGCGTCAGCGCCCTGCGGCAGTCGATCAGTCAAAGGCGATACATTCACCTGACTATCGTCTCACGTCCTCAGCGGGCATATCGATAAGTAGTCTGCGGCCGACCGGCCCGCCCAAAGGGTGAGTTCCAGTGAACCTGACCACGACACCACACGGTCACGCAGGCCGACCCGCTGAGGTTCGACCCGACCGCGTTCCAGTCGGTGAGGGCCGTATGGAACAGGTCACGCAGGCGGACCCACTGCGATGCGACCCGATACCCCACACCTCACCAAATCCACCCACCCGTGGCCGCGGATCCCGACATGTTGTTGTCAGATCGGGATATTCGCGCGGCGATGAGCGAGAGACGCATCGAACTCACGCCGTGGGACGAGACATCGCTTCAGCCTTCAAGCGTCGACGTGCGGCTCGACCGCTACTTTCGAGTCTTCGAAAGTCATCGCTACTCAGTCATCGACCCGGCGGCCGAACCAGAGGAGCTCACCCGGGAGGTTGTCGTCGACGACGCAGACACATTCGTGCTGCATCCCCATGAGTTTGTGCTCGCGGCGACCTATGAGCACGTCAAACTCGGCCCGGACATGGCCGCGCGGTTCGAAGGCACGTCCTCATTGGGCCGCCTGGGGCTACTGACCCGCTCCACCGCTGGCTTCATTGATCCTGGTTTCGAGGGCCACGTCAGGCTGGAGCTGTCCAACACTGCCACCTTGCCCATTGTGCTGTATCCCGGTATGAAAATCGGACAGCTGTGCTTCTTCCCACTCAGCTCACCAGCTGAGCACCCCTACGGCTCCAGCGGCACCGGTTCCCACTACCAAGGCCAACGCGGACCGACGCCCAGTCGATCCTTCCAAGGGTTCCAACGATTCTCTGGGTAGGACGGAGCACACTGACCGGTCATCCACGCGTATACATATATAGGTATCTTGTAGAAGAATCTGTCATATGGGCTGTTCGTCTTGGCGCCCTGCGGTGGCAGTCAGAGCGGCTCGTCCGTAACCACGCAAAGTATGCGGCTTTTGAGGCTCCAACTCATACTTTGCCATAGTTATGTCGCCAATTCGTACCCCAAGGGCGACACGACTATGGCCCACAGTGACAACCGACCTACAAACGGTCAAGGATTGCTCAGTTATGTCGACCACTCACCCGCAGTCGACACACAACTGACACAAAGATATCCCATTCTGTCATTGCCGAGTGAGCTAGGCCATCTTCTGCGGAGCGAACCCCAATCCGGCCCGCGCCAGATAGAATCGCCGCATGACCGATGTCATCGTGGTCGGTGCAGGGATCAGTGGCCTGGCAGCCGCGTGGCGCCTGCAGCAGGCTGGCGTCGAGGTCGTGATGCTGGAGAGCGGGACACGCGCTGGCGGTCGATTCCACTCACTCCATGTCAACGGCTGCGTGATGGAGGCTGGCGCCAACTTTGTCACGGACGCTTACCGCGTCATTCCCCGACTGGCAGATCAGGTTGGATTGTCGTGGCGGACCGTGACAGATCGCAATGCCGTGGCAATCGACGGCCAGCTTCACGCCTTCACATCTGCTCGGCCCTTGTCAGCGATCAGGTCTGGATTGATGTCGTGGCCCACAGCGTTGTCGCAGATCCCCGGTCTTCTCCGCTTCGCCTTGGCCGGTCGCAATCGGGGCACCGTTGACCCATGCGACTGGCTTCTGGCGGATCAGACCTTGGCTCCACAGTGGGCCGCACAATCCGGGCTCGCACAAATGGTGGAGCGAAGTTGGCGGCCAGCCTTCAACGGTTTCTACTTTCAAGACACCGCCCCATCCTCCGCCGCGGCTGTGGCAGCCATGGCGAGCCACGGGGTGCGGCAGCAGACTGAGACCCTTTCTGGTGGCCTGTCGACATTGACCGACGCGATGGCGGCTCACTTGGACATTCGCTATCGAGTGACAGCCACGGCCGTTGATGAATCAGCCAGCGGAGTCGTGGTGGCGACGAATCAGGGTGATTGGCGAGCGGGCCATGTGATCGTCGCCCTGCCGGGGCCAGCACTACGAAGGCTCTCAGTACCTTCGATTCCGCTGGCCACAAAGCTGGCCGGCTCATCGTACAGCGCCGGCCTCCTGGTTGGACTGGGCATGGACCGCCATCTCACCCCAGACGAGCTGGGTGGAGCGTATGGGATATTGATGCATCCAGGTGAGGCCCCGCTCGCAGCGTTGTGCGTGGCCAGTCGATCAGGCCACGCCGACGACACCCGCGATCTCGTGACCTGCATGTTCACCGACGAGTTCGCCCGACGGCTAGCCTCGAAGACCGATTCCGAGCTGGTCGACGCCGCGCGACATGCCTTACTGAGGTGGGCGCCAGGCCTACGCGGGGCGGTGGCGAGCGATCCGGCTTGCCACAAGGTCATCCGACTCCCGCATGCGATGCCTATGTCCCCACCAGGACGCCTGGCCACAATCGCCGACTATCGCCGTCATGCCGATCATCGCCGGGTCAGTTTGGCCGGAGACAGTCTCGCATGGCCGTGGAGCGACTCAGCGGCCTTCGCTGGCGAGGACGCCGCCCAGCGCCTCCTGCAGATCAATTGGTAATATATTCCCTATTGAAGTAGCCTTGAGGACACTTCTTTGAATGGGGGCACGATGGACCTGAACCAGCGGGTCACTGGTATGGATTCCGCGCATGTCGCCT
>JAITVA010000131.1 GCA_031286045.1 Propionibacteriaceae bacterium | reverse complement strand
GGGCGGGGGGCGCGTCGGGGGGGGGCGCCCCGGGCGGGGGGGGCGCCGGCGGCGGGGCGGGGCCGGCCGGGCCCGCCGGGCAGGCCTGGAGTTCGGGTGAGGGCAGTGGTTCGGGGGACGCCTCGTCGGGTTCGGGGGAGGTTTCGGGTTCGGGGGAAACCTCGTCAGGCTCGGCTAGGAGGGCTCTCTCATGCGCGGTGGGCGTGGGGGTCCCCTCAGGGTGGATGGGCGGCTCAGCTGTGTCGGCGCGAAGCTGTTCGGTGTCAAGGGCGCCCGGTTCAGTGCCGAGGGCATCCTCGGCGCCTTCGATCTGGGCGGCCGTGTCCTGGTGATCGTCCTGTTCAGTGGCGGCGCCGCTGGCTTCGGCGTCCAGAATGTCTTGTTTGCGGATGCGTCCGCCCACTCCAGAGCCCTGAACCGAACTGAGATCGACGCCACGTTCCTCGGCGAGCTTGCGGACCAGCGGGGTGGTGTAAGGGGTGGTACCCACCCGCTGGAGTGTCGATGACGCTTGGTCATGCGCGGCTGTTGAGTGATCCGACAGGGACTCGTCTCCGGTGTGTGGCGCGCCATCCGCTGGTGGGGTGGCGTCGACAAGGTGACTCTCCATGGTGGTCGGAACCGGGGTGACAGACGGTGCTGGGGTGACAGACGGTGTGGGGGTGACAGACGGTGCTGGCTCGACGGGAGGTGCTGGTTCGACAGGAGGTGCTGGGGTGACCGACGGTGTGGTGACAACGGATGGCGTCGGGTCGGCCGGTGGTATGACCGGTTGGGACGGTGGCGGGGTGATGGTTGATGGAGGGGTGATGGTTGGTGGATCAGCCTGAGCTGGCGCCGTCTGGACATCCGTGTTTGGTGGACACACGGCTGTGTCGTGTGGCTGAGCGGTGCCACCCCACTGGTCAGCTGTGGCATCGTGTGGCTGAACAATGGCGCCCAACTGGTCAGCCGTGGCGTCCACCGGGGGCGTCTCGGGTGGGACCGCCGCTGTCACTTGGGCGCCGTCGGTGCTCGGGGGTGTCGGCGCGTCTGCGATGACGGCGATGACGGCTCCGACGGCGACGGTCTCGTCCTCATGCGCCTTGATGGTGAGCAGGGTTCCACTGGCGGGGGCGGGCACCGTGACGTCAGCTTTGTCCGTGCTGACCTCAAGAAGGGGCTCACCCGCAGTGACTGTCGCGCCGATGGTGGCCAACCAACGGCAGATGGTGGCCTCAAGAACGGACTCGCCGAGAACAGGGAGAGTGACGTCGCACGACATAGAGACTCCTTTAGTCCATGTGACGGGTCGAGCACATGAGGCGTGTCGCGACGCGTCAGCAACCAGCGTACCCTCTCGTGGAATCACTGACCCAGCCGATGGACAAGAGCTTGTGTGAGATGTCGACGATCTGCCCCCTCCGACACCTGAACACTCCAGCACCTCCGAGCCAGGGGCACCCTGATTCAAGCCCGAAACAACTCGTCAGATGGCGCATTCGGGTTTGATGGCAGCTAGGCTTGAGCCACTGCGTACTGTTCAGTTGGTGCCGATGTTTTGGAGGCTGGCGATGATCCTATCTGCCTTGGTGGCATGTCAGGTGGTGATGGTGTTCGCCGCCTGTTATGGACTGTATCAATTTTTCATCGCGCTGCCGTTGACTCCATGGCGTAAGCGTCCCCCGATTGAGAACCGCCCCCGCCACCGCTTCGCCATCCTCGTTTTCGCCAAGGACGAGGAGCAGGTCATCGGAAACTTGTTGCGCAGCCTCAATGATCAGGATTACCCCGATCGGTTGTACGACGTTTTTGTCACCGCTGACAACTGTGTCGACGCGACCGCCCGTCGCGCCGCCGAGCATGGCGCGATCGTGTGGGAGCGGTCGGACCAGGCCCACATCGGAAAAGGGCACGCGCTGCGCTGGTTCTTCGAACGGTTCAGATCTCAGTACGCCAGCAAGTACGACGCCTGTGTCGTGTTCGATGCGGACAACATTGTTGAAACTGGTTTCTTGTCGGCTATGAACCGGGAACTGAACCGTGGCTCGACCATTGCGACCGGCTACCGCATGGGCAAGAACCCATCGAGTTCCTGGGTGGCGGGGGTCACGACCTTGTTCTGGCTGTTCCAGACCCGCTTTGTCAACCGGGCGAGGATGCGACGTGACCTGTCCTGCCTCTCGGTCGGTGGAACTGGTTTCATGTTCTCCCTCGACGTCTTGCCCAGCGGTGCCTGGAACACGTCGTCGACAAGCGAAGACATCGAGTTCGCACTGGACCAGATCGCACTCGGTCGCCGGGTCGATCTGGTGACCGATGCCGTGTTCTACGATGAGCAACCGTTGAAGCTGGGCCAGTCACTGTCGCAGCGCTACCGTTGGACCGTTGGCACCTTCCAGTCGATGGTGACATGCTTGCCCAAGCTGTGGCGTGCCCGTGAGATTGATCGATTCACCCGACTCGACGCGATTCTGTTCTGTCTCGGGGTCCCCATCGCGGGCATCAACGCCTTGGTTGGCGTCGCAGCGACAGTGTTGACTCTGGTGTGGACGCGAAACTGGTTGCTGGTGGCCGCGATGACACTCGGGTTCACCCTGGTGGGCTGTCTTGGCATTTGGTGGGTCGGTTGGTTGACCTTGAGACTTGAGCGGGCCCATTGGGCTGGCGCTTGGAAGGCCGTCCTTGGGTTCCCGGTCTTTCTGGCGACGTGGGGGCTGCTGTATGTGGTTGTCCTGTTCTATCGCAGCACCAGATGGAATCCGACTCCCCACACTGAAGCCCTCGAGCTGAAAACCATCGCCGCGCGCCGTCTCATTCCCGACACCGATGTGGTCGGTGTCGGCGGCGACGAGGCCGGCGCCGACGCTGTCAAACCTGCGACCGCGCCGAGCTATCCGCGAGTCAACCCCCGCACCAGGCGTGTGGCCGGTTTGGCTTTGCCCAAGTGAACTGCCGCTGGACCATCCCTAGCGGTGGGGGTGGGAAAGCCCGCCATTGCCAGACGAGGATCGGATCCCGCGTCGAAACGCGTCTGACCGAGCCTGGTTTCGGCGGGCGCGGTGGCGTCGGTGTTGGGTCTGGTCAGTAGTAATAGGGATAGTCAGACCAGTCGGGATCGCGCTTTTGTAGGAAGGCGTCGCGACCTTCGCGGGCCTCATCGGTCATGTAGGCCAGCCGAGTGGTCTCACCGGCGAATACTTGTTGCCCGATCAATCCGTCGTCGATGGCGTTGAACGCATATTTCAGCATACGAATGGCGGTCGGGGATTTGGCAGCGATCCGCTCGGCCCACTCCAGGCCGACGCGTTCCAGGTCGCCGTGGGGGATGACGGCGTTGATCGTCCCCATCTGGAGCGCTCGCCCGGCGTCATAGGTGTCGCCGAGGAAGAATATCTCGCGGGCGAACTTCTGCCCGACTTGGCGCGCGAGGTAGGCCGAGCCGAAACCGGCGTCGAATGAGCCGACGTCGGCGTCGGTCTGCTTGAAGCGGGCATGTTCACGCGAAGCCAAAGTCAGGTCACAGACCACGTGCAATGAGTGTCCACCACCGGCGGCCCATCCGTTGACGAGGGCGATCACCGGTTTGGGCATGAAGCGGATGAGGCGCTGCACCTCCAGGATGTGCAGACGACCGAGTCGGGCTTGGTGGCTGCGCCCATCACTCGACTCGGCAGCCCCCTTGGAACTGGTTTCACGAGACCCGCCTGTCGTCTCGCCGGATTGGGGCGAGACGTACTCATAGCCCTGCGCCCCTCGTACCCGCTGGTCGCCGCCCGAACAGAAGGCCCAACCGCCATCTTTGGGGCTGGGACCGTTGCCAGTCACCAGCACGCAGGCCACGTCGGCGCTCATCCGGGCATGGTCCAAGGCCGTGTACAACTCGTCGACGGTCTGGGGTCGAAAGGCGTTACGCACCTCGGGCCGGTTGATCGCCACCCGTACGGCCGGAACATGTTTCGCGCGATGATAAGTGATGTCATTGAACCCGAACCCTGGGACGACGTCCCAATCCTCCGGGTGAAAAGGCTGCTCCATGCCTACTAGGTTAGCGGGCGCCTTCGATGGTCACGATGGGAAAGCGATCGAGCACTCAGGCCGCGAGGGCTTCAATGTTGCGTGCCGGCAAGCCGGCATGGGTCAAGCTTGGTGCGAAACCTGCCGACTCGGCAGGATTCGCTATGCGGGCGCGCAGGACTCGCGGGCGAGGCCCGGCCTTGGCGCCTCGACGGAGCTGTTCGCATGGCAGAATACGGCCATGACAAACATATCTGCGGCGGAGCTGTGCTTCGGGCGACAGGCGGCGATGGATCCCGACTACGCGGCGTACCATGACACGGAGTGGGGAAGGCCCGTCCATGGCGAGGCGGCCGTGTTCGAACGGATATGTCTGGAGGGGTTCCAAGTCGGACTGTCCTGGCGCACGATCCTGCATAAGCGGGCTGCTTTCCGGGAGGACTTTCGAGACTTCGACCCCCAGTCCGTGGCCGGATTCGGCCCTGACGACATCGCGCGCTTGATGGCTGACGACCGCATCGTACGCAATCGAGCCAAGATCACGGCGTGCGTGACGGCCGCTGGAATCGTTGTGGCGATGCATCTCGCTGGTGAGTCGCTGTCGCAAGTGATGTGGTCGTATCGCCCGGTTGCTCATGCTCGCCCGACGGCTGATCAATGGGTCTCGCTCAGTCCGCAGTCCGAGGCCTTGGCGGCTGATTTGCGCCGACGGGGCTTCCGCTTCGTCGGGCCGACCAACATGTACGCGGCCATGCAAGCGTGTGGCGTCGTCAACGACCATGTCCAGGGTTGCCCGATCGGTGACGAGATCGACCGATCCTCCTCAGTGGCGCCATGACTGGGTGATCCCTGTCAACTGCGGTTGCTCTTCTTCAGATCGGTGCGATGTGGTCGGCCCTGTCACTGCTTGACGCGGCACGCACAGCCTTGGGCGCCGACAGGAGAGCCCTTCCGAGATGAAGGACTTGGTTGTCCCTGTTATTCTGATCAGGGTGGCCGCGCGCAGTGGGGAGCGTGTACGGCCTTTGTACGGCGATAGGAGGCGCTCGATGGCGAATGGGCCAACCGGGAGGACAGGGCTGACTTCGGATTCCACTGAGACGACCAACGGCGGGGCGACGGCGTCCCCCACACTCAACACTCGGCGCACCATTCTGGTGGGTTTCGCCTTCTTGTCGATCTGCGCCTTCTGGCAGATGTATAACAGTGTCATTCCCTTGATGCTGACCAACACCTTCCACCTGAATGAGACCTGGTCCGGTGTCATCATGGCGGCTGACAACGTTTTGGGACTGTTCTTGTTGCCGCTGTTCGGGGCGATCTCTGATCGATGCCACTCCCGCTTGGGCAAACGCCGCCCCTTCCTGCTCGGTGGCACCATCCTGGCCGCCATCCTCATGCTGGTTTTGCCGCTGATCGACAACGCCTACGCGGCTGTGCCGTCAGACGCCAAGATGGTCGGATTCATCGTCGTCCTGGGGCTCTTGCTGATCGCCATGGGCACCTACCGTTCTCCAGCGGTCGCGCTCATGCCGGATGTCACGCCGAAGCCCTTGCGGTCGAAGGGCAACGCTGTCATCAACTTGATGGGCGCGGTGGGCGGCATCATCTACCTGCTTGTCGCAGCGGTTTTGTACCATGGCGAGTCGTCGACCGGACACGTCTCCTACGTGACTTTGTTCGCCGTCGTGGCGGGCATCATGCTGGTGGGAACCTTCATCGTCACGGGCACGATCCACGAGCGTCAGATCGAGACCGAGATGCGTCAGTGGGAGGCCGAGCATCCCGAGGAGGATCTGGCGACTGCGGACGGCAGCGGCCACGAGGTTTTGCCGACCCCGGTACGGCGTTCGCTGATCTTCTTGTTGTTCTCGATCGCCTTGTGGTTCGTCGGCTACAACGCCATTGAGACCTGGTTCACGACCTACGCCCACCATGAATGGGGAATGAGTCTGGGGTCGGCCTCGATCTGTCTGACGGTCGCGACGGTTGGTGCGATCATCTCGTACATCCCGGTTGGCGCGATCGCCTCCAGTGTCGGTCGCAAGAAGACGATCATGTTCGGTGTCGTTCTGTTGGCGGCCTGCTTCTTCGCCGGCTTCGTGTATACCCTGGTCACACACGTTTTTCATCCGGCCTTGTATATCCTCTTCGCCCTGGTCGGCGTGGCGTGGGCGTCGATCAATGTCAATTCGCTGCCGATGGTGGTCGAGATGTGCAAGGGTAGCGACATCGGCAAGTTCACCGGTTACTATTACACCTTCTCGATGGCCGCTCAGACGATCACCCCCATCGCCGCTGGCTGGCTCTTGCGCAACGTTGGTTACATCAGTTTGTTCCCGTATGCGGCTTGTTTCGTGGCGCTGAGCTTTGTCACCATGGTTTTTGTCCGGCATGGCGACAGCAAGGTGGCGCGAGCCCGTGGTCTGGACGCCCTTAACGTGGAATAATCAAGAAATCTTATATGACAAGCAATGCGACTCTGGACGGAGCGCGTGAGCATAAGAAATGAGGTGCCTATGTCGCACGGTTGGATCAAGGCGGCCTACAGGATCGCGCTTGGCGAGGCGGCGGCCTACGGCCTGTGGTGGTTCCTGGCCCACGGTCGCACGAGCCACCCTGGCTTGGCCAGGTTGCGTGGCTTCCGCTATGCCCATCGTGGTCTCCATGATGGGACCATTCCCGAGAACTCGCTGACGGCCTTCAGGCGTGCGGTCGAGCATGGTTGTGGCGCGGAGTTGGATGTGCGCCTGACTAAGGATGGGCGTCTGGCGGTGATGCACGATTCCAGTCTGAAGCGGATGTGCGGGCTCGACGCCCGAGTCGAGAACATGACCACAGAGCAGTTGCGTGAGTTGACCCTGCTCGACTCCGATGAGCCGATCCCCTTCCTGGAGGACGTCTTGCCGCTGTTCGAGTCCACCACTGCGCTCGTTGTCGAGATCAAGCCGTCGCGTGGCAACCATCCTGCGCTGACGGCCGCGACTATGGAGTGTCTTGACCGCCACCAGCTGGCCTACTGTGTCGAAAGCTTCGATCCACGAGTGTTGGCCTGGCTGAGGATCCATCGGCCCGACGTTGTGCGCGGCCAGCTGACTGAGAACTTCTTCCGTGATCGCGCGTCTCATCTGCCGACGCTGCTGCGCCTTTTGTTGACGCACCTGCTGGGCAATGTCGCCGCTCGTCCCGACTTCATCGCCGAGAAGTTCGAGGATCGGCGCGGCTGGAGTCACCGACTGTGTTGTGAACGCTGGGGTGTCCAAGGGGCTTATTGGACCATCAGGTCTCCCGAGGATCAGGCCATCGCCGAGGCGGATGACCACATGGTGATCTTCGAAGGCTACATGCCGGGCGACGACAAGCCGTGACGTCAGGAGGACGGTCCACCTGACGATCTCAACCCATGTCGCTCATGATCACTTGGAGAAACCATAATAAGAGTGTAGGGTGAGCGGTGACTTTGATATCTACAAGAAAGGTCGTCTCATGAGTCAGCCCACTCCCGGCCAGAATCAGTTCTACGATCAGAACGCCAGCCAGCCAGCCGCCGCGCCGACGCACGCCTACCCGCAGCAGACCGACTCGTTCATGCCACCTGTCCAACCGCAATTTGGCAACCCCACTCCGACCGATCCTGGTCTGGATCAGCCCTGGTACGGCATCGGCTTCATCCCAGCGGTCAAACGCGCTTTTCAGAAGTACGCCACCTTCAACGGGCGGGCCTCACGCGGCGAGTACTGGTGGTTCTGGCTGGGGACGATCATCGTCGGTGTCATCCTTGGCCTGCTCACCATCCCCGGCATCGACTGGGGGACCTATCTCGACGCGGTGTACTCGGGGTACACCGGCGACGCGCCAATCAACGCCTTCGGCATCATCGTGGCCGTGGTCTCCTTCCTGTGGGGACTGGCCATCATCATTCCGACTTTGGCACTCACCTGGCGCCGCCTGCATGACACCAACCGCTCTGGCGGCTGGTTCTTCATCACGTTGATTCCCTTTGTCGGTCCGATCATTCTGATCGTCTTCCTGGCGACCGCGACGTACACGGGCCCGACTCGCTGGGATCGGTGACCTTCTCCCGAACCGGTCACTTCCATGGCGGAGCATGAGCGTCATGTGGCACAGCCACCTGTCACATGACACAATCAACTGTCACATGACAGCCGATAGACTCACGAGTGTTGGTCGGTTCAATTCCTCTTCAGCTTGAGCAGGCGGTCGCATGGGTGGCGCGCAATGTTAGATCAGGTATGCCTTGCTCAAGCTCCAGCCTGCTGGAGATGTGATCAGTCAGGCCATCCAAGGGACGCGACGACTCCAGTACGCTGCGATTGGTGGTTCGCCTGACGATCCGCAGTCCAAACCGGCTCTTCATATTTGAGGGTGTGTGGTGGTGAATCCGTCGGTGTCGAGGAGGGGTCTGGCGGTGGACGTGATGGGGGGCGGGCGATGGAATTCCACGTGGCCCGATCCGACCAGGTCGAGCGGGCGATGGATCGGGCCGGTCGATGAGGGCCAGGTAAGTTGGAGTCGGGCGGGTTCGGGTCGAGGTGATGGAGAACCCAGGAGATAGGGGGCCAGATGACGGAGAGGCCCGGTGACGGAGAGGCCCGGTGACCGAGGGCCGGGTGATGGGGAGACCCGGTGATGGGGGTTTCCCATCCCAGATGTCAGTGATGTCGGCCGTGGGCCAGCATCTGGGATGACAAACCACCCCACAACCACCCCAATCAGGGAGGTTTCCCATCCCACATACGCGAATCACTACTGTTCTTACCATAGTTGGGTTGCAGGAATCACGGTAGAGACCATCACCCGTGTGTATGGCTGCCAGTAGAGCATGCCTGTCTCCAACAGGACACCCTGATCGCATAGGCCCCCATGTGTTCACGCCCGTCACGCAAGCGCCTGATCGGCACTCGCGGCCCTCACCGGTTGTGAAATAGTATTTGCTCTTATCTGCCTGTCCTGTCGTGGAGGCCTGATAGGATCATCTCGGATCGTCATGCGAGCCATGCGCTGCTGGCGCGGGCGCGTTGTGATGGTCCGATTGTGACTGATTCGTAAGGACATGGAACCATGAATCTGTATGTGCCGATGATCGGGTTGCTGGCGTTGGCTGCCTTTTTCATGGCGGTGGCGATTCTGCTGTCCGCCGTGGTGGGGCCACACCGAAAAAACCGGGCCAAATATGACCCCTATGAATGCGGTGTCGAGGCCACGCCCCAGCCGAAAGAGGGCGGGCGCATCCCCATCAAGTACTACATCACGGCCATGCTGTACATCGTCTTCGATATTGAGATCGTCTTCCTCTACCCCTGGGCAGTGTCGTTCCAGAAGATGGGGTTGTTCGCCTTGATCGAGATGGTTCTGTTCGTCGTCACTGTTTTCATCGCGTATATGTACGTCTTCCGCCGTGGCGGCCTGAACTGGGATTGAGGAAACATGGGCATCGAAGACAAAATACCTGGAGTTCTGCTGACCACCGTCGAGGGTGTGTTCGGCTGGCTGCGCCAAGCCTCGTTCTGGCCGGCCACCATGGGTTTGGCCTGTTGCGCCATTGAGATGATGGCCTTCGGCGCGCCGCGTTTCGACGCCGGTCGTTGGGGTCAAGAGGTCTTCCGTGCTTCGCCGCGCCAGGCCGATCTGCTGATCGTGTCGGGGCGTGTCTCCCAGAAGATGGCTCCGGTGGTGCGTCAGGTCTACGACCAGATGCCTGAACCCAAGTGGGTCATCTCGATGGGCGCTTGTGCCTCGTCAGGCGGCATCTTCAACAATTACGCCGTGGTTCAGGGGTGTGACCACTTTGTGCCGGTCGACATCTACATCCCTGGTTGTCCGCCGCGTCCTGACATGCTGATCGACGCAGTCTTCAAGCTGAAGAAGGGCGAGGTCATGCGGCATCCGATCGGCCAGCACATCGGGCAGCAGGCCGAGTCGACTGAGGCCTTGATTCGTGAGGCGCCCTCCACCCAGGAGTTGAAAGGGTTGATGAGATGAGTGTCACCAACGTCGTCGCTGACGCCACGCCACCAGCTGATCCGCCCGCGGAAGTCGCGGTCGATTCGACGCCTTCTGTGATCGGTGTGCGCAAGGGCATGTGGGGCACGGGGCCTGGCGACGTGTCCGGTTTCGGCGGTTTGTCGAGCCCGGTGGTCCGTCACCAGCGCGCTTCGCGTCCTTATGGCTCCTGGTTCGACGCCGTGGCCGACCGTCTCGAAGAACTCGTCCCAGGTCTGCCAGACGAGGTCAACACCGACCATGACGAGTTGACTTTCTTCGTGCCGAAGGCCCTCTTGCTCGATGTCGTGCGCGCCACCCGCGACGACGCCCAGCTACGCTTCGAGACCTGTCCATCCGTGTCCGGGGTCCACTACCCCGACGAGACGGGCGCGGAACTGCACGTCGTCTACAACCTGTCGTCGATGACCCACAACCGCCGTGTCCGCCTGGAGGTGACCTGTGGCCAGGAGGATCCGGTGATCGACTCGGTGACAAGCGTCTACCCCCACGCTGACTGGCATGAGCGTGAGACCTGGGACATGTTCGGTGTCATCTTCGCCGGGCACCCGGGGCTGACCCGCATCTTGATGCCGGATGATTGGCAGGGCCACCCGCAACGCAAGGATTACCCGCTGGGCGGAGTGCCGGTGGAGTTCAAGGGCGCGCAGGTGCCGCCACCGGATCAAAGGAGGTCGTACTGATGTCGGACAAGAAGACTGACACCACGGCGCCGGACGACGCCATGCTCGACGACGCCAACCAGATCGAACCGGGCGATGGCGCCAGCGCCGATCCCGAGGACCGCGACGCCCCGGCGACTGACACCTTGGACACCGTCGATGACCAGGCCAAACAGCCCACCGAGTACCTCATCCAGGGCGGCGACTTCGACGACGTGGTGGCGGCGCAACGCGATAAGGGCGACGAGACCATCGTCATCAACATGGGTCCGCAGCACCCCTCGACCCACGGCGTGTTGCGTCTGGAGGTGGAGCTCGACGGTGAGACCGTCACTCACATCCGCCCCGGCATCGGCTTCCTACACACCGGCATCGAGAAGTCCATGGAGTTCCGCACCTGGCCCCAGGGCTCGATCCTGGCCACGCGCATGGACTACATCATGCCCATGTTCAATGAGACGGTCTATTGCCTGGCGGTCGAGAAGCTGCTCGGCATCAAGGCGCCGGAGCGCGCCGACATCCTGCGGGTGCTTGTCATGGAACTCAACCGCATCGCCTCCCATCTGGTCGCCATCGGCACCGGTGGTATGGAACTGGGCGCCTTGACCGTCATGACGATCGGCTTCCGCGAGCGTGAGATGATCCTCGACTTCTTCGAGGCCTTGTGCGGCACACGCATGAACCACGGCTATGTGCGCCCCGGAGGGGTCTCCATCGACCTGCCTGACGACGGCTTGGCTCAGTTGCGCACCGTCATCGAGTGGCTGCACCGCCACCTGCCGGAGTACGCCGGATTCTGCAACGAGAACCCCATCTTCAGGGGCCGCATGTGCGGTATGGCGACCATGAGCTTGGCTCAGGCTATGTCGCTCGGTGTGACCGGTCCGCCCCTGCGTGCGACCGGCTACCCCTGGGATCTGCGCAAGAAGCAGCCCTACTGTGGCTACGAGAATTACGATTTCGACGTCATCACTTGGGACACAGCCGACGCCTACGGGCGTGTACGGGTGCGCCTGTCGGAGATGTGGGAGTCGCTCAAGATCGTCGAGCAGTGCTACGAGAAGCTGGAGAAGACTGCCGGCCAGCCCCACATGACGACCGATCCGAAGATCGCCATGCCGGGTGACTTGACCGTTGGCGCCGATGGCCAAGGCAACTCGTTCTCCCATGTCAAACACATCATGGGCCAGTCGATGGAGGCTCTGATCCACCATTTCAAGCTGGTCACCGAAGGCTTCCATGTGCCTGCGGGCCAGGTCTATCAGGCCATCGAGTCGCCCAAGGGCGAGTTGGGCTGCCAGTTGGTCTCCGATGGCGGCGCCCATCCCTACCGGGCCCATTTCCGTGACCCTGGTTTCCACAATCTTCAATCCGTCCCGCTCCTGTGCGAGGGCGGCATGTTGAGTGATGTCGTCGTGGCCGTCGCCAGCCTCGACCCGGTGCTAGGAGGGGTTGACCGATGAGCGAGCACGAGTTCGAGTCCTATTTCGGTGACACGGGCAGTGTCGACATGTCTGATCGGTCCAGCGCCATCGACAAGGCGGCCATCGACCAGTTGACCGCCATCGCCGAGCGGTACCCCCAGAAGCGGTCGGCCTTGATGCCCATGCTGCACCTCGTCCAATCCATCGACGGTCGGGTCTCTCCTCGTGGAGTCGAGGTCTGCGCCGAGATCCTTGGCATCACTCCAGCTCAGGTGTCGGGTGTGGCCACCTTCTACACGATGTACAAGCGTCGTCCGGCGGGCAAGCACCACATCGGGGTCTGCACTACGGCCTTGTGTGCGGTCATGGGCGGTGACGCCCTGCTCGACCATGTCGAACGCAAGCTCGGCATCCATCCGGAAGAGACGACGGCCGACGGCATGTTCTCCTTGGAGCGTGTCGAGTGCAACGCGGCCTGTGATTTCGCGCCGGTCATGATGGTCAACTGGGAGTTCATGGACAACATGACACCGGAGAGAGCTGATCAGTTGCTCGATGATCTGGCGGCCGGTCGCGAGGTCCGTTCGACCCGCGGTCCGGTCATCACCTCCTGGTCTGACAACGAGAAAGTGCTCGCCGGTGAGGATGACGGCTTAGCTGACGAAGGTCCCTCCGCTGGCGAGCCGTCCTTGGCGGGAGTCCACATCGCCGCCGAGCGGGGCTGGAAGGGTGTGCCGACCGCAAGCCTGGCTTCCGCGGCCACAGCGCCCACTCCGGTCAAGAGCCCTGACCCGACGGACGCCGGTGGAGTCAAGGAAACCGTGGTCGAGGCGACTGAACCTGTCGTCGAGGCGGCCCAACCCCAAGTCGAGGCGATTCCCGCCGAGCCGGTCAAGGCGCCGACGAAGGCCGCTGCGCCGAAGTCTGGCACGACGGCTAAGCCCGCGACGACTAGGGCCGCGGCGACGGTGAAGTCTACGGCGACGCCGAAGGCTGCGGAGACAGCCAAGCCCGCAGCGACGACCAGGCCCGCTTCCGCGACCAAGCCTGCGGCCACGGCCAAGTCTGGTACGGCCAAGCCCGCGACGACCAAGTCGGCGACGGCCAAGCCCGCGACGGCCAAGTCTGGTACGGCCAAGCCCGCGACGACTTCGAAGACGGCCACCGCGAAGCCCGCTGAGCCGGATACGCCAAAGCCTGCCGCGGCGACGACCAAGGACCCGGCGCCTTCCGAGGAGCCCATCGCGACAACCGCCGAGTCTGACGCGGTCGAGACCAAGAAGAAACCTGCCACCCGCCGGACGAGGAGGACGAAATGACTGACACGCTGACTCCCGTCCTGACCAAGAACTGGGGCAGTGACCGCTCCTGGACCCTGGACGCCTATCGCGCCCAGGGTGGCTACGACGGGCTCAGGCGGGCTCTGACCATGGCCCCGACCGAGGTGATGAACGAGGTCAAGGACGCGCAGTTGCGCGGTCGCGGTGGCGCTGGCTTCCCTACCGGTCTGAAATGGAGCTTCGTCCCGCAAGACAACCCCAAGCCGAAGTACCTCGTCGTCAACGGCGATGAGTCGGAGCCGGGAACCTGCAAAGACATTCCGCTGATGATGGCCAGTCCCCACACCCTGGTCGAGGGCGTGATCATTTCGTCCTACGCCATCAACGCCCACCATGCTTTCATCTATGTGCGCGGCGAGGTCGTCCATCCGCTGCGCCGGGTCCGCCAGGCGGTGCGTGAGGCCTATGCCGCCGGCTTGCTGGGTCAGAACATCCAAGGCTCGGGCTATGACCTCGACATCATCGTCCACGCAGGAGCCGGCGCCTACATCTGCGGAGAGGAGACCGCTCTGCTCAACTCCTTGGAGGGTCGTCGCGGCCAACCGCGCTTGCGTCCACCCTTTCCGGCAGTCGCAGGGTTGTACGCCTCACCGACGGTCATCAACAATGTCGAGTCGATCGCCTCGGTGCCCTCGATTCTGGCCTACGGCAAGGACTGGTTCACCTCGATGGGGACGGAGAAATCCAAGGGTTTCACCATCTACTCCCTGTCCGGCCACGTCAAACACCCCGGTCAGTACGAAGCCCCACTGGGTATCACGATGGGCAGTTTGCTCGATCTGGCCGGCGGGATTCGCGACGGCCACCAGTTGAAGTTCTTCACGCCAGGCGGGTCGTCCACCCCGATCCTGACCGGCGACGATCTTGACACGGTGCTGGATTACGAGGGTTTGGCCGCCAAGGGCACGATGCTGGGAACCAAGGCGATGCAGATCTTCGACGAGACGGTCTCGGTGGTGCGCACCACCCGTCGCTGGGTCGAGTTCTACAAGCACGAGTCCTGCGGCAAGTGCACTCCCTGTCGTGAGGGCACCTGGTGGCTGGTTCAGTTGCTGGCCAAGTTGGAACGCGGCGAGGGCGAAGAGGGCGATGTCGACAAGCTGCTGAGTGTCTGCGATGACATCACCGGCAAGTCCTTCTGCACCCTGGCGGAGGGCGCTGTCGCCTGTGTCACCAGCGCCGTCAAGCATTTCCGCTCCGAGTTCGAGTTGGGCTACACCACGCCAGCGTGGGAACATCTGCCCTATGAGCACAGTGCTTTGTTCACCGTTTCGTCGGCGCCTGAGAGGTCCGAGAAGGAGGTCGCCGCATGAGCGAGCCCGTGTCGATGGCCGAAATGGTCACCCTCAACATTGATGGCGTCGATGTCAGTGTCCCCAAAGGCACCCTGTTGATTCGAGCCGCCGAGGCCGCCGGAGTCGCCATTCCGCGTTTTTGTGACCATCCGCTGCTCGATCCGGCAGCGGCCTGCCGCGAGTGCATGGTCGAGATCACCGACGCTGGCAATGGACGTGGCTTCCCGAAGCCTCAACCGTCCTGCGCCACGACTGTGGCTGCGGGCATGACCGTCAAAACCCAGAAGACCTCATCATCGGCGGCTGACGCTCAGGCCGAGATTCTGGAGTTGCTGCTGATCAACCACCCCTTGGATTGCCCGATCTGTGACAAGGCCGGCGAGTGCCCGCTCCAGAATCAGGCCTTGGCCGACGGACGCAGTGAGTCCCGGTTCGACGGCGCCAAAAGGCAATTCCCCAAGCCAGTTCCGATGTCTGATCTCATCTTGCTCGACCGTGAACGCTGTGTCTTGTGCACCCGCTGCACACGTTTCGCCGAGCAGATCGCGGGCGACCCGCTGTTGCAATTGGTTGAGCGTGGCGCCAAGCAACAGATCGGCATCTATCCCGAGGAGCCGTTCGACTCCTACTTCTCCGGCAACGTCGTCCAGATCTGCCCGGTGGGAGCCTTGACGAGCTCTGACTATCGTTTCTCGGCCCGTCCGTTCGATCTGACTTCGACCGTCACCACCTGTGAGAACTGCGCGGCTGGTTGCCAGATTCGCGTCGACGCTCGCCACGGCGAGGTGCGTCGGCGTTTGGCTGGTGAAGAGGGCGAGGTCAACGAGGAGTGGTCGTGCGACAAGGGTCGCTTCGGTTTCTTCTCGGCTCGTGGCAATGACCGCGTGACCCGACCCTTGGTGCGTCGTGGCGGAGAGTTGGTGCCGACCTCGTGGCCGGAGGCCTTGGCCGCCGCCGCTCGGGGATTGAAGCTGGCCGAGGGCTCGGTCGGCGTCTTGACCGGTGGCCGACTGACCACTGAGACGGCCTACGCTTATTCGCGTTTCGCTCGTGGTGTGCTCGGGACCGACTCGATCGATTGCCGCGCTCGCGCCAGCTCTGATGAGGAGACGCAGTTCCTGGCCAGTCGCGTGGCGGGCCGCTCTTTTGAGGATTCGGTCCACTACGCCGACTTCGACGCGGCGACCAAGGTGGTCCTGGTCGCCTTCGAGCCCGAGGACGAGTCGCCCAACGTGTTCCTGCGTCTGCGCAAGGCGGTTCGTAAGAATGGCCTGGTCGTTGAGACAGTGGCGCCCTACCTCAGCCGTGGCTCAGCCAAACTGGGAGCGACCCTGGTGCCCACCCGCCCCTGCGATGTGGTCGCCGCTGTTTCGGGCCTGAGTCTCGACGGCTCGACGGTCGTGTTGGTCGGTGAGCGGTTGGCTCAGATCCCTGGTGGCTTGAGCGCCGTTGTCGCCGCCGTCGACGCGAGTGGGGCCAAGATGGCCTGGGTGCCGCGCCGCGTTGGCGAGATCGGTGCGATCGAGGCTGGTTGCCTGCCTGGATTGTTGCCCGGTGGTCGCCCACTGACCGACGAGGCCGCTCGCCTGGAAGTGTCCGCCCTCTGGAAGTCCGAGTTGGTCGCACGTGTCGGTCTCGACGCCGCCGCCCAACTCCAGGCCGCCGCCGACGGTTCCTTGAAAGCCCTTGTCACCGCTGGTGTCGAAGCGGGCGACTTCCCTGATCCGCAAGCCGCTCTGGCCGGGTTCGATCAGGCCTTCGTCGTCGCGCTGGAGTCGCGTCTATCCGATGTGACCGATCATGCCGATGTGGTCTTGCCGGTCGACCTGCTGGAACAGACCGAGGGCAGCTTCCTCGATTGGGAGCATCGGGTCCGACCGGTCAAGCAGGTCGTCGCCAATCCGCGCACCCCGATGACGGAGATCCGTGTCTTGGCGGCGCTGTCCGAGGCTTTGGGCGCGGATCTCGGTTTCCGCACCTCCCAAGGCGCCGCCGACGCCCTGGCCGCTTTGCCTGCTTGGCAAGGCACGACAGTGACCTTGACGGCGGTTGATCCGGCGCCGGCGCCACCGACAGGCGTGGTTTTGTCGAGTTGGCGCGAACTGATCGATGACTCACGCAGCCTTGACGGCGCTGACTCCTTGCTCGACACGGCCCGTCCCGTGGTCGCCCGAATCTCGCCTCAGACTCTGCGGGTCGAGGGCCTGGCCACCTCTTCGTATGTCCGCTTGACCGGACCGAAGGGCTCGGTCACCCTGCCGCTGCATGTCGAGCCGACCATGGCCGACGGCGTCATCTGGGCCCCGGCCCGTGCTCGGGACAACACCCTGACTCAGTTGGGCGTCTGTGTCGGTCGAGCTGTCACATTGGCGGCCGCACCCGGCCCCAAGAAAGAAGGTGAGGAATGAATCTGCTTGAGACGGTGGAATTCGGCCACGACCCTTGGTGGATCATCCTGATCAAGGTCGTCGT
>JAITVA010000117.1 GCA_031286045.1 Propionibacteriaceae bacterium | reverse complement strand
TGGTGAATCCATCAGCAACCATCGCATCCAGTCCGACCTCGCGGGTGTCACCTTGGGCGAGGGTGTTTGTGGCAATCAAGCCCAACGTCCCCTTCGCCTGCAAGAGCGAGGTAGCACGCAGGAAGAAGTAGGCAACGAGGTCTGCGCTTCCTCGTCGTCCATCCGCGAGAACGTTGACGAACCAGTCGCGCATGTCAGTGCCCATCGCGCCTGTGAGCTTTTGGCCTCCCAAGAAGGGCGGGTTCCCGATCACCGCGTCGAAGCCGCCGCGCTCCATGACATCAGGGACGGCCAGCGCCCAGTGCAAGCAGTCCCAGCGCTCATAGTCTGTCGGAACAGTCGGAGTCAGCCCATAGGCGATGATGCTGTCCAACATGATGGAGTCGCCTTCACCATTGGTAGGGAAAGCCCTACTGGCGGCAATCTCCAGATTTTCGTAGGCCTCGTTGAAGTGTTTGCCCGGTTTGCCGCCAAGCGGCAGCCCGGCGGAGATCACGCCGTCAGCAAGCTTCTTGACCTTGGACAGGTCGTCCGATATTTCTCCAAGGATGCGCTTCTTAGCGGCAGCAGTGCGACCTGGATCAGTTTCACTGACCACTGAAGCGAGCCGCTGACGCCGACGCCGAACCCGCTGGATGACGCCGGTCAGGTCCACCCGGTCAGCGGGTTTCTGCTCAGCGTCCACAAGGAACAGACCTTCTTGGTGTGGCTTTTCACTGGGCCGAATGTGAAGCCGCCTGATCTGTTCCAGATCGGTGACGCCGAGCAAGGAGTTGCCAAGCAACACCTTGTCGTCCACAAAACTGAAGGGTAGATCGCTGTCCAGGGAAACCAGCCAGAGCGAGAGTTTGCACATCTCAACGGCCATCTCGTTGATGTCTGCGCCGTAGAGGCATTGGGCAACGACTTCACGAATCGCTTGGACCTCCAGTTCGCGAGGATTGCCCCTAGCGTTGCCCTCGGCCTGCCAAGCCTCCACAAGTTCTCGGGCAAGGAACCGGGCTGCTGCCACAAGAAACGCACCTGAACCACAAGCGATGTCGGCGATGCGCAGATCAAGCAGAGAGTCTGAGCTGATCCGTTTCCATTGAGCCCGGTCACTGGTCTGGTGCGGGCCTGGAGAATAGACGAGCGGTTCGAGCGCATACTTGACGACCTCTTCGGCCAAGGAACGCGGGGTGTAGTGGGCTCCGGCGTTCTTCCGCGACGGTGTTTCAGTGACGTATAGACCTTCGGTGAGGACGACCGTCGGGCGTCCGCGAAGGTCGCGGCGGATCGCGCCAATCCATGGGCGCAGCCGCTCCCTGATTACCTCGTCGCGGGTGACTGAGAGCAGGGCGCGGTCGGCGTCCTCCATAGTGTCGCCGGATGCGAGGGCCTTGGCGAGGGCGGATTTGGTGGGAGGCTTGGAGCCGGGTTGGTTGTCTTTCACCCAGTCGATGATGGCTTGGGCCAGGTCGTTGTCGTTCACGTATTGATTGGCGAAGTCGTCGAGTTGTTCGAGTGCGACTTCCGGCTCGCTGCCTTCCTGGCCGGGCAGGCCGAGGATGATGCGGTCGGCGCGGCGGCAGGTGTAGCCCAGCAGACCCTCATAGATATAACCGATTTGTTCCACGTCGATGTCGCGGAACGAGATGCGGCGAGCGTCCTGACCTTTTGGTTTCGCGACCTGGACGGACCGAAGGACGTGGAGCATCACCCTGTCGGACACGGCAATGGCGAGGGTGCCGCGTTGAGTCATTTCGGTAAGGAAGGGGAACCGGGCCGGGTCGAACAGCGATCCTCCGTAAGCAGGGAGGCGCATGTCCTCAAACGTTGCTCCAACGTAGAGGGCGTGGGAGGTGGCGAGAAGTCGGTGCCAGGCCAGGTGGGTGGCGTCCATCGACTCTTCGCCCTCGTCGCGGGCGCGATCCTCCAAGTCGGCAAGGACACTTGCCAGACCGTAGCCGTTCTCGAATAGCTGGCTTTGCGGCAATAGGCCACGTTCCTCAGCGAAGAGGAGGAACACGACTCGCATCATCACCGTCACAACGCCCTGATAGATCGCGTCGCCGTCATCGGGCAGTGGATCAGCATCGCCCCGGTCTCGGGAGTCACGGGCCGCTTCGGAGAACGCCGACACGACCAGTTCAACCGCCCGACGGACCTGGATACCGAGGGCCTCGGTGATCTCTTCAGCGGCGAGTACCGACTCGGCGAACAACGCAGGCAATCGGTCAGTCTCGACTCCGCCCAGGAGTCGCCGGACAGACAGCAATTCTGCGAAGGCGTCGCGGGTGGCTGCTTCCTCGATCCACGTCTGCGCGTCTACGATGCCGGACGCCGCCATAGAGCCTTGCGGAACCGAGACTAACGCCCACCAGCGTCCGTCGGTGACGACCCCAATGGTGGTTTTCGACTCAACGCTGCGGAGCATCGCCTCCATCCGGTCGATAGGGCTGGCCGCCCATCCGTCAGGAGTCACATCGCGCAACGAATCGCACGGATCGACCACAAGGACGAGCGCGCCAACCTGGTCTTGGTGGGCCAACGCACCTGTGGGTTCGACCTTGACGAAACCGTTCCCTGATGCGGCCTGGTACGACGCCAAGGATGGGAGTTCGGCGGCGGATCGATAGTGGTCACCCCAGTCGAGGAGCCTTCGCAGGATCACATCGACCCAGATGTTGCGAGCCGCTCGGTAAGTTTCGATCCCGCCGGGCAGGTCACGGTCGCGATCCCAGGCGTCCCAAGCCAAGTCGAACGCGGGCTTGGCGTCGCGCATGGCCTGACGGGAGGACTCCTTCACAGCGGGAATACCCTGGGCGTAAACGCGCTTGAGTGGCGGGACAGCTAGGAACGGTCCTTCCGTGTCCACGAGAGTCAGCCACTCGCGGTGCAGTTCGGCGGCGGTTTGGGTTGGGCGGCGGTTGCGCAGTCTCGTCATTGTCCTGCCTCCCATGATGTGGCGTCTTCCGGGGTCAAGGCGAACACGAGCGCCGCAGCCGACACGTAGGGTTTGACATCGGCGTAGCGCGCACGGATTCCCGCAATCTCGCGACGTTCCTCCTCGTCAAGCGACGCCAGCCGGTCTTCCATCGCCCGGATGTCCCGCTGGCGTTGCCGTTGCTCGTCAGGGTTAAGGAACAGCATGGATTGTTGCTCCTCTTCCTGGCTTCTCAAACGTCCGAGGGAGTCACGAAGGTTCACACGGAAAGCGGCGAAGATGCGGCGGGCACGTTCGGAGTCCGCCTCCTGATGCTTGACCAGACTGTCCGCCACGGCCTCCTGCCGAGTCACGGCTCGGCGTTCCATGGCTTCTTGGAGCCTGGCACGTAGCCGCGAGCCGTCCGCCGACCAGGTATCCACCAGCCGTTGGCGCAGAGCAGGGCTGGCAGACAACATGTTCCCGGCGTCGAGGGCCGTGTCGAGGAGGCGGTGGGCCTTCTCTTCGGCCAACCCCGCTCCTCGGAACCTGATGCCCGTGACAAATACTTCCTCGTGGAGACGAAGACCGCCACGTCCGACGAGAACGAGGCGGGAGATCGCGGCTGCGCAGGAGGCGTCCAGGCCGGGGACGACGACTGCGGTGACCCGGTTGATCTTCGAATCGGAGCCGAACAGGCTGCCGCGCAACACTCGGGTGGACTTTTGCATCAAGGCGTGGCCAAGGTGGACGTACACCAGATCGGGGCTGTGGCCGGAGGCCTCATTATCAAACGTGATCGGACGTAGGATGCCCGGTTTCAGGCGCGTGTCGAGGCCGGTGAGCGCGGGTTGCCAGCTACGCCCCAGGCTGGGCACGTCGAACACCTCGGCATCGGTGTCCGGATGGCCGGTCGGGATCAAGAGCGGCTGGTTCGTGATGGTCAATGCCATGTCTACGACTCGACGAGCCGAGGCCGGTGTAAGGTGCATGGCCTCTTTGCGGTCCTCATAGGTCCGCCCCAGTTCAGTCAGTTGCCGGTTCAGCGTCTGCTCGCCCGCCAACGCACGGTTGATGGCTTCGGTCGAAGCGCTTTTCCGTGCCGTCGGTTTTGAGTGTGTGAAATGCTCGCTGATCTGATCGTCGATTAGCGGGTTGACCGCACCCAGGTCCCGCACTTCGGTCGTGATTTTCTCTGCGATTCGCCGCAGGAACTCCGAGTCGCCGCTATACAAGGTGCCATCTTGGGCATCCGGCGCGAAGTAGAACACTTCGGGTGTCTCTGTCTGGCCGTAGCGGTCGATTCTTCCGATGCGCTGTTCGAGGCGCGACGGATTGAAGGGAATGTCGAAATTGACCAGGCGGTGGCAGTAGGCCTGAAGGTCGATCCCTTCTCCAGCGGCGTCCGTCGCCAACAGGACACGGACCTTCTCTTCGGCGGGATTGGCGGCGAACCGGGCACGGATCGTCTCCCGGTCTTCGGCTGGAGTGGAACCCTGGATGACCGCGAGCACATCTCCATAGCCCTGCTGAGTCAGGACCGACTTGATCCACTCCAAGGTGTCGGCGTACTCCGTGAACACAACCACACGCTCATTCGTCCATGCCTTGCCGTCGGGGCGGCAGACCGCGTTCAGCATGGTCAGCAGTGCGACGAGACGGGAGTCAGGACGGTTCTCGTAACTGGATCCCCAGGCGATCAGCCGGTCGATGTCGGCCTTGGTAGCTGCGGCCAGAGGGTCGTCACGCTTGATCTGGCGCAGTGTCTCAAACTCAGGCTGGTCGGCTTTGCCTTCCTCTTCGTCTGATTGGCCCGATCCCATAACCTCGGCGTAGTAGTCGTCCTCGTCGCCCCACCCAGAAAGCGGGGTCGCGGCGGTGTAAGTCGCAAGGGTGCGTGAAAACGCCCACGGGCTCGACAGAAAGCGCTTCTTCAAGAGCAACCCGCCGATATCAAGGGAACGCTTGCCGCCCGATCGGGCCGAAGCTTTGAGGAGAGCGTCCAATTCGGAGAATCGTTGCTCCTCGTCCTCGGTCGCAGTGAACGGGAGCGTCTTGATCGCACGCGGTTTGAAATCCTTCCCTTTGACCTGGGACTTGAGCCGCCGGACGGCCACCTGCTCCAGTGCGTCCTGGTCGATGTCCGCGCCCCGGCTGAACCGGCGCGAGTCAATCATCTCCAACAGGGCAGTGAACGACTCCGAATAGCCGTTGTGCGGGGTGGCTGACAAAAACAAACGATGTTCGCAATGCTCGGCCAACGAGCGCACGGCCAGTGTCCGCTTGGAATCCACCGCGGACCCGCGCGCTCCTCCCACACCGCTGGGAGCCGCCGGGGCAA
>JAITVA010000108.1 GCA_031286045.1 Propionibacteriaceae bacterium | reverse complement strand
CAACCACGACATAGTCTGACTGAGAAGCATTGAAGTCCTCGATGATCTGTTCGTACACCGCCAGCTCGGCCGGATTGCCAGCTGAGTGGGTCCAGAGCTTGAGTTCGATCGGCCCGTCGCCTGAGGTCGCCGGGTCCTCACCCGCTTCAGCACAGCCGGTCAGGGCCAGCGAGAGTGCCACCAGGGCCAGGGCTCCCGTTTGGAGTTTTCTCTTCATTATGGTTTCCTTTTCTTGTGGTGGTACGCGGTCCAGGCGTTCCACCTGACTGTGGCCGCTAGGCGGCCTGGTGTAACAAAGTGGATCGCCGTCGGTCGTTGATATCGACCGACGGCGATCCAACTGATGCCCTCGGTACGACCGAGCAGGGCATCAAGTATGTGTCGGTGGAGCGGTTGGCTCCTGATTTCATTGACTCCTCCATGGCCCAGCGCCCCATCTCGTAGTGGGGCAGGCCGATGGTCGTCAGCGGGGGATCCTGTTCGGCGGCGATGAACTCCTGGTCGTCGTAGCCCACCACCGAGACCAGATCCGGCCCGCGGCCAAGTTCAGCGGCTGCGCCGAGCAAGCCCAGAGCCAACTCATCGTGAGCGGCGAAGACGCCAACCGGCTCAGCGATGCCCGGCAACCAGCGCAGACCCGCCGCCTGGGCGGCCTCTTCAGTCGGATCAGACTCGATGACCTCTTCAGACAGACCGAGACGGGCCATCTCGGCCCGATAGGCCTCCAGACGTATCCGGTGGGGCGTGTCGGGCATGGTCATAGCCGGGAGACTGGCTGACAAGGTGGCGTGAACGATCCGCCGATGTCCCAGCTCATAAAGATGACGTATTGCCAGGCGGGCCCCAAGCCTGTCGTCACTGGCCACCGTGTCGAAGCCCTCGGATCGGTAGTGCCGCCCAATGGTGACCAGAGGCAGTCGATCGGCGACATCCTCCAGATAGTCGAGCGAGACCCGAGAGCCGATTGAGATGATGCCGTCGACTTGGTGATCAACCAGGGCGTCGATCGCCTCCGGACTCTCGACGTCCTCGGCGCCAGTGGGCGCCAAGATCAGCTGATAAGGGGTGTCAGTCAAGGCTTCGATGGCGCCATCAATGATCTTGGGGAAGAAATAGTTGTGAATATTGGGAATCTCCACACCGAGAGTGTAGGAAGCGCCGCGCATGGCCCGGGCGGAGATGCGCGGCCGATAACCGAGTTGATCGATGGCGGCCTGGACCCGAGCCTTCATGGCCGGACTGACACCGTAAGCGTCACGGATGACCTTGGACACCGCTGCCCGGGAAACCCCGGCGGCGCGGGCGACATCCTCGATGGTGATCGAGCCTCCAGCCCTAGTCATGCCCTCCCCCGATTCATGCTTCCATTCTCCGATCCATAGTGGCGGCTCTCAGCCTCAGAGCCAGTTCCGCCTCTCGTTGTAGACCGTTCTACACTGACTACGTAGATCAATCTACACAGCCCGAGAGGCCAGCGCAAGCCAGAAGGAGGTTTCTTTTATAACAATTTGACAACAGTGGCTGGAAGCGGGTCACCAGGCTGGCTTGAGAACTCATCTGAAGATGGCACATCTTCGACTCCCACCATGGGACCGGTGCGGTCCAGAAGCAGCTCATCTGAAGATGACACATCTTCCCTCCCTGCGGTGGGACCGGTGCGGTCCGCCAGTAGCTCATCTGAAGATGTCCCATCCTCAACTCCCACGGTGGGACCGGAACGGTCCACCAGCAGCTCGTGAAACGCTGATCCAGTGGTGGGTTTGCCTGTGATGAAGTGAATGCATGTTGGTCTTGCGGGTGACAGCGGTGAGTTTCCCCCCTCACCCCGCTGTTCGATGGTGTCCATTTGACCGCGAGTAGGGGCCTCACAGGACACGAGCGTGACACCGTTTTGAGAGTCGTCTGGCCGGGATCACCTGCGCCGGAGCCAGAGCTATCTGCGCAGTCCTGCACAAACAACTCCAGTGATACCATCCCCAACTACGGTAAGAGAAGTAGTTAATCGCGTATGTGGGATGAGAAAGCTCCTCAAACAGGCCTGGTTCGAGGAGGTTTTCCATCCCAGATGCTGACCGGAAGCCGAAAACACCCGAATTGGGGATGGCAAACATCCACCACCCACCCGGTCCCCCCGAATGCCCTCCGCCTGCGGCGCCGGTGAGCCGCGCACCCTCGCCATCCATCCAACAACACAGCATTAGTCATGCGTTTCCCCGTGGAACCGATGATTAACCATGCACTGTCATCTGAACGCCGGGACGGGCCATCTTCGACCCCCGTATCCAACGATGGACGTCCAGTCCGTGTACGAGATATGGAGATCGAATCTCACTCGCCCCGGTGCTCACCTGACGACACAGCACTAATCATTACTTCCCTAGTGGGAGCCATATCGGTGGGGCGGCGGAGAACTGAACCGCCCCACCGACATGATCACTCACTCTGGCGCAGCCACCTCTCCCCAGACGGCCGCGCCATATCCTCCCGTCCCATCAGACGCGTCATTCGCCCACTGTTGCGAGCGATGATGATCAAGGAGACAGCGGCAGTGATGACACACACAACAATCAAGATGTGAGCGATCAACTCGATCACCATGGCAATCAGCGCCTCTGCCATGTCCACTGCCCTCCTTTTCGCGTCCACTTCAGCCTTGTGCGTTCGGACATCTTCACCCTAGAGCCTGGCAGGCGGGTTCCACCATTAACGAAAGTTAACGATCTCGGGGATATCTTCCCTTGTCACAATGGAAAACTAAGCCGTCGCTCGGACGGCCTGCCAGGCCGGGCATCCAGTGGCGCGCCCAGCCCAACCGTCGACCGAGGAGGACGCCGTCCACCGTGGCTCCTGAACGCACACCCCCGAATGACCTATCGGTGCAACCTCTCAGACGTCCTTCAGATCGATCAGACCGGCTTTGACCGCCTTGATCACGATCTGAGTGCGCGTGTCAGCGCCGATCTTGT
This sequence comes from Propionibacteriaceae bacterium, assembly GCA_031286045.1. Lineage (GTDB taxonomy): Bacteria > Actinomycetota > Actinomycetes > Propionibacteriales > Propionibacteriaceae > WQYJ01. Next base: position 9,976 of record JAITVA010000108.1, on the reverse strand, counting down.
CGGACAACCGGTTGAGGTACTGCTTGACCGAGCCCTCGCTCAACCCCATTTTGGCTGCGATCTGATGATTGAGCAGGCCGCGCCCCAACCACAACACGACCTCGGTCTCCCGTGGCGTCAGGCTCACCACCCCGGCGCCGGCGCCACCCCTCGAATACTGCCGCAGAGTGCGCATGACCGACTCCCGCACATCGAATGACAGGGGCCAGTGCCCAGCGGCGGCGTCACGCAAGGCTTGGGCGAACTCCGTCGACCCCGCGTCTTTCGTCAGGTAACCGACCGCACCAGCATTGGTCGCCCCGATGATGTGATCGGCGCCACCAAAGGTCGTCAAGGCCACCACGCGTGCCGCCGGATCTTCGCAAGTGATCTCCTTGATGGCGTCATAGCCGGACATCACCGGCATCTTCAGATCCATCAGCATGACATCGGGGTGGACCTGACGGTACAGCACCACTGCGGCCCGTCCGTCGCTCGCCTCCCCCACCAGTTCAAACTCAGAATGGTTGGCAAAAAAAGTCCGGTAGACATCACGGACGGCTTCCTCGTCATCGGCGATCGCCACTGTTATAGGAACTCCCATACCACCACCCTACGTAGACTGCGGCGGCGCCTGCGCACTGATGTTCCAAATGTCAGCAGGACCTGGGAAAAGAACCAGTATCTCAGACCCCCCGACTCGTGGTAGATTTGCTGGTATCAGTCCTTCCGATGTCGACGTTTCGTTGTCTGTCTCTGTGATCACGAGCTTCGCCTGACTCGCCGCGACCGGAAGAGCGACAGGCGAGTCAATGCCGTCGGCCTCCTGACCCGCCGCCCCACCTGGTTCCCTACCCCCCGAGAGGAATCCCTCATGAAACTGTTCATTGTCACCATCGCTGCACTGCTCCCACTACTGTCAGTGGCTAGCGCCGTCAGCCCGACCGCAGCCACCGACTCGGCCACCCAGGTTCCCGCCGCAGTCGTGTCCATCGCCTCGACCCCGCTGGCCGCCACCACAGTCGGTCTTGCCAACAGCGAGCCACCGACCGCCGAGCCCCTCCATCTTGGACAAATCGTCTGTTACTACCTGCCCTTCCTGTGTGGCAAGTGACCACTGCCGTCTCGTCGGGGGTTCGCCTCGATTCCCCTGATCCGCCAGGCCCTGACACAGAACCCCTCAGCCCGACTTCGGAGATGGTGGGAGCCCCTCAGCCCGACTCCGGAGAGGGCGGAAACCCCTCACCGTCGTCTGAAATCCGAGACGGGCGGCCCTCTGGTTCCCCGCATTGCAAGGGACGGCCAACCGCCAGTGATCGACTGCCAACATGCACCTTGCCACCTAGTCGATTCGACTCACCGGTGCGACCAGCCCGACGTGATCTGACGCACCCACTGGGCCTGACCTGCCGCATCCTGGTGAGCGCCATCGCCGTCACCAGCCTGATCGACGTTCCCTTTGACGCATGGAGCGACCCGACCCAAGCTGACCCCTTACGCCTGGCGATCTCCATCCTCGCCTACGCGACCATGGGGTTGGCGCCCTGGTTCATCTGCCCAGCCTCCATTCTTGGCGCCCTCGCCCTCGCCCTCATCCTCGTCCTAGGCAGTGGGATCGGAGTGGCGCCGTTTGTCATCATGCCCTGCGTCATCGCCATGGTGATCCGGACACTGCGCTGGCAACTGTGGGTCACGATCGGAGTCTGCTTCGCCTGGACGATCACGCTGGCCCTCCTCATGGATGACATCAATGTGGCACTGGTGTACGGCGCCGTCATCTTCATCTCCGTCTCGATCGGCACCGGGATACGCTACGTCGTGGTCGACCGGCACAAGGCCAGCCAACGCATCACCGAGTTGAAAGCCGCCAACCGCCGCGTCCACATCGAGCAGCGTGAACTCCTGGCCCGCGAACTCCACGATGTCGTGGCCCATGAGCTGTCACTGATCTGTCTGCAGAGCTTGGCCCATGGCGAGTCAGAGGATGCCGTTGAATTGCGCGAGGCCTTGCGACGATCCACCAACTCTGCCCGCACGGCCCTGACCCAACTGCGGACCCTGGTCGGCGTGTTGCGCGAAGTCGACGCCGACGGCGAACCAGTCAATGATCCCGCCGCCCTCCTCGCCAGCGATCTGACTGCGCTACGGATCCAGGAGACCCTCGACAAGGTGGTCTCCAGCCTGCGCGAGAGTGGTTTCAGCCCCGATGTTCAGGTCGAGCTCGACCCGACGCCGATCTGCTCCTGCGTCCACACCACGGTCGCCCGCGTCCTCAGCGAAGCCGCCACCAACATCCTGCGGCACGCCCAACCACGCTCACGCTGCCTCCTGTCGATGCGCGCGACGGTTGATCATATCCACGTCCACATCGTCTCCGAAATGATCCCCCAGCCGACATCACATCTCGCCGACGACCCCAACGGATGGGGTTTACGCGGCCTGAAAGAACGCGTCGATCTGTGCGGAGGCCGCTTCGAAGCCGGGCCGGTCGTTGGACACTGGGTGGTGGACGCCGTGCTGCCCAACCCCCAAAACGAAAGTGAGTGCTGCGACTGAGCGGGGTCTCCGCTCACAACTGCCCATGTCGGGTCAGCCAACGGTAGGCAACCCAGCCGATGGGGACACGCAACCAATAGGTGACAAGGCGGAACAACAGGACGATCGAGGCGGCGACACCGGCGTTGAGACCCAGGGAGACCAAGGTGGCAGACTCGGTGACCTCGATGGTGCCCATGCCGCCAGGGGTGGGAATGACCGACCCGGCTGAGGTGCCGATCAGGTAGACCAAGGCGACCCCGAGCAGTGACGTGGTGCGGCCAAAGGCGTAGACCGACCACAAGAAGGCAGTGATGTTGCACATCAAGAAGATGATGTTGCCCAGAATGCCCAAGCCCAACCGATAGGGGCTGGAGAACAGCTCGACCAGACGCGGCCAAGTCTGACGGAAGAGCGGCATGACCCGACCCAGCACCCAAACGCGAGTCTTGGGAATGACCATGACCGTTCCAACCAAGGCCACGGCGATCGAAATGGCCACCATGATGCCAGGAGTCAGCTGAAAGCTGGTCAACTGGCTCGAACCAGTCGCCACAGTCAAAACCACCAAGGCCAGGACCACGGTGACGACGTTGGCCGCTTGAGCCAAGGCAGCCGTCGCTGCCGCCACTGGAGTTGGGACTTTGTTTCTGGTCATCAGACGGGCGTTGATGGCAGCCGGACCGATCCCGGCTGGTGCGGCCAAGGCGACGAAACCGGCGGCGATCTGAGCCAGGTAGGCCTTCCAGAAGGGCAGCTTGACGGGGCTGAAAGCCAACAGGGCCAAAGCCGATCCGCAGGGCGCCACCAGGCCGATGGCAAGCGCGGCGATGGCCCAGCGCCAATCAGAGTGCTGGACAGCCTGAGCCACCTCGCGCAGGTTGAACGAGGTCAAAACGATGATGATCGCCGCCGCCACCAACACGGCCATGATGATGGTGCGGGCCCCGATACGAGCGATCTGCCCGACCGGTGGGGCCTCGGCGGTGTCGCGAACCGCCAGCATTGTCCGCAGCTGCGCCAACACTGCTTTGGCGTCGCCCAGCGCCTCCCTGGTCTGCTTCGGAATCGCTGGCACCTGGAGCAAGGGACCCAACTGTGTCAGCTCGGCGGGACTCATGGCCCGGGCCGCCGACGCCGTCGCCCGCTCGCACCCGACCTTGGCGGCGATCAGGGCGATCATCTGGGTCAGGTCGATGCTCCTGGCCAGGTCAGAGGAGGCGACGTCGCCGGTCTCCCAGCCAAGCAGGGCCACGTCATCGAGGCCAGGACCATCGAACCAAAAACATTGCGCCGTGAGCGCGCGGTGGGCTATTCCGCAGCGATGGGCCCGACAGATCTGGGTCCACATCGCGTCCAGCATGGCATCAGTCACCTGACCAGGGTCCATGGTCGCGAAGGAGACTGATCCGCTGCTGGCTTCACGCACGATGATCATCGAATCGTCGGCCTCGGCGATGGCCAGAACCGCCGGGGTGGCGACGCCAGCGGAGCGAACGGCAGAGGAGATCAGGGCGGTGCGTTCAGCAGTTTGACGCAGGGACAAGCTGGTGCGTCCCTCGATGGCACGCGAGCGCAGGTAGCGCCACACCCGGTTGAGCACGCCCATGACCTGCCGGTCACCGTCCAACACAATGACGTTGTACAGCTTGTCGGTCGCACTGCGCATGAGGTACAAGCGGTGGTCCGAAAAGAACTGAGGCGCCTGGGTGCCCGCCGCGACCGGGACGGCGGGACCGACCCCCAGACTGGCCGTCGCCAGGCTCGCCTTGGGCCGTATCCGCGAGGTGTCCTCATGGCGTGGCGACTCGTCAGGGTCCACCGGATCGACTTCGCCGAGTGCGACCCGATTGATCGTCAGCGGAGTGAAACCCGCCCGCTCGATACCTTCGATCAAGGTCGCGCCATAAGCGCGTTGGGAGGCGACGCCGAAGGTGTACCGAGCGACGTAGCCCATCAAGCGCCCGGCGAACAGTGCGATCACCATGCCCGGCAGGGAGGCCGTCGTCGTCACCACTGCCACCACCACGGCGATCCACATCAGGTTCCATGACCAGACGATGGAGCGGCGTCGAGCTGGTGTCGCCACAGTCGTCAGCCCGGCGGTGATGGCACAGACATAGATCGGGATGGTGACAGTGTTGACACCCCCTTGACGGATCGACAGCCCGGCGACAAGGGATTCTGGGCCGAGCTCACGAATCAGAACGAGGATGATGACACCGAGGATGATTCCGCCGATTCCCCCGATCAGACCATGCAGGGCCGTCATCGGGTGCCGCCGGGTCAACAACTCGACACCGACCGCCACCGGCGGAAAGACGATCACCGCCATGTCGAGGACAGCCACCGGCACGAAGAGTATCCGCTGCAACAAAACAGCGAAGGCCCGCACATCGGCGGCCATCCCCTCAGTGGTGTTGTGGGCATACACCACCATCAAACACACCAGGATGACACCTAAGCCGCAGCCGATCACCCCGATCAAATCGGAGGGGTTGCGCACGGTGGTGCGAGGTTCGTCCCTGATCCCCACCGGCGCACGCCCACCAGTCGAATCGATCCTCACGCCGGCGGCGGATTCGCCAGTCCCCAGCGCAGGCGCCACCGCGCTGCGCTCATCGCCAATCGCTTTGGCCCGCGCGGTCGACCCGTCGGCGGCTTCGCCGATCACCCCGGCTCGCGCCATGACCGCGCGGTGGCCATCGCCAGGCGACGACCCCACGGGATCAGACGGATTGGGGGTGAACACACTCATAACGTGATGAGTTTATCGCCCAGACTCGCCCCAGACCCGGTGCCACTCGGAGAGAACATCACTATCACCCCAGGAGAGGGTCTCATGGTAGCGCCATGCGAGGCGCGCCAGTACCGGCTGATCGTTTTGCAACTGCCTTGTCACCTCATCATTACCAGCCACGACCACTTTTCATGCCCACGTAGACCAATGACTGTAGCGTCATGACCATCCGGCTCGACATAGATGAGCCGCATCTCCACAGACTCTTCAACATCGACGGTTCCCACCTTAGGGCGGTGGATCTCTACGGAAGTGATGATGAGTCGTGTGTCGGTGAGGGGATGTGGATGGGGTAGAGCACTGAGCACATGGGCGTCCATCTTGGTGCCCTGCGGTGAGAGCCGCTGCGGCCCGTGCATAACTAAGCAAAGAATGAGGCTTATAAGTACCCAACTCATACTTTGCCTCAGTTATGTCGCCGATTTACACCCCAGAGGCGACACAACTATGACCCACGATGATCACCGACCCACAAGCAGCCAGAGATTGCTCAGTTATGTCGACTACTCACCCACATCCGACACCCAACCACCTGGCCGGACCTCAGACTGTTGGGGCTGGCTCACCGCCGAGGTGGAAGTTCTTGTCGAGGCGGTGGATGCCGTTCCAGGCCAAGTTGACCAGAAAGGTGGCGACTTCTTCTTTGGTGAACTCGGGATTGTCCAGCCACCACTGGCCGGTCATGGCGACCAGGCCAGTCAGAGCTTGAGCGATCAGGGGCACCGGTTTGGGATCGAAGCCGCGCTCTTCGAAACGGGGGATGAGCAAGCCTTCCACCCGTACAATGACGTCGTTGAGGAGGCTGGCGAAACCCGAGCCACCCAGTTCAGACGAGTCGCGCATGATGATCTGGAAGCCCTCGGGGCAGGACTCGATGTAGTCGAGCAGGGCCATGGTGCCACGCTCCAACAGTCGCCGCGAGGGAGAGCGGGGGTCGATCAGGGCCTCGCGCAGCGACCCCAGCAGGGCGTTGACCTCCCGGTCGACCACCACAGCGTACAAACCCTCTTTTCCACCGAAATGCTCGTAGATGACTGGTTTGCTGACCTCGGCCCTGGCTGCGATCTCTTCGATGGAACTGCCGTCGAAGCCTTTCTCGGCGAAGCAGATCCGCGCCACACCGATCAACTGGTCGCGGCGCTCCGCAGCGGTCATTCGCCGCCGTAAGGGCTGGGTCTCACTCATCGGGTACTAGTCTGGCGCAATCCGCAACGGCTCGCCACCCCCAACCGGACAATTTGACGTGGGCAAGACGCCCTGCTCCCCGCACCCGGCCAAGCTGAGGCCAGGCCAGCAGCCCAGAACGCGGCATAAGCGTCGGGCCAATCCCCTCATCACACAAATCGGCAGCCGACCGCACCGACATCTCGACCTAGGCAGAGGTGAGTCACTGCCCGACCGGCGCATCGGAAGCCCTCACTGGCTCGCCACTCGACCAACGAAGTGAGGTCCGGCGGGGTCACTGCCCGGCGGGCGCGTCGGAGGCCGCAGCCCCACCGCCATCCAGATTCTCTGAGCGATCGGTCTCGTAATAGTCATTGGACGCTTTGCTCAAAACGTCGTAGAGCTTGCTGACCCGATCCATCGTCGCCTGCTCTTCCGGGCTCGGAGTCCAATCCGGGTCGGGCGTCTTGTTCAAACCTGGAATGTCGAATTGAATCATCGGTGCGGGCAGGTAGTCGTCCGGTATCGACGTGGACGCTGGGTTGTCCTTGAACCAATCCTTTACTTCAGTCATCTGATCAGCGTCGAAGTTGGGGCAGGCTGTGATCAGTTGGCGGACTTGGTCCTCGGTCATCGTCCCCGGCAGGGTGATCGACTCCGGCCACGCATTGGCGTCCATCGTCGCTGGCATGACCGAGTCCTTGACATCTGGCCAACCATGGTCTCGGACACAAGCAGCCCACTTGTTGTTGGCCGTGACCTGGCGCTGCATGTCGGCCGGATCGGGCACGAACGACCCCCAGGCCTCATTGTCGTTGTACCCTGACTCGCTCAAACAGCGCGCGAAAGCCTCAGAGTGATCGACTCCATCGAATTCCAGAGCGGGCTTGTCACCGGCCTGATCGAAGAAATCATTCTCCGCTTGCTGCCCCGCCTCGCTCCAGACCCAACCATCAGCGTGCATCGTCATGCCACCACCATCGCCACCGTAGCTTTGGAGGACGTCATGGCCTTGCCCTTTGATTTGGACCACCACCATCTCACCCTTGTTGTTCTTGACGATCTCCATCGGAATCTGGTCGGCCGACATGCAGTCGTAGTACTTCTTGGCGATGTCTTCCAGACTGGCCTCGACAGCACCGGCCTGGGTGCCACCGAGACTGGGCAGGTCATGATCGGCCTTGGTGCACCCGGCAACAGCCAGAGAACTGGCCGCGATCAGGGCTGTGACCATGAGACGACGCCGGATCAGTATCCTCGTTGATGATGTCATATTCTATCCCTTCTTGTGATGACGCCCCTGCCAGGAGACGCCGCCGCGGCTCGGAGCGGATCAAACCGCTCACACCGACTCCCTCCGTGCCGCGCGCCGTGAAGTCGCCCGACCACAGAGCCAGGACACCGTCTCGACCGAGGCCAGACTGTTCCCTCTCCCTCAGCCGACACCTCAACCCCTCAACCAGCGCCAGTGCGACTCACTGCCCCGCCGGCGCCTCGGAGGCCACCGTCTCGCCGGAGACCAAGCTTTCCCTATCCCCCGGCAACCGCCTCGGAGGCCACCGCACCACCCATGCTTCCAGCACTCTGACTCTGGTAATACTGATTGGCCGCCTGGTACAAGATCTCTGTGAGTCGACCGATGCGGTCCAACTCGGCTTGTTCTTGTGGTCCCGGCGTCCAGTCTTGACCGTGACCTTCATAGACGTTGTCGGCGCCGATTTGGATGGATGGTTCGGGCAGGTACTCGTCCGGCACCGATGTGGCCGTCGGATTGTTCTGGTACCACTCGTCCAACTTCTTCTGCTTGTCAGGGTCAAAATTGGGGCAGGCTGCCAGGAGTTGTCGTAGCTGGTCTTCGGTGATTGTGCTTGGCACTGTGACCGTTGGCCACTCGCTGCCGTCCATCTTCGTGGGCATGACTGAGTCTTTGATGTCGGGCCAGCCGTTCTCACGTGCGCAGGCCGCCCACTGGTTGCTGGCTGTGACTTGGCGCTGCATGTGCTCTGGATCAGCTTGGTAGGGCCCCCAGGCCTCTTGGTCGTTGTACCCCGATTCCTTCAAACAGCGGGCGTAGGTCTCGGAGTGATCGATCCCGTCGACTCTCAGGGCGATCCCACCGTCGACCTGACCGAAGAAATCCTCCTGCTCTTTCAACTCGGCTTCAGTCGGCTCGCGCCCACCGAAAGACGCCATGCCGGCGCCGGTGTCGTCGCGTTGGAGGATGGTGTGCTCCTGAGAGTCGAGTTGGACCACTGCCATCTCACCCTTGCTGTTCCCCACGATCGTCACGGGCAGCCCATCGGCCGACATACAGTCGTAGTACTTCTTGGCGATATCCTCCAGGCTCCCGCTGGCTGCGCCCCTGGTGCCGCCAAGGCTGGGCAGGTCGTGATCATCCTTGGTGCATCCGGCGACAGCCAGAGCACTGGCAGCGATCAAGGCCGTGGCCACCAGGCGACGCCAGGCCAAGGTCCTCGTTGAGGATGTCATATCATGTCCCTTCTTGTGAGGACGGGTTCCCTGCTTGGGGGACGCCGCCGCTGACCGGAGTGGATCGGACCGGTTGACTCGGCCCTGATCAGGTGCTGCGTAGTGTGACGGTGGGTGATTGTCGGGCGGCTTTGATTGATGGATACAACCCGGCCAGGGCGCCGATGACGACTGAGATGGCGGGGCCTGCGCCGAGCACCCATAGTGGGATGGCGAACTGGATGCCGGAATACGCTGTGAAGCAGAAGACGGCATACACACCGATGGCCACTCCCAGGACGCCGCCGAGCAGTCCGATGATGGCTGCTTCGAGCACGAATTGGAGGCCGACTTGACCGGTGCGGGCGCCTAGGGCCCGCCGCAATCCGATCTCGCCGCGTCGTTCCATGACGGACACGACCATGGTGTTGGCGATACCGATGGCGCCGACCAGCAAGGCTATGCCCCCCAATCCGAGGGCCAACTGGCCGAAGAGTTCGAAGAAGTAGTCTTGAACCCCGTTGTATTGAGTTGGCGAGCTGACCTCGACCCCAGCGGGATTGCCGGGGTTGACCGTCGCGGCCATGACCGACTTGACCGAGGCAGCCTTGCCGGGGAAGGCGTTCACCATGATCTGGCTCAGGGCCAGGTCGGGCCAGCTTTTGGCGGCGTATTGTGGCGCGAGGAAGGCGGTGGAGTCGTATTGGCTGGCGAAACCTGGCATGGCCCCGATCACCCCGATGACGGCCCACCAGGATTGCCCGATCCAGACTCGCTGGCCGACACCGGCTCCGAGGAACTCAGCCGCTGTGCGACCCAGCACCACGGTCGGGAGGGTGCCGGAGGCCTGGTCGAACCAGGCGCCTGAGGTCATGGTCGTCGTCAAAGCGGTCAATGGGTCACCTTCGGCGACCGCCGCGCTCAGACCCTTGGATTCGGCCTGCGGAATCAGGTCGCTGCGATAGACCATGGTGTCCGGGACAGTGCGCACCGCCAAGGAGGCTTTGACTGACCAGATGCGATTCACCA
>JAITVA010000024.1 GCA_031286045.1 Propionibacteriaceae bacterium | reverse complement strand
GCCAAGGCCAACCAACCACCCCAGGCATCCCCAGCCACGCCTGGATCAACCAACCCCAACAACAGGAGGCCACCCTCAACCCATAAACCACACCGTCCCAACAAGGTTGACAGAATCCGCACCGAGACAATTCCTGACTCGGACGACAATACTAACTTGGGCGTGTCCCCTTATCGGATGCGCTGCAAGAAAGAGAGCTCCCTGTGGAATGGATGACAGACCCGGCTTGGTTAGCACTAGCAGTGGCCGTACTGGCAGGCATGACCAATGGATACTTCAATTGGCGGAACTACAAATTGGCCGCAGGTCCGAAGTACGATTTCGAAATTAGACATGATCAAGTACGCCTCGGCCCAGCAGTATTCACGTTGAAGAACATAGGCAGAAAAACGGTGGCCATCACCCGCCTAAAGGCTATCGACGTAGGTGACGGCGACATCGAGGGCGACGGTTCCATGGAGCCTGTGCTTGGGGAGGAGTTAGTCTGGCTCAAGCGTGGCGCATCCAAGGACATAACCATGGGAGTTCGCCCAGACAAAAGATTAACACGACATGAGGCCCAGCTACTTCGAAACGGAGTCGACGTGAGGCCTCCAGAGAAGAAGATGAAGCTAGTCTATCCACCGCGTGTTGCTGTCTGGATCAAGGGGCATAAGGAGCCCATCATCGTTGATGTCGTTGGTTAACGATATCTGAATCCGGGACTGAATGACAACCTCCATATTCTGGCACGTAGCTGGCGCGACCGGTACTTCGACAACTATAATGCCCTGCCAAAGGGCATTATGTGAGAAACCCAAATCCTGCCACCCCGACAGAGAAGTGGCTGTTTCACCCCAAATTGTCTTCTAGACACAATGACACAGCATGCCGGACCGATGGCTAGGAAAGGTGCCAGTTCTTCAGGCGTCTAAGGCTGGTCGACTCCCTCATAGCTATGGCGAGTCATACCTGGCAGGCTGGGATGTCCTCGGACCGTACGTAGTCGACGTGCTGCCCTGCGGTTCCGACTGCCACGGTATCCACGCCAGCAAGCGGCGTCGTCGAACTCGTACAGATCCTCGTCAATATGTCGGTGCCCAGGACTTTCCCCGCATCCTCTCCGTAGGACCCGGCTGCATTAGCCGCACCAATGTTGACATCGAGCGTATTACCGAGCAACTTGGTGTGGGGGAAATCACCTAATCGGGCGTCGTGGTTGTCCCGAAGCTCGACGATGATCGGAGGCGCGGCTTGGTCGGCAGCCACGTCACCCCAGGGCTGGTCCAACGTGAGTCCGTATAGTGTCTTGAGTGCCGCCTCAGTCTGATCTGAGTCGAGCATAAGAACCGGAGCCTCTGTAGGAGTCTGCGAAGGGGCAGCGTCGACCGATGGCGAGTTGGCGGCGGTTTGCGCCGCTGGAGAGGATTGAAAACCGCTCGCGGTACCGTCGTCATCTCGTTGGATCGTACAGCCGATTACCCCGACCACGATCAGAGCAGCTATGAGCCAGACCCACCATTTGAGGTACCAAGGTCTTGTGGTGGTCGCAGACTGAGGGTTTGTTGTCACGTTACCAGCCTAGCCGCTAATGACCTGACGACCGGCAGTGAGCCCCAACCGAGGTAGGCTTTACGCTTGAAGGGAGGCTTGCGATGCCCGTACTGACTGATGAGCAAATCGACGAGGCCCTGTTGCTTGCTGACGCGACCTTGGCCGCCGCTGGGCACTCCTATGAGAACGCCGCCCATGAAGCAGACCTGCGAGAGTCCGCCCACGGGCACCTGACCATCGAAGAGGTCATCCGACGTGGCGTGGAACGCATCCGTGGCCGCCGGTGACTTCCCCGACTGGGAGAGCTACTTCTATCCAGGTACCACGGTTCTGCGCAACCTGTTCGGCGAGCGCGACCAGTACAAGCTAAACGAACTTGAGTTGATGGCAGTGAAGTCCCGCTCCTTCGTCCTGGCTGCGGACCCAATAGCCGGTGGCTTCGACCTGGAGCACTTACAGGCGATCCACCGCCACCTGTTCCAGGACGTCTATGCCTGGGCTGGCGAACTGCGCACCGCCCCGTTGTTCCCTGTCTCCATGGTCAAGGGTGGCCCCTCCCCTGAGTCCATCGCGATAGGTGACTACGACGCGGGCGACCAGCACCCCTACCAGTACTTCCCCGCTGGCGACGGCATGGTCTCCCACCTACTGATGTGGTTCACCCGCCTGAACGAACCGACTGACTACGCCTCCATGCGGCCCAGCGAGTTCGCCGCCGTCATCGCCGAACCCTGGGGAGAGATCAACGCCGCCCATCCATTCCGCGAGGGCAACACCCGTGCACAAATCATGTTCTTCACCCAGTTCACCGCCACACACGGCCACTTCCTGGACTATGAGCGCTTCGCCCGAGACGACTGGTTCCGCGCTAAGTTCAACGCCGGACGCTTCCTCGCCCAGTACAACACGGATACCTCGCTCCTGGCCGACGCGCTCTCCCAGGTGATCGACCGGCGTATGACCGGCAAGCCTCGCAGTTCTCGTGGCATCCTCCCTGCCTACGAACCGCACTACATCTCTGACCCCAGCGGGTCCACCGGATTGCCACCAGAATCAACCCGACAAGACCCCAACCGACCCGATACAATGGGAGTCAGTCAATCACCCGATTGCCCTAGCCAACCCAGGAAAACCACACGGACCGGAACTTTTCGGGACTAATCCGAAATCTGAGGAATATCTGATGAGGTCGCAGGTTCAAATCCTGTCACCCCGACCAAAGGTTCGATGTTTGAACCTGCGACATCACAGAGTTGTTGGGTGGTGTGGCACCCGCCTGTGGGCGCCACACTCAACGTCAACGCGCACACCATGTCTTCAGCGTCGGGGGACAATTGGTCAACTACCGGAATCTTTAGACCAGATTTGGCGAACACTGTCCGCCAAATCATATCCGCAAGGTCAGGCCAACATGGTCGCCAGCAGCCCCAAGCGGAGTCCGACAATACCAGTCCACCCACGGATTCGTCTCGAGAATGTCAAAACTATCCCGAGGTGGGTTGCTTTTGACAGAGGGAGGGGCACTCAAACGAAACATCACGCCAGCCTTCTCACCGCTCGCTTGGCGGGATCGATGTCCCACACACCGACAGCCGCCAACGGATCACCCGAGTAGTATCCGACGATAGCCAGGCACTCGACCTGAGTCAGGCCGATCATTGCCGACGCGGGACGGTGCATGTGACCGTGCAATGACAGCAACGGTTGACCTTCCTCAACCAACATGCGGACCCGCTCATCCCCGGT
>JAITVA010000229.1 GCA_031286045.1 Propionibacteriaceae bacterium | reverse complement strand
TGCTGGTCCGCGGGGGTGCTGGTCCGCGGGGGTGCTGGTCCGCGGGGGTGCTGGTCGGTGAACGGGGCCGAGCTGCCCGACGGGGGCACTGTCCGGATGGGAGGCGCTGCCCGGCGAAGGCACTGCCCGGATGAGGGGCACTGCCCGGCGAAGGCACTGCCCGGCGGGTGGTCGGTGAGGGGCGACGTCACCCTCGGCCGTCTGGACGACGCCACCTTGGGGCCGGGTTACCCGGCGAGTGGTCGGTGAGCGGCGACCAGGCGGGGTGACGCCGGACTACCCATCGGCTAGGCGGCGAGCGGGAGTCCAGTCGGCGGGCTGACAACGGTCGGGTGACGTCGGATGAGGGTCGAAGGGCCGGGTTTAGAGGGCCGGGGTCGAAGGGCCGGGGGCCAGGGAAGGGTGTCGGGTGACGAGGGGCGAGTGGCGGGTGGCGGACGATCGGTGAGCGGGTACCGTTTCGCTGATTATGAGGCCGATCGACGACCCCGCCTCGGTCGGCGGTGATGAGCGGCGCTCTGAGCAAGAGTCCCGCTCGACGCCACCACTCACCTCATCGGTCGATCAGTCGATCGGAATGGCAAAAGGATGCAACTGAGCAATGATTGCCCTCTTTTGGGTCGGTATGCATTGTTTCGCGGGGATGGAAAACCTCCCTCAAACGGTCCGCAATCAGGATGTTTGTCATCCCCGATACGGTTTCGACTATGGTTCTTCCTATAGTTGGGTAGGGGAAATCACCAGCCTGCGGGCGCCACCGCCCATCAACGGTCGGCGCGGGCCTCTCGACGGATCAGCGCCCATGCGAGAACCGCCACACCGACGGTGATCACTGCGGGACAGATGAGTTCTGGCAGAGGCACAGCGCTGCGAAAGATCTGCTCGAAGACGAAGTTGCCTGACGAGGTGGCCTTCGCCACGCAGGCCGCGCCGATGACAGCGAGTCCGACGGCCACAGCAGCGGCTGAGGTCATCATGGTCGCCATGGATGACGACGCTAAAGACACCGCGAACCCGAGGGCGCCCATGAGGACCCCGAAGAGGACCACCATGGCGCAGATGAGGACGACGTACCACCCGAAAGTCATGTTGTACATCCAGAAGTCGAAGCCACCGATGTCGCTGATGTGCGCCGACCAATACTCCCAGGTGCCCGTCCCGGCGACGAAGACCAGGCTGGCCGCGATGGACACCACCACAGCGAGAACAGCGCATGACAGAGTGTCGGCCAGCAGTTGTGTCCCGACGATTCGCCGTCCCGAACTCGACGAGTACTGCAGGGCACGCAGGCCCCGAGCGTTGTCGCGGGCGGTGACTGGGGCGACCAGCACCATGGCACACAGCACCACCATCGCGCCGATCATGAACATGTAGCCCGTGAAGCCGGTCGTCAGGTCGGGCCGGATCAGGTTGAACTTGTGGTCATTGAAGGCCGCCAAGCGTTCATCCACGACGGGGAGCCCCCTTTTGAAGAAGTGCTCGACTTGTTGGTCGACTTCACCGTAGCGTTGCCAGACGCTGGAGAGTTGCTGATACCGCCATAGGGGGGAGGTGGCGAGCCCGTCCGCCCCGTACTCTTGGGAGAACCCAACTATGGTGCCACCAGGAGATCCACCCTTGACGACATGGTGAGGATCCCCATACAAGGCCGCCGTCATTGCCTGCTCGTCGTCAAGGGCTCGCCTCTCCTCAGGCGACCAGTCGGACTGCGTCGAGTCTGAAGGCGACTGCGAACTGGAGGCGGCCAGCCGCCCCAAGGCCCCACCCGAGCTGAAGAACTCCACCCAGCCCCTGATGGTGGTGACACCGTACTTGGCGAACAAGGGTTCGGCGGCCATGACCGCTTCGACGTCGGCTTCCGCTTGAGCCAGCTTGCCGGGAATGTCGAAGTCGGCGAGTTCATCGGGCTCCAGGGTGTCACCGTAGCGCTCGAACATCTGATGCTGATACGGCCCGTACTGAGGATCAGGCTCCATCAAGCTACCCTTCGTCAAGGTCGGGAACACAACCGTGACGTATGTCACCGCGATGATGAGGGCGACCACACCCACTGACTTCCAGGTCCAAATCTTGCCCAATTCAGCGAAGAACAGTCTCATATCAGGTTTTCCTTTCTGACTGCGATGAAAGAGGCACCGATCAGGAGCAGCACCACGATGGCCGTTCCGACCAGGCCCAGGGTTTCGGCATGGGGCCACAGCGCCAGTCCATTGCCGTCGGTGAACCAGCGGCCCGCCCCGAAGGCCAACCCCAAAGGTGTCATTGTGGCGATGGCGTGGGGCGCCTGGCCGGGAGGCAACGACATAAGCGCGACACCCATCGCGAGCAGGATGATCACTGCGACGATGAATCCCGCGACCGCATGACGGACCAGAGAGGCGATTCCGGCTCCGAGCAGGGCGAAGCAGACGACCAGGCCCATGCCGATCCCCAGACTCGCGCCGAGATAGTCGAGCGCGGTCAGGCGGTCCCAGGTGATGAAGGGGCGTGAGGGATCATTGACATCTCGATTC
>JAITVA010000118.1 GCA_031286045.1 Propionibacteriaceae bacterium | reverse complement strand
TCTCAGTTGTGTCGCCATTGTGTGCCCCTGAGGCGACACAACTATGACTCACAATGATGATCGCCCTGCAAACGGCAAGAGATTGCCCAGTTATGTCGGCCAGTGAGTGCTTCATTTGTCCTGGAGCATGCCGATGCCTTCGGCAAGCCGTTCGGCTGATTTGAGTCCCCACGCATGGCAGGACACACCGCGTCGCAGCGCATTTGAGCCGGGGCGAGGGTATCCGGTACAGTTGACCCTCGGTTACGTCACCCTGGGGTATGGGGTAATTGGCAGCCCGCCGGATTCTGGTTCCGTCAGTCTAGGTTCGAGTCCTAGTACCCCAACGCAGACCGAGAGTCAGGTGAGTCCACTCACCTGACCGAGGTCAAGGTAGGGGTTGAAAGTTCTTTGGAACACCCCAACGCAGTTCAAGGTCAGCACACCGGATTTCCCCGCTGATGTGGTGAAATCTCAGGAGTCTGCTAGACTTTCTCTGCGTTTTGCGCATGGCCCCGTTGTGTAGCGGTCTAGCACGCCGCCCTCTCACGGCGGTAGCGAGGGTTCGAATCCCTTCGGGGCTACATCGGATGATGGACTCGTCAGTTTCTGGCGAGTCCATCATTGTTTTCAGGGCCGGGCGACGACTGCCTTGTGTCACCAAGCGGAAGTCGCGTGACCCAGCCCGGTGAGGTCGCGGTCCCACCGCCCACATGACCAGGCCAGACAGTCCAGCTAGACTGTGGCGCTATGCATGGAAAGTACAAAGTCCCTGGCGGAAAGCTGGTCACCGTCGATATCGATGAGGTTGACAAACGTATCGCCAACGCTCGATTGGCTGGTGACTTCTTCCTCGAACCCGATGAGGCGCTGGATCGGATCAACGGGGCGCTCAATGGCTTGCCAGTCACGGCATTGGCGGGCGAGATCGGCCAAGCCGTCACCCGCAGTCTGGCTCCTGGCGACACGCTGATCGGGTTCTCACCGCGCGACATCGGCTTCGCGGTGCGGCGCGCGCTCGGAGCGTCGACCTCCTGGGACGACCACACTTTCGAGCTGGTCGAGGATGGGCCGCGCGACCCATACATGCAGATGGCCCTCGATCAGGTCTATGCCGATGCTCTGGGCGCGGGCACGCGGGGGCCGACCCTGCGTTTCTGGAACTGGGCCTCGTCAGCGGTGGTGATCGGATCTTTTCAGTCCGTGGCCAACGAAGTCGATCTGGAGGCGGCCGCTCGCCACGATGTGACGGTGGTACGACGGGTGTCGGGCGGTGGGGCCATGTTCATCGAACCGGGCAACACCATCACCTACTCCCTGGTCGTGCCGGGATCCCTGGTGGACTCCATGACCTTCGAACAGTCCTACGAGTTCCTCGACTCCTGGGTGTTGCTGGCTCTGGCCGAGCTGGGCATCGAGGCACGTCACCAACCGATCAACGACATCACCTCGCCGGCGGGGAAAATCGCCGGGGCGGCCCAGAAGCGGCTGGTGGACGGGACGGTGCTCCACCACGTCACCATGGCCTATGACATCGACGCTGCCAAGATGATGGAGGTTTTGCGCATCGGGCGCGAGAAGATGTCCGACAAGGGCACCAAGTCGGCGGCCAAGCGAGTCGATCCGCTGCGGGCCCAGACCCATCGTTCGCGTGCCGAGATCGTTGACGCTTTCACTCGGTCCTTCGCTCGCCAGCACAGCTTGAGTGTCACCGCTGTGACCCCGGAAGAGGAGGCCGCCGCTCAGGCCTTGGTGGAGTCACGCTTCGCCAGACGGCAGTGGATCCATCGCATCCCGTGACAGCCGGATATGGGCCTACCACGGTCACTGGCGACGGCACTGTCCTCACCATGACGTCACACGGGCGGATCCAGGCGGGCGTCGGTCGGCAACTGTCGGAAAAGCGCCTGGCGGTCGGACCTGGCTGTGACAGGGTGGCCTTATGACCTGGTTCCATCAAACAGCTGCCCTCATCAGCCGACCCGAGATCGAGACTTTGCTTGACACTGCTGTCGATCAGGCCAAGCAACGCTTGGGGACACCCCAGGTCAGGCGGGCTTTGCTCCTTCCACCCGACATCACTAGGGCCCATGCCGGAGTCGGTTGGATGACCGAACACCTCTACCATCGTCTGACAGATCAGGAGGGCGCCGAAGTCCACGTCATTCCGACCCTGGGCCAGCACGTCCCCCACACACCGCAGGACAATCGCTGGATGTTCGGCACGATTCCTGAGGAGCGCATCCACGCTCACGACTGGAAGAATGGCGTCGTCAATGTCGGGACGGTTCCGGCCGATCTGGTGAAGAAGGCCACCGGCGGCGTGGTCGATTGGGACATGCCCATCGATCTCAACACCCAGCTCATGACTGAGGATTGGGACTTGATCATCAATGTTGGCCACGTCGTGCCCCATGAGGTGCTCGGTTTCGCCAACCACAACAAGAACTACTTCATTGGGTTGGGAGGCAAGCGCACTCTGGGAGCCGCTCACATGGCCTCGGCGACGTACGGGATCGAGAACAATCTGGGCAACCTGTTGACCCCAGTTCGACGCTGCTTCAACTGGGCTGAAAACCACTTTCTTGGTCGGCTGCCGGATATGTATATCCAGGTCGTCATGAACTACGACGATCAGGGCAAGCTCTTCCACACCGGCTTCTTCGTCGGCGACGATCTCACCACCTATCTCGAAGCGGCCAGACTCTCCCGTGAACAGAACATCACTGTCTTCGACCAGCCGATTCACAAGGTCGTCGCAGTCATGCAGGCCGATGAGTTCCGTGCCACATGGACAGCCAACAAGGCGATCTACCGGACCCGCATGGCCATGGCCGACGGCGGAGAGCTCCTGATCATCGCACCCGGCGTGATCCGTTTCGGTGAACAGCCTGAGGTCGACGCCCTGATTCGCAAATACGGATACCTGTCGAAAGACGAGGTGCTGGCCCTGTATGCCCACGAGGCGGACATGCAGGACATCCCTCATGGCACAGCCCACCTGGTCCATGGTTCGTCTGAGGGTCGGTTCACCGTCACCTACGCTCCAGGCGGTTTGACTCAGGAGGAGATCGAGTCGGTCGGCTATGGGTATATGGACGTTCAGGAGGCGCTGGCACGGTACAACCCGGAGACCATGAACGATGGCTGGAACACCATGCCCGACGGTGAGAGGGTCTTCTTCATCTCCACGCCCTCGGCGGGGCTGTGGGCGTGGAAAGACCGCCTTGAGGGCAGGCCGGAGTCAGTCGAGATCTAGGGAAGTGATGATTAACGCTGTGCTGTCAGATGGGCGTTGGGGCGGGTGAGATGCGATTCCCATATCTTGTACATGGACTGGACGTCCATCGCGAGATATGGGGATCGAAGATTGCCCGTCCCGGCGTTCAGATGACAGTGCATGGTTAATCATCGGTTCCCGAGACTCCGCCCGCCCGATCTGTGGGTCAGTCGGTGGGATCGTCCTCACTTGCGTCGCCAGAGCCTTGGGCGTTGTCGAGGACCGGCTGCTCCAACTCGGCGAACTTGGCGGCCATGGTGGGGTTGCCTCGGGTCAGTTTCTTGATGGTGACGTCTTGGGCTTTGTCATTGGCCAGTCGCAGGTTTCGCTCCGACCCGAGCAGGGCGTCCTTGATCTTCTGGAGGTGATCGATCGACTTGTCGATCTCGTCGATGGCGGTACGGAAACGACGAGACGCCAGATCATAATTGCGACTGAATCCCGTCTTGAAGGTCTCCAACTCGGCCTCGAAACTGGTGATGTCGATGTTCTGGGCGCGCATCTGCTCCAGTTCGGATTTGTAGCTCAGCGCATTGAGAGAGGCGTTGCGCAAGACGGTGATCATCTGGATGAAGAACTGTGGTCGAATGACGTACATCTTGGGAAAACGGTGGGACACGTCGACGATGCCGGTGTTGTAAAGCTCAGAGTCGGCTTCGAGCAGGGAGACCAAGACAGCGTACTCACAGTGTTTCTCGGTTCGATCCTTGTCCAGCTCCTTGAAGAAATCCTCATTCTTGTGTTTGGTGGCGGTCTGGTCGCTCTCGTTCTTCATCTCGAACATGATCGACGTGATCTCGATCCCCGCCTCGTCCATGTCTCGAAAGATGAAGTCACCCTTGCTACCACTACGGGCGTCGTTGTCCTTCTCGAAGTAGGCGCGGGGGAAAGCAGTCGCGCGGATGCGGTTGAACTCCGTCTCGCAGTGCTGCTCCAGGGTCTCACCGACCATCTTGGTGGAAAGCTTAGCCTTCATGTCACGCAGTCGCTCAATCGCGTCGTCACGGTCTTTGAGCTGGGTCTCGTACTTGTCGCGAAGGGCCTGTTCGGCCAGTCTCTTCTCCAGCTCGGCTCGCTCCACATCGGCCTTGAACCGGTCGCGCTCCTTCTCGACGGCGCTGACAGCTTCGGTCAACGCCAACTGCTGCACCGTCTTACTGGCATCGAGTTTGGCTCTGAGCTCGCTGATTTGGGCGTCCTTGTCGGCGGTGGTCTTCTGTGCTTGAGCCGTGAGTTGCGCGGCGGTCAGTTCAATGGCCGACTGGCTGTCTTGTTTGGTCTGCTCCAACTCATAGGCGAGGGCGTCACGTTGCTGCTCGACTGAACTCAGCGCTTCGGCCACCGCGAGACGTTGAGCGGTTTGGCTGGCTTCGAGCTTGTCAGTGAGATGGAGTATCTCGGCGTCTTTCGCGGCGGTGGTCTTCTGCAACTCGTTGTCAGCCTGAGACTGAGCGAGTTCAAGAGCCTGACGCTCATTTTGGATGGCGAGGTCGAGACGGTCCTGAAGTTGCTTGTCGAACTCGGCGTCGCGCACCTGACGAGCGATGTCGGTGTACCCGGCCTCGTCGATGGTGAAGGCCCGGCCGCAATGAGGACACTTGATCTCGTGCATGATGTCTCCTTCGTCGTGCAGATGCTCAGCATAGTCTGTGGACGAGTGGAGTCGAACGGACCCGGCGTCCGTGTGACTGGCGGACGGATAAGCCTTCAGGCGGCGGTGATCTGGGCGGCCAGGTATCCGGCGCCGTAGCCATTGTCGATGTTGACGACGGCGACACCGGGGGAACAGGCGTTGAGCATGGCCAGCAGCGGCGCCAGGCCGGCGAAGGCCGCGCCATAACCGACCGAGGTGGGCAAGGCGATGACCGGGCAGGCGACCAATCCGGCGATGACGGAAGGCAAAGCGCCGTCCATGCCAGCGGCGACCACGATGGCGCCGGCGGCCCGGAGGCTGTCGAGATGGCCCAAGACACGATGGAGACCGGCGACGCCGACATCGACGACCAGATCGGCGTCACGACCGAGGAAGCGGGCCGTCAGCCAGGCCTCACGGGCGACAGGCAGATCGGAGGTGCCGGCACAGGCCACCACGACCTTGGCACCGGTCGGGGCCGGAAAAGCGGATGGGTGCCAGGCCAGGTGGGCCGAATGGTCCCAGCCGAGATCGGGCAGAACGCGACGCAAGGCGTCGGCCTTGGTCTGGTCCAAGCGAGTGAAGAGGACACGAGTTCCTGATCGGGCGATCTCAGCCGCGATCACCTGGAGTTGCTCGATGGTCTTGCCTTCAGCGTAGACCGCCTCAGGGTAGCCGCGCCGGGCAGTGCGGTCGAGGTCCAGATCAGCGATGGCCGCCAAGGACTCGATCCTCGAAGAATCGCTTGTCTCACTCATGGTTCACCACGGACAAAGTGAAGGCGCCCGACTGGATCCCTGCCAGGTCGAGGGTGACATAACCGAAACCGATGTGGCGCAAGGCAGAGACCAACCGACGCCGCGTCTCGGGCTCGAAGGCGCGCGGCAGCTCTTCCAGCGGCAGTTCCACTCGGGCGATGTCGCCATGGTGGCGCACTCGGGCGTCTGTGAAACCAAGGTCGCGAGTCACCTGTTCGGCCCGGTCGATCTGACGCAGCTTGTCGGCAGTGACGTCCTCGAAGTGGGGGATGCGGCTGGCCAGACAAGGCGCGGCGGGCTTGTCGGCCACGTCCAAGCCAAGCTCACGAGCGAGGCTGCGCACCATCGCCTTGGTCAGCCCGGCCTGGGCCAGAGGGCGTAGCACATGGTGGTCGGTGGCTGCTTGGGCGCCTGGTCGATCAGGCCGCGACGCGTCATCGGCATTCTCGCCATAGGCCACCGCGTCGATGCCATACGCCTCCACGATCTCGTCGGTGATCTGAGTGAACAAGGTGTTCTTGCAGTGGAAGCAGCGATCCGGTCCGTTGGCTCGGTAGTTCGGGTCGTCGAGTTCGGTGGTGGCCACTTCGACCACGGGAACACCGATCTGGGCGGCCGTCCGATGTGCGCCGATCCGCTCGTGGGCAGCCAAGGAGGCTGACACCGCGAGGATGGCCACGACCTGCTCGACACCGCGCTGGCGGGCCGCCACAGCTAGGAGGACAGCCGAATCGACACCGCCAGAGAAGGCGACAGCCAAACGCCCCGGTGTGGCCATGGCTTGAGCGACGTGTGCCTCCCAGGCCATGGCCTGCTCACTGACCTGGGCGTCCAACACGCTCATGAGTCGGCGTCGGCCTTTGTCGTCACGGCGTCATCGGTCTTCTTGTGATGGCGGCGGACACGATGGCGCTTGCCTGACGGGTCGTCGCCGTCACGCTTGCGGGAGTCTTGGGCCTTCGCTGGCTTGGGGCTGTCAGAGTCTCCATCTGAGGCGGGAGTCGTGTCACCGGTCTTCTCGCGCACAACCACACCGTTGCTACGACGCTGACGGCGTCCAGGCTTACGCTTGGCGCCCGAGTCGGGCTTCTTGCGAGTCGCCGGCTTCTCGGCCAAGGGCGCCATCCGCCCGGTGGCAGTGTCAGGGATACCCAGTTCTTGCAGCAATTGGGGCGTGGTCGAATAGGCTTCCAGCGGTTCAGCGAAGTCGAGGTCGAGGGCCTTGTTGATGGTCCGCCACCGTGGAAGGTCGGCCCAGTCGACGAGGGTCACGGCGATGCCGGTGCGTCCGGCCCGCCCGGTGCGACCGATGCGATGGACATAGGTCTTCTCATCATCGGGGCAGTCATAGTTGACCACATGGGTGACGTTGTCGACATCGATGCCGCGGGCGGCGACATCCGTGCAGATGATGGCCTGTGCCTTGCCGGCACGGAACTTGGCGAGGGACTTCTCCCGCACGATCTGGCTCAGATCGCCGTGCAGGGAGGTCACTTTGAAGCCGCGCTCAGTCAGGTCGTCAGCCAGACGCTGGACCTCACGCTTGGTGGTGCAGAACACCATGACGCGGCTGGCCTCGGGTGACTGCAGCAACTTGCTCAGGATGGCTGGCTTGTCCAAATCATGGGCTTGATAGACGAACTGGGTCGTCTCGGGCACGGTCGTGGCCTCGTCTTGGGACTCGGCTCGAATGTTGATCGGTTGACGCAGGTGCGCCCGGGCCAAGGTGACGATGGCCGATGGCATGGTCGCCGAGAACAGCATGGTCTGGCGATCCGTCGGCGTGGCGCGAATGAGCTTCTCAACATCGGGTAGGAATCCCAGATCGAGCATCTCATCGGCTTCGTCCAGCACGAGGATCTGGATGTGGCTCAAGTCGAGGCAGCGGCGATTGAGCAGGTCGAGCAGGCGTCCCGGCGTGCCGACGACGACATCGACCCCCGCTTTCAGCGCGTCGAGCTGGGTGTCGTAGCCGACGCCGCCATAGACGGTCAGCACACGCGCGCCAAGCCCTGATGACGCGACTTTCATGTCGTTGGCGACTTGGAGTGCCAGCTCTCGGGTGGGACACATCACCAAGGCTTGCGGCTTCTTGCTGCTTGAAGGCAGTTCGATCAGCTCCAGCAGGGGCAGACCGAAAGCCAGAGTCTTGCCGGTGCCGGTGCGCGCTTGGCCGATAAGGTCGGAACCCTTCAGCGCGATAGGAATGGCTTGCTCTTGGATGGGGAAAGGATGAGTGATGCCAGCGGCGGCTAGTGCGGCCACGGTGGCGGGATCAATGCCGAGATCACTGAACGTGGTCTCAGGCGACAAAACTGTGTCAGACAGGGTAGTACCTTAGGGTCGCCCGCTTTGGCGGGATAGCTTGTGAGGGTTCTGCGATAGCGCGAGAACTCCAATGTCATTCGATGTTTCACGCCGCAGTGAGCGCGTGATCAGTGGTTGTGCACAATCAGGCGTCGGCCGGTGGTTCGACATCAAACGACATCATTCTACCCTGTCGTCGACCTCTGTGCGGGGGACATGTCAGTGGACGGACCCTGCGCTGACGGGCCCGGCGGTCTGCGGCGCAGTGCGCTGGAAACGTTTCAGCCAAAGCGAGTTTTGAACGACAAAGACTGATGAGAAGGCCATGGCCGCCCCAGCGACCATGGGGTTGAGCAGG
>JAITVA010000068.1 GCA_031286045.1 Propionibacteriaceae bacterium | reverse complement strand
CGTGGTCGAGGTCATGCGCGCACCTCCACGGCGTCCGGGCCAGGCGTGACGCTGGGCAGGGCTGCCCGCACCGAGTCCAGGCTGCCTTTGGCCGCCCCGGTCAGCCGCTCCATGCAGTCGATGAAGCCTTCGATGGTGGCCTGCTGCTCGGCGGGGTTCAGGCGCATGAATGGACCGGGAGCGAAGGCGCGTTGGGAGTACCCCACGAGCACCTCAACCACGCAGCGGGGGTAGCTCGTGTCGAACACTTTCTGATCGACGCCGTCATTGACGATGTCGATCAGGATCGGCCCGCCCTGTTCCAGTATCGCCTCGCTGACCTGAATATAGACGGAGTCCAGCAGGCCGCCAGACAATTGGGCCATGATGGACTGCCCCAGTTCGTTGTTGATCTGCATGGCGAGGATGGTCTTCACCAGTCGATCCGGTACCGACTGGCTGCGGTCTTCGCTGGCCCGCCGCCCAGCTTCAAGCAGGCCGTCGCACATGCGCTGCACCACCGCCTGGAGAATCTGTTCTTTGGAGTCGAAATGATGGAAAATGGCGCCTTTCGACATCCCGATCCCGTCGACGATGTCGCGCATGGTCGTCTTCTCAAAACCCTTGCGGGCGAACAGGTCAGTCGCGACGGCGATGATGGAGTCGCGGGTCTGCTGCGGGTGGTACGGCTTGGGTGACATCTGTCACTCCTTCCTCGGGCCTGGCTCAGCGCCGGTCCGGTGGCCGACAGGGGTCACAGTCGATCGACGGTGGGAAAACTTCGAGGGAAACTTTAGCATACCGACGGTCGGAATTTTTGATGAGAGTGAATGTCCGCACACTCGTTTGAAGGTGGCGCATCTTCCCTCCTCACGGTGGGACCGGAACGGCCGACCAGTAGCTCATCCGAAGATTGCCCCTCTTCCTTCCCCACGGTTGGGCCGGTACGGTCCACCAGTAGCTCATCCGAAGATGACACATCTTCGACTCCCACGGTCGGGGTGGAACGACCCGCCGGTAGCTCGTCTGAAGGTGGCTCATCTTCCCCTCCCACCATGGGACCGGAACGGTCCAGAAGGGGCTCATCCGAAGATGACACATCTTCCCTCCTCATGATGGGACCGGCACGGTCCAGAAGTCGCTCGCCCAAAGACTCACCCATCTTTCACCCCACTGCAGGGCCGACCCGGCCGTCCACAATTGAGCAAAGTATGAGCCTTTTGAGCCCGCGACTCATTCTTTGCCTGAGTTGTGTCACCATTTTGTGCCACAGAGGCGACCTAACTATGGCCCACAATGATGACGGGCCCACATCCGGCCAGAGATTGCTCAGTTATGTCGGCCCACCCGCTCAGCCGCATGAGCACGACACGGGAATGTGGGTCTCGTCGGCGCCCTGGCGTGTGCCCAAGGCGCTACGCTTGGTGATATGTCACCGCAGCATCCGCACCTCGATCAGCCTACCCAGGCGCAACTACTCGACCTTGGAGCGCGTCTGGATGAGCCGATTCGTCAGATCTGGCTGGCGGTGCACCACTTGATGGTCGCATCGCTGCCCGAGCTGCGTTATTCGGTTGATCAGACAGACCTGACGATCGGCTACGGCGCCAGACAGTGGGGGTACGACGGGTGGGGCATGGCCGCCGATTCACCCCATCGCCACTGGGTGAATCTCTACTTCCTGCGTGGTTCCAGTCTCGATGATTCGACCGGCCTGCTGACGGGCACGGGCCAGCGGATGCGGCATGTCCGCCTCGCTTCAGTGGAGGAGCTCCAGGCGCAGCGCTCGGCGATTGAGGCGCTGGTGCACGCGGCCAAGGCGGTGGGGGAATCCTGACTGGCCCTACCCCTGGTACATTCCCACCAGGTCAAGGGTCTCGACGACGGGGCCGACGGCCAGGCTGGCGCGTGTGCCTGCCGGGAGTTCCCCGCCGTGGTACTCCCGCTCAAGGCGTTCGATCTGGGTGCTGGTGATGGTTGGCAGTCCGGCCTCGCTTGTGGGCAAGGCGATCAGGGTCAAAGGCACCGGGCCGTACTGCGGCGACACAGGGGGTTGCCAGTGCTCGACGGCTAGGGCGCGTGCGCCGAAACGGGCATAGAAGCGGACGCGACGGTCAGGGTCGCCATGCTCCGGGCTCGCCGGGCTGGTGTCAGGCGGTTCGACTTCGGCCAGGATGAAGGAGTGTCCCAAAAGGGCGGCTTCACCCAACACCGACGACAGGAGTTTCATGCCGTACCCCTTGGACCGGCCGACGCTAGCCACGGCGAGGTAGGTCAGCACGCACATGTCCCCCTCATAGAACTGCATGGCAGCCACCCCGCGAAACACCTTGTCATCGACCAGTGCCAGCCCCATGCCCCGCCCGGACGACACCAAATCGACAAGCTCGTCAGCCGAGATCAGCTCGCTCGGCGGAAAGTTCGGCTCCATCAGCTCATGATGGGCCCGAGTCAGACTGGCAGCATCCAGCAGCTTCTCAACAGTGATCACCAGTCGAGCCTATCCCAGTCCCCCAAAATGGGTGTCTGTGTGGCTGATGGCTGGTCCCCTCACCCCTTGACAGCGGCCCCAGTGACGGATTCGACGATCTGGCGCTGGGCGATGGCGAAGATGATCAAGACTGGGATGGAGGCGACTGCGGCCCCAGCCATGACGATGGAGAAGTGGGTGCGATAGGCCCCTTGGAGCATGGACAGGCCAGGTTGGAGGGTCATGTGCTCGGGGGAGAGCAGGACGTAGACCGGCCACAGGAAATCGTTCCAGTTGTTGAGGAAGGAGATGACAGCCAGGGTGGCCAGGGCAGGACGTACCAAGGGTAGAACGATCTGTAGGAAGACCCGTATCTCACCGGCGCCGTCGATGCGGGCCGCCTCTTCGATCTCACGTGGCAGGTTGATGAAGAACTGCCGCAGGAAGAAGATGCCGAAGGAGCCGGCTGCCCCTGGAACGGTGAGCGCCGCGATGGTGTCCAACCAGCCCAACTCCTCGACGATCAGGTAGTTGGGGATGAGGAAGATGACCGGCGGCACGAGCAGCATGACGATGACTAGGCCGAAGATGATCCTCTTACCGGCGAAGTCCAGTCTGGCCAGGGCATATGCTCCCATAGAGGCAGTCACGAGGATGAGGACTGTCTGTAGGCTGGCGGCCGCGAAGCTGTTGAGCAGCCAACGGAACACGGGGGTTTGCCCACCGGTCAGGGAGGTGTAGGCGTCGATCGACCAGGGGTCGGGCAGGCCGTAGGGTTGCTGGATGGCCCCGGCGTCGGTCTTGAACGAGGTCAGCAGCATCCAGGCCAGGGGTGCGAGAATGATCAATGTCAGAATGCCCAAGGCTACGTAGAGGGCCACGGTCGCGGGCAGGGGGCGGACCATGCCGGTGGATTTCACGCTCATGACTTGCTCTCCTCACCACGGTCGCGTTGCAACCGGAAGTTCACAACACTGATGATTGCCAGGATGAGGAAGAGGACGTAACTCATCGCCGTCGCCCCCGGCATATTGTTCTGTGACAGACCCTGATCGGCGATGTACATGATGGCCGTGCGCGTCTCGTCGCCCGGACCGCCTTGGGTCAAGAGGTAGGACTGGCCGAACATGTTGGACGACGCCAGAATGGTGGTTGTTGTGACAAACAGCGTCACTGACCGCAAGCCCGGCACAGTGACCTGGCGGAAGGAGCGCCATGTGCCTGCCCCGTCGATGGCGGCCGCCTCGTAGAGTTCGGCGCTGATCCCTTTCATTCCTGCCAGGAAGATGACTGTGTTGAGGCCCATGGTCCACCAGACGGTCACACCGACCAGGCTGACCCAGACCCAGGGGGTGTTGACTGTCCAGGGGATGTCGCGGTCGAGCCCGAACAGGCGCAGAATGTGGTTGAGGATGCCCTGCTGGGTGTCGAGGATGTAGCCCCACACCAGGCCGATGACGGCCACGCCGAGGACGTAAGGGGCGAAGAAGATTGTGCGAAAGAAGGTGGCTGCGCGGACTCTGGAGTTGAGCAGGGCCGCCACTGCCAGTGGGATGACGAGCAGCAAGGGGACGGAGATGACGACGAACAGCCCGGTCGCGCGCATGGCTGTCCAGAACTGGGTGGCCTGCAGGCTTCCAGGGGTGAACAAGGCGATGTAGTTCTTCAACCCGACGAAGGCGGTACGGGCGCGGAAGGGACTCCAGTTCGTCACCGAGATGCCCAGGCCGAACACTGCCGGGGCGATGACGAAGGTGGCGAAGATCGCGAGGAAGGGCGCCAGGAAGAGGTAGGCCCGAACCGTCATGCGGCGACGCTGGCGACGGCGGGCGGGGGAGAGACCTGGTCGGTCGGTGGCCGCACGCTTGTGTGCCTGGCCGCTTCTTCTCGACCCTGCGTGAGTTGGCCCGCTTTCTCCGATCACCGCGTCAGCGGTGGGCCCGGTTCCCCCGGCCGCGTGGGCCGGAGGAACCAGGTCGCGAGTCGATTGACTAGCCACCGTACTTCGCCTGGTTCTGTTCCAGGATCTGGTCTGCCTGCTTGGCAGCGTCGTCGAGGGCCTCTTTCGGGCTCATCTTGCCGGTGAGGGCGTTGCTCAAAGCGGTCGTGATCAGGGCATTGGCCTCGTTGATGCCGGGGGCGACGGTCTCATAGTGGGCGTAGTCCAACTCACCGATGAAGGGCTTGAGGTTGGGGTAGTTCGCCACCAGGGACGGGTCGTCGCGCACCGTGTTGGCGGCGGGCAGTTCGCCAGTCGAGGCCCACTCAGCCGCGTTGTCGTTCATCCACTTGACGAAGGTCGCCGCCGCAGTGGTCTTGTCGGTGTTCTGGCCCTTGTTGGCTGGGAAGACCCAGTGGGTCGAGCTCGACCAGACCGCTTTCTGGGTGCCGATCTGGGGCACTGCGGCTGCCTTCCATTGAACGCCGTCGAAGGCAGTGTTGGTGGTCTGCCAGACGCCGTTCCAGTTGTAGGCGGTGTTGCCTGCGATGAGGGCGTTGATGTCGCCGTCCTGGGAGACGTCTGCCGGGCTCCAGCCCTTGCTGATGTGGTCGGCCATCCAGGTCAAGGCCTGGACCCCGGCCTCGGAGTTGAAGGTCGCCTTGGTCACATCCTCGTTGTAGAGCTCGCCGCCGAACTGCCACAAGAGAGACTCGAATTCGAATGTGCCGGTGAAGACGAAGGAGTCGACCCACTCGCCTTGGACCCCGCTGGTCTTGAGGGCCTCCAGTGCGGCCTCATATCCTTGCTTGTCAGTGGGGACGTCGGTGATTCCGGCCTTGGCGGCCACGTCGGTGTTGATGTAGAGGCCCAGCGGTGTCACGCTCCACGGGACGGCGTACTGGGCGCCGTCGTAGTTGCCCTTGTCGAACACTCCCGGAGGGAAGTCTTTCGCGCTGTAACCCAGTGTTGAGATGAGATTGTCGGCCTTGGTCAGGAGGTTCTGGGCGGCGTAGGTGCCCAGGTCGTCGCCGTGGAGCACAGCCACGTCAGGTCCGTTGCCCGACTGGATGGCCAAAGGCAGCTTCGAGGCGATGTCGGACCATTCCTGGACGACGTTTTTCACCGTGATGTTGTCGTGCTCTGAGTTGAATTTGTCGACCATCTGGGGAACGAGCTTGGGGGCGTTTCCGCCTGTCCAGCCGTTCCAGAAGGTGATCTCCACCTTGGGTCCGCTGTATCCGCCCTCGCCCAGACTGGCGCCGTCGGTGCTTGTCTGATCGCCGCCGCCTGAGCAGCCTGTCAGGGCGACTGTGACTGCGGCCACGACGCCGAGCGCGGCGCCACGTATCCATCGTTTCTTCATGCTGTCGTCTTCCTCCTTTGGATCGACCTGCGACGAGGGGATGTCGGATGACGGTGTCGCAAGTAACGTCAGGTACTTTTATACAGCGCTGTAAGATGAGAGTCAAGCGATTTCCGGTGATGATTCGGTGACGATTTGATAACGATGAGGTCGGACGGGGTGGGCGACTCCGCCTGGCCGGACCGAGGCGATGACTCGTCAGCGACGTCCTGACCGGTTGGTCGGTCGCCGCTGGTCGCTCGGCACGGCTGTGGCTAAGGAGAATAGACTGGCCGACAGCTTATGGTCGATCATCGTTTCCTAAGGGAAGTAGCAACAGCGCTTCCCATAACGACCATCAGGAGGATTGATGGGTACTGTCCGTCTGCAAGACGTGGCCGCTTATGCGGGTGTGTCGATGAAGACCGTCTCCAACGTGGTGAATGACTACCCCTACGTCTCCGACCAGATGCGAGCCCGCGTGCGCGCGGCCATCGAGGCCTTGGGCTACAAACCGAATCTGCGCGGCCGCAGTTTGGCGACGGGCCGGTCCGGGTTGCTGGCCCTGGCATTCGCGGATGTCGGCCTGCCCTATTTCGCAGAGCTGTCCCACGTCGTCTCTCGGGCCGCGCTCGATGTCGGTTACCGCGTTCTCCTGGAGGAGACCGACGCCACTTTGGCTGGGGAGAAGGCCTT
>JAITVA010000039.1 GCA_031286045.1 Propionibacteriaceae bacterium | reverse complement strand
CCTTGTTCCTGTCCTTGGTGCGCTCGGAGCGTCCCACCCGCATCGGCGTGGCTTTCGACCGCTCCCGGGTCACCTTCCGGTCCAAGCAATACGAGGCCTACAAGGCGACTCGTTCAGCCACGCCGGTCGAGTTCAAGGGCCAGGTCGACCTGATCAAGGACTTTCTCGACGCACTGGGCATCAGCCACGTGGAGTTGGACGATTACGAGGGCGACGACATCATCGCCACTTGGACCAGGCAGGCCAAACAAGCCGACATGACGGTCCTCATCTCCAGTGGCGACCGCGACTCCTTCCAACTGGTCGATGACCAGGTGACGGTGCTGTACCCAGGGCGCAACGAGATACAGCGGATGACGCCTGAGGCGATCGAGGCCAAGTACGGTGTCGCTCCGCAGCGCTACCCCGAGTTGGCGGCGCTAGTAGGAGAGACCTCCGACAATCTGCCAGGTGTCCCAGGGGTCGGGCCGAAGACGGCGGCCAAGTGGCTGGCCCAATTCGACGGGCTGGAGAACTTGGTTCTGCGTGCCTCACAGGTGCCCGGCAAAGCTGGCGAGTCCTTTCGAGCCCACGTCAGCGATGTCGAGCGCAATCGTCATTTGAACGCTCTGGTGCAAGACCTCGACCTGCCGGTGCGGGCGAGCGACCTGACTGACGGGAAGCCCGATCCTGCTGGGCTCAATCAGCTTTTCGACACGCTTCAGTTCCGTGGTATTCGTGATCGAGTCCGTGAGACCTTCGCCGCCGAGGCTGAGCCAGTCGCCCCACCGCCGCCGACCGAGGTCGCAGTGGTGGCTCCAGGCGAGGCTCGACAGTGGTTGGCGGATCATGGCCAGGCGCAGGCTGGGGTGGAGATCACCGGTCACTGGGGCCATGGCGCCTGGGACGTCACGGGAGTGGCGGTGGCTGCCGAGGATGGAGCCACGGGGTGGTTCGACCCCCAAGGATTGGCGTCCGACGATGACCAAGCGTTGGCGGATTGGCTGTGCGACGTGTCTGTGCCCAAGGTCGTTTATGACGTCAAGGAACCGCTCATCGCTTTGTGGGAGCGCGGTTGGGATCTGGCTCCTGTGAACTGTGACATTCAGCTCGGAGCCTATCTGGCCAATCCTGATCGACGGGCCTTCGGCCTGGCTGACCTGTCCCAGCGCTATCTTGGTCGACCCTTGGCTCAGGCCACTTCGGACAATGGCGACCAACCGGCTTTTGATTTCGCAGATCACCAGGCGGCTGACGCCGCCGGTGTGAACGCGCGAGCTATCGCCGAACTGTCAGCCCCCCTGACCGAGGATCTGGCGCAGAAAGGCGCTGACACCCTGCTCCACGATGTCGAGATCCCTCTGACCAGGGTGCTGGCCCAGATGGAGCGCACCGGAGTGGCCGTCGACGTCGATTTCCTCACCACATTGCGTCGCCGGTTCGACGACCGTGTGGTCGAGGCGCAGCGTCAGGCCTGGGCCGCTATCGGTCACGAGATCAATCTGTCGTCGCCGAAGCAGTTGCAGACCGTCCTGTTCGACGAGTTGGACATGCCCAAGACGCGCAAGACCAAGAGCGGCTACACCACCGATGCCGAGGCGCTGGACTGGTTGTACTCGACGACCTCCCACCCTTTCCTTGAACACCTCTTGGCTCATCGTGACGCCATCAAGCTGCGTCAGACGGTTGAGGGCTTGCTCAAGTCGGTGGCTGACGACGGGCGCATCCACACCACCTATCTCCAGACAGCCGCTGCCACCGGGCGTCTGTCCTCCCAGGATCCGAATCTGCAGAACATCCCGACCAGAACGGTGGCGGGCAACCAGATTCGGCAAGGTTTCGTCGCCGGCCCTGGCTTTGTGTCGTTGATGACGGCGGACTATTCCCAGATCGAGATGCGCATCATGGCCCATGTCTCCGGCGACCAACTCCTGATCGACGCTTTCCGCTCGGGCGAGGATTTCCACACCGTCATGGCCTCCCATGTCTTCGGCATCGACGCGTCGGCTGTGACACCGGCGGAGCGCAGTCGGGTCAAGGCGGTCAACTATGGTCTGGCCTACGGCTTGAGCGCCTACGGACTGTCGAGCCAGCTGAAGATTCCGGTATCTGAGGCGACCGCATTGATGGATGGGTACTTCCAGCGTTTCGGCAAGGTGCGTGACTACCTCAAGTCGCTGGTCGACGAGGCCCGCCACACGGGTTACACCCAGACTCTGCTGGGGCGTCGCCGTTACCTCCCCGACCTCACGTCTGACAACCGTACCCGTCGCGACATGGCCGAACGCATGGCCCTCAACGCCCCGATCCAGGGGTCAGCGGCCGACATCATCAAGCTGGCAATGCTGCGGGTGTCCACCGCTTTGGCTGACGGTGGATTCAGATCACGCATGCTGCTTCAGGTCCATGACGAGTTGATCTTCGAGGTCGCGGCGGGCGAGGCTGATCGGCTCGACGCCATGGTGCGGCAACAGATGGCGGACGCCATGAGACTGGACGTGCCCTTGGATGTCTCGGTCGGAATCGGCGCCTCCTGGGCGGCGGCCGCGCACTGAACCCCAGGGTTGTCTCGGGCAGCCGAGCCCGGTGATGGGTCCGGTCGTCATGTGTACGGGGTGATTGGTTGCCCTTGCCGGAACCGCTGGGTAGACTGAATCACTGTGTCGCTTGCCAGCGTCCAGCATGGAGTGAGGTTGGCGGTCTCGAATGAAGCAATCATTCAAGACAAGGGCGCCACATTTGAACTATCTATCGTGAAAGTCATACTCAATGACATCAACGGCGCAAGCCCCTATCGCGATCGACGATCTTGGTTCTGATCAGGATTTTCTCGACGCAATTGATTCAACACTCAAGAACTTCAACGACGGCGACATTGTCACTGGCACGGTCGTCAAAGTCGACAAAGATGAGGTTCTTCTCGATGTCGGTTACAAGACTGAGGGTGTCATCCCAGTCAAAGAACTCGCCATCAAATACCACGTCGATCCTTTCGAAGAGGTGCATGTCGGCGACAGCGTCGAAGCCCTGGTGCAGCAGAAGGAAGACAAAGAGGGTCGTCTGATCCTGTCCAAGAAGCGCGCTCAGTACGAGCGGGCTTGGGGCACGATCGAGAAGATCAAAGAAGAGGACGGTGTCGTCACTGGCCGTGTCATCGAGGTCGTCAAGGGCGGCCTCATCGTCGACATCGGGCTGCGTGGTTTCTTGCCGGCCTCTTTGGTTGAGATGCGCCGGGTGCGCGATCTGTCACCGTACATCGGTCAGGACCTCGAAGCCAAG
>JAITVA010000199.1 GCA_031286045.1 Propionibacteriaceae bacterium | reverse complement strand
GCCCACCGTCGAACCTTCGGCGCCGACAAGCGGAAACTCGGTCAAGGGGTCGATCGGCCCACGTCGGGCACGGTAGGCCCGGGTGGCCTGACCGACCTGCTTCGCCCCCAAAAGGATCTGGGCCAAAGTGAACTCGGTCACCGCGATGGCGTTGCCAGCGGTCTGGGACGACACCGGCAGGCCAGCCAGGATCGACTCTGCTGCGACATGGCCCCGTATGGATCCGCCGGTGTGGACAACGCCGCGCAGATCTCGGCAACTGGCGACCTGGTCGGCATCGATCAAGGGCGTCTCCCAGCCAGTGACAATGACTGTCGCCTGAGTCAGGGCCTGCTGATAGGAGTCCATCCGGACATGGTCATCACGCCCCAGTGGCTCCCCGTCGATCGGCCTGGTCGGCGGTGGAACCAGACGCACCTCGCCGAGCCCACGCAAGCGCGCCACGTCATCCGGCGCGAAGAAGGCCTCGAAGCGCTCGGGGGCCATGGCGACGACGACGACAGGGAACATGACAAAACCTTTCAATCAATCAGACGTACGAAATGGCGAACGACCGGCCAGGGGTTTCAATCCCCCGCGCTGCGGCAGCGCCTCGCGCACGAGGCACTGGACGTTCGCCCAAGTAATGAACAACACCACGGCAGGAACCACGAGGGCGGCGAGCCAGCCGCCGACAGCGACCAACCAGGCCCCGACCGACACGACCACCAGGGTGACCAACGAGATCGGCCAACGCCGGATGACGCCGAACCCGGCCAGCCTGAAGGACCGCGCCCAACCGAGTTCAGGCAAGAGGACGGTCAAAGCCAACTGAGACACCGTGATCAGCACGACCAGGGCCGCCACCACCACGATCGCAGGCGCGACCAATCCGGCCCAGGGGAAGCGTCCCAGGTAGAACACATCGGCCACACAAGCCCCGACGATGGCGCCGGCGGCCACAGCCAGTCCGTAGGAACGAACCCAGCCCGAGCGCCAACCGCGCCAAAAGTCGCGGGCCACGCGAATATCACCGGATTCCTGATAGGCGTCGAAACAGGTGAAGGCCCCTTTCAACGCCGGGCCGAACAATCCGGCGCTGAGCAGGACCAGGGGCCAGAAGAACCAGGTCCGCACCAACACGAGTGTGGCCAACAAGGGAGCGGCGACGACGACCAGGGCCAGATTGATCAGCATGGCCCAATAGACCAGCGGACAGATCCGCTCGAACAAGGTGACGGCGACACGTTCTGCGGGACCATGATGGCTGGCGACCGGTGAGTGACTCATCGCTCAGCCTTTCATTCCCTGGGTCGCGATGCCCTCGATGAAGTAGCGCTGGCCGATGATGAAGACCACCAGGATCGGCAACACAGAGATGACCGAGCCGCACATGATCAAGGCGTAGTAGGAGTCGTACATCCCGATCAAGCTGCGCAAGCCCAACTGCACTGTCCAATTGCTGTTGGAGGTCAGATAGATGAAGGGGCCCATATAGTCGTTCCAGGTGTTGACGAAAGTCAGCATGCCCAGCGAGGCCAGAGCCGGCTTGGTCAGGGGCATGATGATCCGCCACCAGATTCCGTGCTCGCTCAAGCCGTCCAGACGGGCGGCCTCACACAGATCGTCCGGGATGGAGACGTAGTACTGCCTCATCAGGAAGACCCCGAAAGCGGAGAAGGCCTGCAGCAGGATCAAGGACCACAAGGTGTTCGACAAATGGAGATTGCGCACCATGATGTACTGGGGGATCATGTAGGTCGTCCAAGGCACGGCGATGGTCGAGATGTACGCCACAAAGAGGGCGTTTCGGCCAGGGAAATGGATCTTGGAGAAGCCGTAGGCGGCCATGGAGCCGGTCAGCAACTGCAGGGCGGTGATAACCACGGCCAGGATCAGGGAGTTGCCGAGGTAGGACAAGAAGGGCACCCTGGTCCAAATGCGCAGGTAGTTGTCCCACTGCACCGGATCGGGGATCCACTGGACGGGGACCGTGAAGACCCGCGAGTCTTGTTTCAAAGAACTGATGATCATCCAGGCGAAAGGCAGGAGCACCAGCAGAGATGCCACCAGCATCAAGGCGAAGACGACCCACTTCATGATGACTGGTCGGCGCGACCGACGCGGGCCACGATCGCCCGGCGCCGGTTGGCACGGGGCCGACTCGATTCGATCAGTGGTCGACATGCTTCTCCTCCATTCTGAACTGGACGATGGTGACGATCAGAACGATGGCGAACAGCACCATCGAGATGGCGGAGGCGTAGCCGAACCGCCCTTTGACGATGCCCTCTTGGTAGACCTGATAAGCCAGGACCAAGGTCGAGCGCCCCGGCCCACCCTCGGTCATGACTTGGACCAGGTCAAAGATCTTGAAGCTGGAGATGGTCAGCATGATCATGACGAAGAAAGTCGTCGGGCGAAGACCCGGCAAAGTGACGTGGAGGAACTGCTTCCACCGCCCCGCCCCGTCCATCTGGGCGGCCTCGTACAACTGCGTCGGAATGGACTGCAAACCGGCCAGGAAGAGGATCATGTAGTAACCCATGCCACGCCAGACGCTGACGATGATCAAGGAGACCAAGGCCCATTGAGGTGAGGCGGTCCATCCAGGCGGGTCCTGCATGCCGAGGGTGCGCAGGAACGTGTTGATCGGGCCAGAGTTGACAGAGAACAGCATGTTCCACACCGCTGCGACCGCGACCAGCGAGGTGATGTAGGGAAAGAACATGGCCGCCCTGAAGAAGCGCAGACCAGGAATCTTCGAGTTGAGCAGGGCCGCCAAACCGAGAGAGACCACCAGGGTCAGGGGCACGGTGCCCAGCGCGAACAGCAGCGTGTTGACCAAAGCGGCGCGGAAATTGAGGTCGGTCACCATGCGCTGGAAGTTGGCCAAACCGACGAAAGTCGGATCGTGTCCGGCGTCCCAGGACATGAAGGCCAAGGCCAACGCGATCACCAGGGGAACCAGCGTGAAGACGGCGAAGCCGACAAAGTTGGGCAGGATGAAGCTCAAGCCTTGCGCAGTCGCCCGGCGCACTTGGCGCGGACTGCTTGATGAGCGAACCTTCATGGTGCTCCTTCGCGGGTTGGGTGAGGGGTCAAGATGGCGTCGACCAGCGATGTCGGTGCTTGTCGGCGCCGGTTGAGCCGCCAGCCGGGCCGAGGCGTTTGGCAGGGGTGCCTCAGCCCGGAGTCGGTCTGGCGGCGGGGCCGGGAGGCGGAGGGGAGTGCCCCCGGCCCAGCGGGAGGACTAGCCAGCGAGCACCTGGCTCTTGACCTGGTCCTCCAGGTTCTTGATACCGTCGTCCAAGCTCTCCGATCCGGTCATGATCAGCGAGAACTCCTGAGCGCGCAGCTGCTCGACGTCGGGAGCCTTGGGATCGGTCGGGGCCTCGATCTTGGCCAGATCGGGTTTGAGGGCCTTCTTCGCTCCGTCATCGGTTGGCATGCCTTCGACGGCCAGCAGAGTGTCCATGATGGTGTCGTCGGTGTAGGCGGGCCAGACAGCCTTGGCGGCGATGGTCTTGGCGCCTTCCGGACCGGCGCACCACTCGATGAAGGTCTTGGCGTCCTCGGGGTTTTGGGCGTGGGAGTTGACCGAGAAGCCGGTCGGCGCGCCCTGCATCGTGACGTACTTGCCACCGGCCTTGGGCTGCGGCAGCGTCGCGATCGACCAGTTCACCAGCGGCGAGTCGATGCCCTTCTGAGGCACGTTGTTGCTCATGAACCAAGTCCCCATCGGCACCATGGCGGCCTTCTCGGTCTGGAACATGGTGTTGTAGGTCGTCTTCGACTGGTCCATCTCGCCGTAGCTCATGATGCAACCCTTGTCCTGCAAGTCGAGCGCCATCTGGAGCATGGGCTTCATGTAGCCGTAGTCACCCGACATGAAGTCACCGTTGCTCTGGGCGGCGGCGATGCCTTCGAGGATGAGTGGCCACTTGTGGATGTATGAGCCGTAGACCTTGGAGTCGCCCTCACCGGAGGTCATCTGGCAGGACAAGTCAGCGAAGTCCTGCCAGGTCATGCCGGGCTTGGGGTAGTCCTTGCCAGCCTTGTCGAACAGATCCTTGTTGTAGTAGAGGATCCACAGGTCCGAGCGGTAGGGCAGGGCGCCGTAGACGCCATCGATCTTGTAGGAGTCGACACCGGCCAGTTTGTCTTTGTAGTCCAGCTTGTCCACCAGGTCGGTGATGTCCATGACATGGCCAGCCTGCTGCCATTTGGCGAAGTCAACGGTGTTCTTCAGCCCGAAGACATCCACATTGGAGCCACCCGCCAGCTCGGCGGTCATCTTGGTGGCGTAGTCCGCCGGTGGGATGTCCTCGATGTTGACAGTGATGTCTGGGTGGGTCGCGCGGAAACCCTCGACCAAGGCGTGGTACT
The DNA here is from genome assembly GCA_031286045.1 of Propionibacteriaceae bacterium. Lineage (GTDB taxonomy): Bacteria > Actinomycetota > Actinomycetes > Propionibacteriales > Propionibacteriaceae > WQYJ01. The sequence goes on along the minus strand of JAITVA010000199.1, from coordinate 11,074 downwards.
CGGGGCCGATGTCATAGGACCAGAGAGCGACCGTGATCTCGCGCTTCGTCGGGGTGTTGTCGTTGACTGGGTTTCCCCCGCTACAGGCGGTCATTGTCAGCGCGGTCAGCAGCGTCGCCGCAGCCACTCCAATGTGCCTCTTGTTCATCTGTGATCTCCTTACGTCGTTGTGGGCTCCTCTGCCCTCTCAAGTTCATTCATCGTCTCAGATGGAATACACTGGAGTCGATCAAAAGGTACAGATAAAACATAATCGATCATAAACATTCAAAGAGGAACCATAATGGCAGCAAAAAGAACACCGACTTCTTCAACGCCTGGGATAGCAGGACAGTTGACCACTGTCCTAAGCGATCTCAATATCCCCTTATCAAAGCTTATTGTTGGAGCATCTGACTGGAAGAGTCCCGTGCCTGACGCGACTGACCGCTCAGCCTGGGAATTGATCGGCAAGCAGGATCCGATCACACGTGACGCCGTTCTGGCCAAGGCCGAGGCCTGGGCCAGACAAGCGTGGAGGCGACCGACTTTGATCCAGTTTGTTCGTTACTTTCGTGATGGAGACCGGGACGAGCAACAGAACGCCTACTCCGCGGTGCGCGAACGCCTCGGCCACACCACCTTGGCGGCGGCGTACACCGGCCAAGACCGCTGGCTGGACGAGGCCGCCGACGCAGTCGCGGTCCTGTGCGAGATGCTGACCTGGTGCTGGTCGGCCCATGACGAGTTCATCGCCGAGTCAGGCGACGTCGTGCCCGACCCGGATCGCCCTTTCCTCGACTTGGGCGCGGCTGAGACCGTCAGTGAACTGGCCTGGGTCGACCATCTGCTGGGCGAGCGCTTCGACGACAGGGTGCCCGGCCTGCGCCGCCTGATCCGACGCGAGGCCAATCGGCGAGTGATTGATCCCTTCCTGGAACACGGCTGGTGGTGGGTGCGCGAACCGGAGACCGTCAACAACTGGAACCCCTGGATCTGTTCGCAAGTGTTGACCGCCGCCCTCTTGCTCGAAGACGACCCAGACAAGCGCGCCCGCATCGTGGGCTTGGTCGCCTCACGCGTCGACGTTTATCTGGCGTCCCTGCCCGAGGACGGCGGCATCGACGAAGGCTTCGCCTACTGGTGGCAGGGCATGGGCCGCCTGATGGAACTGCTCGACCTGCTCGACCGGGCCAGCGCAGGGGCAGTGCGGATCGACGGATTCGGACCGCTGCGCCAGGCGGGTCTGTACCCAGCCCGGATGCGCTGGAGCAGGGACTGGCACATCAATTCCGGCGACGGCCCCGCCCGCGCCCAAGACGACCTGCCCTGGAGCATCGTGCATCGCTTCGCTCGACGCTGCGGTGACGACTGGCTGGCTGGGGTCGCCGCCTCCTACCGCGAACCCAGCCGACCGGCCTTCACCATCCTCGACTCGATGGGACTGGGGCGGGCGGTCATGTGCCTGGCGGACAGCCAGTGGTTGGGCCTTCGAACCAACCGATCTGAAGGCCAGCCACAGCTGCGCACCGACGTCTGGATGCCGACCAGCCAGGTCGCACTGATCCACGGCGACGGTGGCCTGTCCTTCTCGATCAAGGGAGCGCACAACGAGCAGTCCCACAACCACAATGACGCTGGCAACCTGACTGTGGCCCTGGATGGGGCGCCGTACGTGGTGGACGCCGGCGCGCCGACCTACACCAGCCAGACTTTCTCGGATCGACGCTACGAACTGTGGCCCATGCAATCAGCCTGGCACAATGTGCCGGCGCCGTTCGGCGCCGACCAAGGCTTCGGGCGACGTTTCCACGCCGGCGACATGAGCGTCGACCGCGATGAGTCAGGCTGCCATGTGGAGATGGAACTGTCCGAGGCTTACAAACTGTCGCGCTTGACCTCCTGGCGACGCCGTGTCTGCTTGAATCAGGCCGGCACACGACTGACCGTGACTGAGCGAGCCGAGGCGGGCCGAGACGCCACCGGGCTGGATGAGGGAACCGAGCCGATGATGATGGTGCGCTATCTCCTGGCAGGTCAGGTGACACTCGGCGTCGGCTATGCCGATTGCGCCGGGCCCGAGGCGGTGGCTCCCCCGGTCCTCGATGGACCCTGGATACCGGTTCCCACCCGTCCAGCCGACGCGCCGCCGCCACGAGTGTTGCGCTTGTCCTGGCCACCTGAGATCCTGGTCGAAGTGGAAGAACAGCCGCTGTCCGATCCGCGACTGATGCGGGTCTGGGGAGACAAGCTGACCCGCCTGACCTTGCGCGGCGCGGTCACAGCGAACACGATGACTGTCACGATGGAGGTGCAACCATGAGCGACCAAGAAGAATCCGCTTTCTCCTGGGAGCGTCGCGAGTCCATTTTGGCGGAACTCGGCGCGAACGGGTCGGTGCGGGTGACCCAGTTGTCCAAGCAGTTCAAGGTCTCCCCCATCACCATCCGCCGCGACATCGACGCGCTCGCCCGACGCGGCCTGCTGCTGCGGGTCTACGGCGGCGCCATCCTGCGCGGACCGGTCGAGAAAGCCCTGACCAACCCGGCGACGAAGCCCGTCGCCGACCGCCACACCATCGGCATGGTTGTGCCCAATATGGACTACTACTGGCCTCAGATCGCGCGCGGCGCACAATCTGTTGTCGAGCACAGCCAATCCCGTCTGCTGCTGCGCGGCTCCTCCTACTCCATCAAGGAGAACCGCGCCCAGATCGCCCGATTGATCGAGGACGACCTGGTCGAGGGATTGATCCTGGCGCCTGACCTGTCCGGCCAGGCAGGATTCACGCTGATGAAGTGGCTGGAGAAGCAGGGCGTGCCGGTCATGCTGGTCGAACGACACCTGCCACGGTCTTTGACCGTCTCGCCCTTCGAATCGGTGGCCACCGACCAACGCCACGCTGCCCGCCTCGGCGTCGAGCATCTCGTCTCCCGATGCCACAAGAAGATCGGTTTCCTCATCACGTCGGCCTCACCCCACGGCGAACAGCTGCGCCAAGGCTGGCTGGAGGCCTGTCAGGATCTGGGCTTGTCAACCGAGGGAGTACCCACCGCCGACGCGGTCGGTTTCAACGTCCCAGGACATGAGAAGGTGCTAGACGAGATCATCGAGCAGTGCCAGTCGAGCGGCACCACCGCCGTCATGGTCCACGCCGACCGTGAGGCCATCGCCTTGATGCAACGCGTGCGCGACCTCGGACTGAGAGTGCCCCAAGACCTGGCGATCCTGTCCTACGACGACGAGTTCGCCTCGCTGGCTGATCCACCGCTGTCGAGCGTGCGGCCCCCGAAACAGCTGGTCGGAGTCCGCGCCGCCCAACTGCTGCTGAACCGCCTCGACGACTCGACCCGACCGATCCACCGCCTGTCACTGTGTTCGGAGCTGGTCATCCGTCAGACCTGCGGGCCTCACGAAGAATAGGCAGCCGACGATCACTACTGTGTCGGTGGATGGACGCCGTCACTGTGCGAGGAAGGCGGTCAAGGCACGAGTCAAGTGCTCAAGGTCGCGGGCCGCACACATCTCGCGGGCCGAATGCATGCTCATGATCGGCAGCCCGATGTCGACGGTGGGGATGCCCAGGCGGGTCGCCGTGAGTGGACCGATGGTCGTGCCACAACTGACTGAGTTGTTGGAGACGAAGGTCTGACAAGGCACTCCGGCGCGCTCACAGGCGGCCAACCAGAGCGCCTCGCCTGGACCGTCGGTGGCGTAACGCTGGCCGGCGTTGACCTTGAGCATGGGCCCCGACCCCATCAAAGGCTGCTCGTCAGGGTCGAACATTGAGACGTAGTTGGGGTGGACACTGTGACCGGCGTCAGAGGACACCACCCATGAGCGGGCCCGGACTTGGCACACCTCGTCCTGGCTGAGAGCGAGCCCCCAACCGATGCGGGCCAAAATGTCCTCCAAGAAAGGCCCAGCCGCGCCCGTCCTGGTCTGCGAACCGACCTCCTCATGATCGAAACACGCCACCACTGGCACGGTCTGAGGCGTCGGCGTGGTGGCCAGAAGCGCCATCACAGCCGGATAGACACTAGACAGGTTGTCCAACCGCCCCGATGCCAGAAACTCCCTCGCCGCCCCGAACAAGGCCGGTGGCTGGGTGATGTACGAAAACAGGTCATGTCCGGCGATCTCGTCCGGGTCGCAGCCGGCGGCGCCTGCGACCGCCGCCATCAGATCGACCCCGGAGCCGGCCAAGGCATAGACCGGCATGAGGTGGTTCTGCTGATCGAGATGGAGCGACTGGTTGACGCTGCGGTCGAGGTGAGGCGCCAACTGAGGGATGCGCAGCCAGGGGTCAGTCGCGACCAGTCGCTCCTCACCGGAACGCAAGACCACCCGCCCCGCCAGACCGAACTCACGGTCCAGCCAGGAGTTGAGCAGGGGCCCACCATAGACCTCCATGCCCACCTGTGACCAGCCCGCAGCAGTATGCGCCGGGTGGGGTTTGAGCTTGAAGCCAGGTGAGTCGGTGTGGGTGCCGACAATATGGAAGCGCATGCCAGAGGGCTTCTCGGCGGGCAAGATGTAAGCGATGATGGCGCCTTCACGTCGGACGTAATGCCCACCTGGTGTGGCGTCCCACGGGTCGGCCTCAGCTTGCTCGGTGAATCCACCACTACTCAGCAAACGCGCAATCTCGGCACTGGCATGGTACGACGTCGGTGACGCCGACAGAAAATCAATGAAGGACATGTCCACCAGTGTGTCACACCAGCCAGCTCCGAGGGCGCGAATTGGCTAGATGACAGGCCGGAATGGATCGCCACCAACTGTGCCTCCCCGGCGCCTGAGTCGGCCTGTGTCTCCCCGGCGCCTGAGTCGGCGACGCACGACCACTCGGCGAGTGTCCACTGAAGGCGGAAACATCGACAGAATCACACGGTGGCGACACAATGAGGCCACCACAAGCAGTGTGCTCCGCGTCACGAACCCCCTCTACTTGGAGCATGACCGAGCAGAGACCTCCGACACCAGACCGCTAGACGAGATGCGCCACATCCTCATCTACGACGACATCGACACATTTATTGATGTCCTCATGCCAACCGAACCCATCTTGGCCGAGCAGCAGCACAGATACTCACCCCTCGGAACCGTCGTCGGTCTCAAGACCGACTCCCCTGACATTGAGCCAAGGTCACTCATGATCATCGGCCAATACCAAGCCGACACCGGAACCGGAAAACTACGGCTACACCGCAGTCCCCTACCCCGAAGGAAACCTCGGACCACACGTCACCATCCTCTTCAACCAGGCCGACATCGAGTGGATCGAACACGACGGGCTCGCCGACGACAGGGACACCGCCTGGCAAAACACACTACGGGAACACGCAGCCAAACTGAAGACTGAGAGTGAACCAGGCAACGGGGCATGCGAGCCCCTGCTCTCGAGGGACGAGGCTGGAGAGACAGCGTCATCATGACACCCTCACGGTGGCCGTGCAGACTGGCGATGATCTTTGTCGACACTTCTGTACCCAACTATGGTAAGAGCAGTAGTGAAACGCGGATCTGGGATGGAAAACCACCCCAACCGGGGTCGTTTGAGTGTGGTTTGTCATCCCAGATGCTGATCCACGACCGAAATCACTCGCATCGGGGATGGAATACCTCCATCACGCGTCGCCCCACCCGCCCACGCTCTCCCCCGTCGGCCCGTCTACAGCTCAAATATGAAGAACCGACAAACCCCGGGGCCTTCCAACTCGTATGCAAGAAGGCCCCGGGGTCAGTCATTGAGTCAGTCAGACTCTGTTTCGACGACGAATCGCCGCCAATCCGACGCCGAGTCCGAGAGCGGCCAGACACCACCAGCCAGACATGGGCGCAGTCGCGGAGCCACCGGTCGAGGCCTTGGGGCCGGTCGAAGACTCCGGTACGGCGGCACTCGGGGTGGCGGTCGGGGTGGCAGGCGCTGACGGAGTAGGCTGACCCGTTTCTCCCATCAAGGCCCGTACCTCGGCGATCTTCACCGCACGGCGGTCGTAGCTGGGGTTGACTGGGTTGGCCGTGCTGATCTTCCCTTCCGCCACGTACTGGGCCAAGGCCGCACGCAAGGCCGGATCAAACTCGAAACCGACGAAACGCCAGTTGGGCGTGAACTCGTTGGTCAGGGTCTGGTTCGGCACCTGGGTGCTCAGATAGTCGATGATCAAGCCCATCATGCCTTCGCCGGTCAGGTCGGAAGCGACATCGCGGGCCAGAATGGTGGGCAGTTCATCGCCGGGCGCCCATATGCCTGAGTTGGGGTTGGTCAGGTGAGTCCCCGCCCGGTAATTGTTGGCCGCCACGGTGTAGGTCCTCGTCAGATCGAAAGGCGTGCCATCCGAGTTGGTCATGTTGACGACACGCTCACCGACGGGTTTGGTCAGATCGACCTCGTAGTTGAGCCCGGCGAAGTTGTCTTGGTTGTACCCAGCCATACCGCCATTGCCCACGGGAATGGAGATGTCAGTGGCCGGATCCACCGCCGGACCCATGTTCTTGACACCCTTGTCGGTGTAGTCCCCGAAATAGGAGTAGGACCACTCCATCCACTTCTTGAATTGGGCGCCGGTCATCTTCAGTGTATACAAAGTATTATTGTCGAACTTGTAGATGCTGGCGATGGAGCCGCGAGTGAGCTTCCCCGGTTGAGCATTGGCATGCGCGTCCAAGGCGGCCGTGCCCGACAACTCGGCTCCGGTGTAATGCATCATGACGTCGTTGATGAGGTGGACCAGCGCGGTGTCCTGCAGGTAGCCCTGGTATTCGCCGGGCACCTGAGGCTCGGGCACCAGCGGACCGCCCACCAACTGTCCCACCACCGTGTTGGCGTTGGCCAAGGCGGCCGTGTGAGCTGGCTCCATGGCCGCATTCATCTGAGCGTCCACCGCCTGGTCTGCAGTGGAGTGAACGTCAGTCTTGACATCGGATGAGTCGTATGAGCCCGTCTTGTTCTTGACGTCCCAGTGGCCGTTCTCATAGGTGGCGGTGATGAGCACCTGCCCGACCGAGCGCCCGGCGTCACGGTTCTCGACGAACTTGACCCCGCCGAGATCGACTTGCTTGTCCTTGGCCCCGGTGATGGTATGGAAATGCGCGCCCAGGAACACATCCAAGTCCGGGTTGGCGCTGATCACATCCGCCGCCCCCGAGCCGGGAGTGGAGTATTCCCTCGTGTCACCCATGTGATTGAGCGCCACATAGACGTCTGCGGCGTCGGCGGCCTTCAGCTGAGCGATGATCTTGGCCGTCTCATCGGCAGGATTGAGCGCGGTCAGACCAGCCGCCGCCAGATTGGCGCCGTCCCAGTTCATGATGTTCGGGGTGACCATGCCGATGATGGCGACCCGCAGCCCGTTGGGAAGCTCTTTGATCATGTAGGGCTTGAATCCCTCCATCAGATTGCCGCTCGCATCCTGGACGTTGTCGCACAGCAGTTCGCCCTGGAAACCGGAGAAAGCCTGACGCAGTGCGGGAATGCCGAAGTTGAACTCGTGATTTCCCACCCCGACGGCGTCATAACCCAAGACGTTGAAGGCCTCGACAGTGGGGTAGGTCGGGAAGGTGGAATTGTTGATGAAGAAGGACGTGCCATTGCCCTGAATGGTGTCGCCGTTGTCGAGCAGAATAGTTGTGCCGTCGAAACTGTCTCGCAACTGCTTGACGACGGTGGCCACCCGACTCATTCCTCCAGGAATGGGGGCAGTGGTGGAATAGCTGGTGTCACGAAAGGCCCCGTGAGTGTCACTCGTGAACAGGATTTGGAATGTCTGTGTGTCGCCTTCCTGTGGCACACCGGCTGAGGTGTCAGACGCCAGCGGAGCAGATATCGGCGAATCGGTCTCCACCGGATCAGCCGCCCGCGCCACCGTTGACACTGACAATACCATCATGAAAGCAGCAATAAGCACAACGCCGACTTTCTTCAATCTACGCATAGACTCGAGCCTCCTTGAACGGGTCACTTGAATAACATATTTCATACTAGTAGACAGCTACGACAAAAACCATCAAGGAATCATCATGTTAGCTGTGAACTAGGGCGACTGAGCGGTGATATCCTCGGCCTCGTGATTGAGTCGACGACACAACCGTCACGACGTCCACCATGAAAGAATAGACCCCATGGCTTCGCTTCTTGACATTCTTTCGGCCCGGTTTCACCTAGTGACGGGCGCAGACCCGGAACTTCGACCCTCCACCAAAGCCCAATTCGGACATTACCAATCCAATGTTGCCCTGCGACTGGCCGCCGAGCAGGGGCGCAAGCCGCGCGACGTGGCCCAAGAATTGGTGGCCAAGCTCGATGTCGCCGATCTATGTGAACCCTTGGAGGTCGCCGGACCCGGCTTCATCAACATCCGCCTGCTGCCGACTGTTCTGGCGCAGGCCGTGACCGAGCAACTGGGTGACACCCACGGCGGCATCGCCCAGGCCGATCAGCCGACCGTCGTGGTGATCGACTACTCCGCGCCGAACGTGGCCAAGCAGATGCATGTCGGCCACCTGCGCTCCACCATCATCGGGGATTGTTTCACGCGGGTCCTACGGGCCACTGGCGAGACCGTCATCCCCCAGAACCACATCGGTGACTGGGGCCGCCAGTTCGGCATGCTGATCGAGCAGGCCCTGGAGGAGGCTCTCGACCTCGATCAGCTCGACCTGCCGGGCGCCGAGGACTTGTACCTGCGGGCCAACAAGCATCTCGACGCCGATCCGGTCTTCGCTGATCGAGCCCGCGCCAGAGTGGTGGCCTTGCAGAGCGGGGACGACCAGACCCGCCAGATCTGGCGTCAGTTGATCGACATTTCGACCGCTGGCTTCACCCGTACCTACGCTCGGCTGCAGGTTTTGTTGACCGACGCCGACATCGCTGGCGAATCGACCTACAACGATCAGCTCGCCGCCATCTGCGATGATCTGGAAACCAGGGGCATCGCCACCATGGACGACGGCGCATTGGTCGTGTTCGTCCCTGGTTTCGACGCCCCCGCCATCCTGCGCAACTCGGCTGGAGGCTACGGCTACGACGTCACCGATGTGGCCGCCCTCAAACACCGCGTCGACGACCTTGGGGCCAGACGCCTGATCTACGTCACCGACGCCCGCCAGCACGACCACTTCATGAAGCTGTTCGCTGTGGCACGCTTGGCGGGGTACCTGCCGGAGACGGTCAGCGCCGAGCACGTCGGCTTCGGCATGGTGCTCGGCCCCGACGGCACTCCCTTCAAGACCCGCGAGGGCACCGCCGTCCACCTCGACGACCTGCTCGACGAAGCCGAGTCACTGGCCAACCCCGAGGTCGCCTTGGCTGCCATCAAGTACGCCGACCTGTCGACCCAACTGCACAAGGACTACGTCTTCGATCCGGCCCGCATGACCGCCACCACCGGTGACACCGGGCCATACTTGCAATATGCCCATGCCCGCGTCTCAGCCATCCTGCGTCGGGCCGCCGCCGACGGTGATGTGATCGAGGACGCCGACGCCACCATCACGGTGTTGACCGAACCAGCCGAGCAATGGTTGGCCCTCTTGCTGACCAGGTTCCCAGCGGCTGTGGCCGAGGTGGCCGACCACCTGACCCCCCACAAGCTGTGTGGTTACCTGTTCGAGTTGGCCACACAGTTGTCCAGCTTCTACGAGCAGTGCCCCGTGTTGAAGAGTGAAGGCGAAGTACGACACTCGCGCTTGGTCTTGTGCCGTGCCACCCAGAAGGTCTTGGCGAGCGGGTTGGGGCTGCTGGGCATCGCCGCCCCCGACGTCATGTGAGGTCCCGACTACCCTGGAACTCGTTGATCGGCCCTGCTTGGCTGATCGGCCCTGCTCTGCTGATCCGCCCTGCTTGGCTGATCCGCCCTGCTTGGCTGACCCGCCCTGCTTGGCTGACCCGGCCCTGCTTGGCTGACCCGGCCCCACCCTCGCAGACCGGCCCACCTCGGCCCCGGAGATGACCCGCCGGGGTCATTGTCTGCCTAAAAGGTCACATTTCGGCAGCAGCACACGCGCTTGCGCCGTGGAGAGCAGTGTTGTGCCCTAGACTGAGCGATGTTGTGTTGACACCCATCGGGGACGACTCAGAGAAGGACAGTGATGACGGCCGCGAAGATGATGACCCTGTGGGCCATCGGTGCCACGATCATCTTCTTCCTCCTGGTGGCACTGGCGACAGCCCGGCGCATGCACGCGGTGCGAGCCCGGGCTCGATTGCCGAAACGGTACCGTCATCTGCGGGCCCTGGAGCACTCCATCGGTTGGCCACGCGCCGGCGTCACCTTGGCAGCGACGGCTTGTGCCTTGTGGTTGACTTGGTCGATGCCCGACCATGCCGGCCTTTTCCTCGCTCCGACACTGTGGGCGGGGCTGATCACACTCGGACTGATCGGCATCGACCAGCTCGTGCTCGGTCGTACGCCTCGTCTTGATCAGTGGCGGCCGCCAACCAACGTCCGTGCCTACTTCTCGTGGAAACCCATCGCGCTCGTCATCGTGCTGGCCGGTGTTCTCATCTACACCATCCGATGGGCCAGTGGGGTTGCGACCAAAGATGGCAGGCGGGTCTTCGGCGCATGGACCACCGATGGCGAAGCCCACTGGGGCTGGTCTGATCCCTTCCCAGGCGCCTACTACACCGATCCCCTGAAGTGGATGCTCCCCTTGTTGGTGGCGCTGATTCTGGCCGGCGTTGTGGTGACGTTCGCCCGCCACACCTACCGAGCGGGCACTCGGTACGCCGCCCTTGACCGGGGTTTTCGACGACGCACCATCTCCGATCTGACACTGGCACTGATCGGCGCTCTCGGAGGCACTCTTGCGACCATCAGTCTCGACATCGCTTGGGCATGCGCCATCCTTGGTTCCAACTCTCCCGACAACGCCGCCGTCGTCGGCATCAACGCCGTGGTCGGTTTGTGCGCCACTGGGCTGTGCTTCTGGGTCGAAGCCAGCCTGATCTTCCTACCGGTGGTGAGCGAAGACAAGACGATCGCACGAATGTGGCTGGACACGCCTGATCCGACCGCACTCGTGAACCCGAGCGCATCCAACTCCGGGGCCATCGCCCTGGTCGACGCCGCCTTGAGTGCCGGAGCCCGCG
>JAITVA010000172.1 GCA_031286045.1 Propionibacteriaceae bacterium | reverse complement strand
GAGAGGCAGCGCCCGCGACCGCGCCACAGACGCCCGCCCCGGTTGATCCGCGCGACGCCACCATTCGCCACCTTCAGTTGGGTCTGTCGATCGTCAGCGTCGTCGCCGTCATTTTGGCGGCTGCGGTCGTGTTTTTGGCCCTGCGAACGGTCGACTCCGACAATGCCCCAACCACTGCAGGCACGAGCACTCCAAACTCGACGGCGAGCGCCACACCCACACAAGCACCCCTTTATTTCACCAAGTACGTCGGGGTCAACTCTGAAGCAGTCAAACCGGGTGCCATCGTCTTCGAACTCCACACCGACTACCAATGCCCTTGGTGCGGGCGAGCCGAGCAGATCTACGGGGAAGCCTTGTCGCAGTTGAGCAAGGCCGGTGACATCGACCTCCGTATCCACATTCGCACACTGATCGGTTCCGCAGTCATCGGTAACGACTCATCAGAGCGCGCCGCCATCGCAGCCCTGTGCGCCAACCGTGGCGGACACTTCTGGGAGTACCATTCCGCCATCTTCGCCAACCAGCCTGAGGAGGGCGTCGGTTTCACCGATGACCAGCTTCGGGTCGATTTCGCCGGCCAGGCAGGCCTCACCGGACAAGAGTTGACGGACTTCCAGGGTTGTTATGACTCCCAGGCGACCAGTTCCGAGGTCGACGCCATGGAACAAGAAGGTGTGGCAGCCGGGGTCAGCGGAACGCCGACCTTCTTCGTCAACGGGGTGAAGATGAGCCTCAACCTTCAAACCACCACCCCGGTGTCAGCCACCGATCTGCTGGCCGGACTCAAGCAGGCGGTCGGCCAGTAGGCCTGCTGAGACAGAACTGCTTGCGAACCGGACCGAATCAGAGCTTGTGCGTGATCTTTTCCTGCACGCCGACACTGCGGACATAGGCCAAGTCCCAGCGTCGAATCTCATCGAAGTAGCGTGTTCTCACATCGGAGCAGGACAAGGAAACATCATGCAAGGCGCCGACCAAACGGACCAGGGTGACGTGCCAGCCCAAGAGATGGACTCGGGCGGCGACACGCTCGACATCGATGGCCAGATCAGTCCCCGTGACGTCGTCCGACCACTCCTTCGGCGATGATGAGCGAGCCGAGGTGACGACCAGCACTGGACAATCGATGCGCAGCCCGGCGCCGACACGTTCGTGTCCGTTGACGACAGCCCTGGTCCAACCGGGTCGAATCGGTTGAGAGTCGATCCGCTTCAGACTCAGGTCGTAGTCCCACTCCCCTTGGTAGGACCGGTGCAGGGACTGCCCGTACAGTTCGTTCTCACTCATGGGCAGGGCCATGGTCGGGGAGGCCACCGCCAATCCGCGCATGATCGGCGGGGTCAGGGCTCTGAACAGGGCCGAGCCCTGCATGTCGATCCAGGGCGAGTTCAAAACCACACCGATGAACTGGCCTGACCGATCCGAGGCGTAGAGGCTGGCGATCAAGCCACCGGTGGAATGCCCATGCAGCACGATCTGAGAATGGTCACGACGGATCATCGCCACCGCAGCGTCCAACTCCTCGTAGTACTCTTCGACCGACTCCATGTATCCCGGCAACTCACCCGCTTGCAGGCTGCGTCCGTAGCGATGCAGATCGATGGCGTAGAAGTCATAACCCAACTGATCAAAGAACTCAGCCACATGACGCTGAAAGAAGTATTCGTTCCAACCGTGGATGTACAAGACCGCTCGACGATGACGGGCTGGACGCTGACGTACCAGTGTCGCGATCAGCGAGCCTTCGCCCTCCTCGTCGAGATGCGGACGATCGGCCATGGTGTAGGTCAGTGTCTCAAAGCCGTTCAACAGGCGATCAGGTCGCCAGTGCGCGGACCAGGACGGTGTGGCGGGATCGGTCGGAAGAGGCGTCGATTCATCGGGTTCTTCCGTGTCCTCTTCACCAGAACGCCATGCCAGAACGCCACGCCACTTCGAGATCATGGACGCGAGGTTCGACGCTAGATTCGGCCCAGATGCTTTGGTGTTCATTCTCCTCCTGCGATTCCCAGGATGGCTTGCCCGAACGGTCCCGAATGAGCAGGGTCACTCGTCGGCTGGCTCGTCTCTTTGAGAGGTGTCGTCTTCGTCATCGTCATCATACGAATACGCCTCCGCAAGATCAGCGTAGGCCGCCGGAATGGCGCTGCCTGCGTCGTTGCGTAGTTCTTGTTCGAGTGAAGCGAAATCGGTCGACACCGACCTATACTTCAATTCACGAGCGACTTTCGTCTGCTTTGCCTTTTGACGGCCGCGCCCCATCGGGTCAGCCTCCTTCGCTCGCGGCTAGCCCGCGTGGTCAAGTGTTGAGAATCTATTCGTGGGATATAGGTTACTCGGTTAGCGGGTTGTGGTCCAAGCCGACACTCGACTGCCCGATGAACCATCGACGCTCCTCACCAAACGACCATCTCGCACATCCCCCAGCGTGAAGGGTCTAGGCTGACCCAGGCTCTGCCCCCCTCAGCGATGGCGTCCGTGCAACACCACGGCCGCGTCGCCTTCCGATCGCGCCTGGACCACACCTGCGACCCAGGCCGTCTCACCACGGTCGCGGAGCACATGGATCGCCTGGTCGGCCAGCGAGTCAGGACAGAGCAGGACCATGCCCACCCCCATGTTGAGGGTCTCCTCGATGTCGGGCTGGCTGATGGCTCCGAGACGCTGCACCAGGTCGAAAATGGGGCCGGGCGTCCAAGTGGAGCGATCGATCACCGCCATCAGGGTCGTGGGCATGACTCGCCCCAGGTTGTTGGCCAAGCCACCCCCGGTGATGTGGCTCATCGCATGCACCAAGCCAGCCCGAGCGACCGCCAAACAGTTCTTCGCATACACCCTGGTTGGAGTCAGCAGTTCTTCGCCCAAGCTGTGGCCGAACTCGGGCATCTCGGCGGTCAGATCAAGCCCAGCTTGTTCTAGCAGCACCCGGCGAACCAGCGAATAACCGTTGGAATGCAAACCCGACGAGGCCAGGCAGATCACCTTGTCACCGGCCTGGACGCGGTCGGCGCCAAGGATCTCGTCGGCCTCCACCACCCCCGTGGTGGCGCCGGCCACATCGAAGTCGTCCGGGCCGAGCAGGCCGGGGTGTTCAGCCGTCTCGCCGCCCAGCAGTGCGGCTCCCGCCTGGGCACAGGCCGCGGCGATTCCTGCCACGATGTCGGCCACCCGCTGTGGCTCCACTCGCCCACAGGCGATGTAGTCGGTTACGAAGAGCGGCTCGGCTCCGGCGACCACTAGGTCGTCGACCAACATGCCGACCAGATCGAAACCGATGGTGTCATAGACACCCATGGCTTGGGCGATCGCCACCTTGGTGCCCACGCCGTCGGTCGAAGTCGCCAAGACCGGATGACGGTAGTTCTTGAAAGCAGCGGCGTCGAAGAACCCGGCGAAGCCACCCAGCCCACCCATCACCTCGGGACGGTGGGTGCGCGCCACGTGGGCCTTCATCAACTCGACGGCCTCCTCGCCAGCCTGGATGTCGACGCCAGCGCGAGCATAGGCGGAGCGGTCAGTCATGGTTCCTCCTTGTCAGTGGTGAATCGGGACGGTCAATGGCGGGTCAGATCAGTCAGCTCCGGATCGGTCGGCGCCAGACCATTAGGACCGCCGTCAGTCGTTTCGCAAGGGTAGACGCAACCGGTGCAGTTCGACCCCAGACCGAGTTGACGGGCGGCCTGAGGCGGAACCGGAATGTCGTAGCGCCCGTCGAAACAGGCCCGACACAAATCGTCTTTGACCACGTGAGTGGCCTCGATCAGAGTCTTCAAGTCGATGTAGCCCAAGGAATCAGCCCCGATGGCTTGGGCGATCTGGTCGACACTCATGGATTGAGCGATCAACTCGGCCGGATCAGCGAAATCGATGCCGAAGAAACAGGGCCACAAGACCGGCGGCGAGGAGATGCGCACATGGACCTCGGCGGCGCCGGCTTGGCGCAGCATGGCCACGACTTGACGCTGGGTGTTGCCGCGCACGATCGAATCATCCACCACCACCAGACGCTTGCCCGCCACCACATGTTTGAGAGGATTGAGCTTGAGCCGGATGCCTCGTTGACGCAGGGTTTGCGAGGGCTGAATGAAGGTGCGTCCGACGTAGGCGTTCTTGACCAGGCCTTGGCCGTACTCGATGCCGGAACCGGCGGCGAAGCCGATGGCGGCAGGGGTGCCAGAGTCCGGAACCGGAATCACCAGATCGGCCTTGACCGGCTGCTCCTCAGCCAACATCTTGCCAATCTTGACCCGGATATTGTGGATCAGTCTCCCGTTGAGCACAGTGTCGGGACGAGACAGATAGACGTACTCGAACAAGCATTGATGACGGGCGGGCGACTGGAACGGGCGAGAGGTCAGGCCGCGTTGATCAATGGTGATGTACTCACCCGGCTCGACCTCACGCACGAACTGAGCCCCGACGATGTCGAGGGCGGCGGACTCGGAGGCCACCACCCA
Organism: Propionibacteriaceae bacterium; assembly: GCA_031286045.1. Lineage (GTDB taxonomy): Bacteria > Actinomycetota > Actinomycetes > Propionibacteriales > Propionibacteriaceae > WQYJ01. The sequence continues at coordinate 2,363 of JAITVA010000172.1, read as the reverse complement.
GCCCTCGCCCAACTTTCCGACGCAGAGCGGTCTGACGCCATGGCGGTCACGAGCGGCATAGAGGCAGTCCTTCGTCATGAACACCAAGGAGAAGGCGCCCTCCAGTCGGGGCAGGATGCGCGCGATGGCCTCGTCAGCCGGACCGGGTTGAGCCGCCAACAGCGACGCCAAAATGGCGGTGTCCGAACTGGAGTCATTGCGGTCTTTGGTGGGCGCCGACACCGGATGCGGCGATTGCAGGACAGCGATCAGTTCTTCAGTGTTGGTCAGGTTGCCATTGTGAGCCAGCGCGATGTCACCGAAACTAGTGGCCCGAAAGGTCGGCTGGGCATTCTCCCAACGCGAGGCCCCCGTCGTGGAGTAGCGCGTGTGCCCGATGGCGATGTGCCCAGTCAAGGAGTCGAGGGTGGGCTCATTGAACACTTGCGAGACCAAGCCCATGTCTTTGAAGACCATGATGCGCTCGCCGTCGGCCACCGCCATTCCGGCCGACTCCTGGCCACGATGCTGCAGGGCGTACAAACCAAAGTAAGTCAGCTTGGCGACCTCTTCATCGGGCGCCCACACCCCGAAGACACCGCACTCGTCCTTTGGCTTGTCATCATCGGTCTGATTATGACCGGACGCCTGTTCCCCAACCTGATCCTGGCTCATCACACCCCTACTGTACTGGCCGACACCAACCCATGGACAAGACTGCCCGAATCCAAGACGCGACCTCGCGGACCATGGGCTCATGGCAGGGGCGAGAGAGGGCCCCCGCCCAAGCGTGACCGAACCGACCTCGGCTCAGACGAGCTACCGGCGGGCCGTCACACCCCGACCGTGAGAGTCGAAGATGGGCAATCTTCGGATGAATCAGGCTGAGGCCAGGCTCGTCAGGAAAGCGACCTGGGCGTGAACCGTCTTCTCCAGATCTGACAAAGACACGGACTCGTTGGGCGAATGCATGCGCGAATCGGGATCGGCGATGCCTGTCACCAGAAACTCCGCGTCAGGATAAGCCTCATGAAGTTCACCGACCAGTGGGATGGCCCCGCCTTGGCCGATCAGCACGGGACGGCGCCCGAAAGCCTGCTCGTAGGCCGCGATGCCGGTCTGGACCAGGGGTCCATCGGTTGGCACCTCGCCGGGGTTGCCAGCCGAGCCCCGTGTCACCTCGACATGAGCGCCCCAAGGCGCGTGAGACTGGCAATGAGCCACGAGTGCGTCGAGGGCTTCCGAGGCCTTCATGCGTGGCGGAACGCGCACGCTGACTCGCGCCGTGGCCGAAGGCAGCAGGGTGTTCGACGACTGCTTGATCGAGACGGTGTCGATGCCGATGACAGTGGCGGACGGCTTGGCCCACAAGCGGTCCGCGATCGGACCCGTGCCCAGTTCACGCACACCGTCGAGCAAGCCGGCCTCATGGCGGATGGCTTCCGGCGTGTAGTCGACGTCGAAGTGAACCGACTGGGCCAGTCCCTCAATGGCGACATTTCCATCCTCGTCATGCAAGGTGGCCAGGAGGCGACACAGGGTCGTCAGCGCGTCGGGCGCGACACCGCCGAACTCACCCGAATGCAGGGCGTGGTCGAGGGTGCGAACCTCAATGATCGCGTCGCAGACACCGCGCAAGGTGGTGGTGAAGGCCGGCTCGCCGACCTGCCAGTTGCCCGAGTCGAGGATGACGTAGGCGTCGGCCCGCAACTCCTCTTTGTGGGCCTCGATGAAGTCGAGGATGTGGGGTGAACCGACCTCCTCCTCGCCTTCGAAGAAAACCGTCACACCGACCGGCGGGCGACCCCTGAAGGCACGCAAGGTCGCCAGATGGACGACCAAGCCACCCTTGTCATCCGCGCAACCGCGCCCGAACAGTCGGTCACCGTGTTGAGTGACCTCCCAAGGCTCATCGTTCCAGTCGGCCCGCTCACCGGCGGGCTGGACGTCGTGATGAGAGTAGAAACAAATCGTCGGCGCGCCCGCCGGGGCTGGGTACCGCCCGATGACCGCCGGAGCGTAGGGCCCCTCGACCACCTTCACGTCGGGGCACCCCACGTCTGTCAGCATGCCGGCGAGTTGGTCGGCGGACCGGCGCACATCGGCTTGGTGCTCCTCCTGAGCACCAATAGAAGGAACTGTGACAAGGCGTGTCAGATCGGACAGCAATTCTTCGGTCAGGGTCATGGGTCTACCTTACGACATCTTCGCGGTGGGTTTGGGGGAAGGAGTCGACACCACCTTCGAGCTAGGACTAGCAGACGGCTTCGTCGTGGGAGAGGCTGACGGCGAAGGGGAATGACTGTCATCCGCCACCGAGGGTGCCGGAGTCGAGCCCGAGGCTGATGTCTCCGATGTCGGTGAGGTCTCCACTGATGGAGTGG
>JAITVA010000152.1 GCA_031286045.1 Propionibacteriaceae bacterium | reverse complement strand
CCAGGTCGATCTGCCCAGCGCCATGAAATCGGGTCTGCGGGAGGTGCCGACCATTCTCGAAGGGGTCGATGACATCGCCATTTGCCGTCTGACCAACAAAGACGTGGTCCGCCATCCGCTGGTTGGCCAGATCGCCGCCGCCTATGACCGCTACGAAGCCCGTCGCCCCCGCTGAGCCGCAAAGGGAACCGATGATGAACCATGTGCTGCCATCCGAGGGCCGGGACGGGCGATCTTCCCACGGTCCTAGCACCGAACCACGCCTGAAAGGTTGAATCATGATCGACATCAACAATGAGTCCGGCCAAGCGGTCGATGAGAAGGAACTGGTCGAGTTGGCACGTTTCGGGATGGACATGCTGCATATCCATCCCGACGCCGAGTTGTCCATCGTGCTGGTCGACGAGGAGACCATGTCGGCGTACCACATGAGGTTCATGGACGAACCGGGCCCGACCGACGTCTTGAGTTTCCCGATGGACGAACTGCGCCCCGGCGAACCAGGCCGCGAACAGCCCAACGGCATGCTGGGGGACATCGTGCTGTGCCCGACCGTGACTGATCGTCAGGCCGCCGACACAGGGCGTACTCCGCGTGAAGAGGCCGATTACCTGCTCATTCACGGCTTGCTGCATCTGTTGGGTTTCGATCATGCGGAAGCAGCCGAGAAAGCAGTCATGTTCGGCATCAACGACCAGATCATCGAGGCCTGGGAGAAACAGCGGAGCGGCGCGGTATGACCTCACTGATCGTTCGGATCGTCCTGCTGGTGGTCTTCTTGGCAGGAGCAGCTTTTTTCGCCGCCGTCCAAGAGGCCTTCTCCACCTTGACCAAGGGCCGTGCCCGCAAACTGGTCGATGACGACGCTAAGAACGCCGCCAAGATCGAGCAGATCGCCGCCGATCCGGCCCCGACCGTCTCGACCGCGCAGTTCCTCCGTCTCATCTGCGAGGTGGGACTCATGGCTGTGCTGGCCCAATGGCTTCTGGCCGTCTTTCCTGGGCAGATCTGGCCGGTCGTGGTGGCAGGCGCCATCACCGTCGTGGTCATCTTCGTGATTGTCTCGGTGGGTGCCCGAACACTGGGTCGTCAGCGCTCCACCGGGGTCGCCATAGCCACCTGCTCCTTGATGAAAGTCCTGGTGGCAGCGCTGTTCTTCATTCCGCAGCTGATGACCTGGCTGGGCAACGCCATCACGCCGGGCAAGGGTTTTCCTGACGGCCCCTTCGCTTCGGAGGACGAGTTGCGGGAGTACGTCGGCATGGCCGAGGCCTCGAATCAGATCGAGGCCGATGAACGACGCATGATCTACTCGGTGTTCGATCTGGGCGACACGCTGGTGCGTGAGGTCATGGTACCCCGGCTCGACGTGGTCGATGTCGAAGCCACCAAGACTCTGCGTCAGGGCTTGTCATTGGCGTTGCGCTCGGGGTTCTCCAGAATTCCGGTGACGGGGCCGGGCGGATTGGATGAGATCGTCGGCATCGTCTACTTCAAGGACCTGGTCAAGCGGGTGTATGACAACCCTGACTCTCAGTCCTCTGAGAAGGTGTCGTCGCTCTTGCGCCCGGTCACCTGGTGTCCAGACTCGAAGCCGGCCGATGATCTCATGCGCGAGATGCAGGCCGCCCACACCCACATGGCGGTGGTCGTGGATGAGTTTGGCGGCACGGCGGGCATCGTCACCATCGAGGACCTCTTGGAAGAGATCGTCGGCGAGATCCAGGACGAGTACGACAAGGAGGCCAACCCGATCACTCCCATCGAGCCTGGCGTGTACCGGGTCTCCTCGCGCTTGTCTCTGGCTGATCTGGGGGAGTTGTTCGGGGTGGAGCTGGACGATGAGGACGTCGACTCGGTCGGCGGAATCATGGCCAAAGTCCTCAACAAGGTGCCTATCCCCGGTTCGCGCGTCACCTGGGAGTCGCTGGAGTTGACCGCCGATCAGTACACCGGTCGTCGCCACCAGATCGCCACTGTGCTGGTGCGCCGGGCCTCAGAATCGACCGGTGATCAGGAAGAAGCAGCCGGTCCGGTGTCCGGTGGATCCGGCTCGAATAGTGCCGCCGCCTCGTCTGAAGATGGCCGATCCTATAGCAACGACGCTCCATCAACCCATGAAAGCAGTTGACCCATGTTCCACTCCGGTTTCGCCTGTTTCGTCGGACGCCCCAACGCAGGCAAGTCGACCCTGACCAACGCCCTGGTCGGCCAGAAGGTCGCCATCGCCTCCGACAAGCCCCAGACCACCCGCCATATCGTCAAAGGCATTGTGACCAGCGACGACGGCCAGTTGGTCATCCTCGACACGCCTGGCGTGCACAAGCCGCGCACCGTTTTGGGGGAGCGCCTCAACCAGTTGGTCTATGACACCTGGAACGAGGTCGATGTGGTGGCCGTCTGCCTGCCCTGCAACCAACACATCGGGCCGGGAGACCGTCATCTGGTCGGTCAGGTCGCCGCCCTGGGGTCGCATCCGACCCTGATCGCGCTGGCCACCAAGGTGGACGCCGCCAGCGACACCCGAGCCCGCCAACACCTGATGGCGATCCAGGCGTTGGAGGAAGAACTCGGCGTCAATTGGACTGACATCGTGCCGGTGTCGGCCGTGACAGGGGAGAACGTCGATGTGGTCCGCGATGTTCTGATGGAGAGTCTGCCTGAAGGCCCGGCCTACTACCCAGACGGTGAGATCACCGACGAACCGACCGAGACCCTGATCGCGGAGTTGATCCGCGAAGTGGCGCTGACGACGGTGCGTGAGGAGTTGCCGCACTCCATCGCCGTCACCATCGAAGAGATGGGCCTGCGCGAGGGTCGCCCCGACGACAAGCCCCTGCTCGACATCTTCGCCAACCTGATCGTGGAACGCGACTCTCAAAAGCCCATCATCCTGGGTCGCAAGGCTGAGCGTCTCAAACTGATCGGCACCCAGGCCCGTCACCGCATCTCTGCCCTGGTCGGCACCCCGGTCCACCTCGACCTCAAGGTCAAGGTCCTGCGTGAATGGCAACGCGACCCTAAGGCCCTCAACCGTTTGGGCTTTTGAGCGTCCCACCCCAGGGCTGACCTGTCCGTGGCCAACCCCCGGCGGACCTGCCCCGCGACCGGGTCAAGCCAGGATAGGCAGGCGCGCTGCGTCACCGTGTGATCCAGCCACTTCGCCTGTCACCACGAGTCCGCAGCCGCGACCAAGCGATCAAGCTCCGCTTGATGGCCCGCAATGAACTCCTCGTCCTTCGAGCGCCGAATCTCCGACACACGAGCCATGTAGTCCGTCTCCACTCGACAATCGAAGTCAGCCAGAGCTACTTGGCGTTCTGGCTGGGTGCCCAACAGGTCTTGCTCCTCTGGGGGAATCGCGTTCGTGAACGTGTCGTTGTTCTCCGGTCCGACTGTCCCATCTGGGCGAGTCCTGAGCGCCAAAGCCATTGCCGTCGTCGGAGCAAGGGCGCCAGGCTCAGCCTCTATCGCAAAACCATGTTTGCTCATACATGACCTCCAGTCGGTGTCGGGTTGAACCAATCTGGGATCCCGAGCAAAACCATCAATGGTCAAGTCCTCGGCCGCTCCACCGTCGACCTCAACCCATCGCCAGGTCGCGTAGATCAAGTCCCAGAACTCGTCTTGGAACATGGACCGTCGACCACGCTCAGTCAACTCAGGAAAACGCGTCTGCGCTTGTCCCGCGCACGAACTCGCCATGGTTCCTTGTGGGTCACGGTAGTCGCCCCACAAGGCAGAGAAGTAGGCCTCCGATTCAGCGGGGCTCAGAGTAGCCCAGTACGCTTGATTCGGGTCATCATCCCCGCCGCCTCCATGTCCTTCGGTCACCGCGCTTGTCACGCCGTATCCATCACGAATGACCACATCACGATCGGAAGACAGGTATGGCACCGCCAAGTCGGACAGCCCCACCCCGATTCGCATAGTGAAGTGGGTTGCCTCGTCGGCGCTGGTCGGGTTGGGGCTGTAGTGAAAACCCAGACCAGCCATGCACCCTGCGACGGCACTCTCTCGTGCTTGGGATCGCTCGACCAACCTCGCCACATATGCGGGATCCTCTGGCGGCCCGTCGAGGTATGCCGCATATGCCGCCAGTGGCGGCGGGGGAACCATCTGTGTGTACCGGTTCGCCTGAGGCAAGTCCGAGGTCCCTGGCGGCGTGTACGGGCTTGTGGCTGGGGCAGTCGGATCATCGGGCGGCGGAGCAGTCGACTCAGTTTGTCCGGCATCACCCGGAGGAAGGCAGCCTCCCAACAGACAGGCTGCCCCGAGCATGAGTCCCAAGACGCGAACTCTCCTCATCATGGGGTCACTTTCTTTACGTCAAGTGGATGTCAAAATGGTGGATGACCGCCTTCACAGACGGCCATCCACCCGAGCGAGGCCGTCACCGGCGTCGCGCCTCAGATCGCCGGGTCTGGAGTGCAGGTGTAGTGGACGGAATCCACCACTTTGTCACCCCAGATGCGAACCGCGTTGTGCGTCTGTGGGCCGTATTGACCATCGACGCCGATGCCTTTGAACTGCTGGAACGTCCTCAAGTAGGCCGTCGTTTTCGGGCCCCAGTCCTTGTCAACACTGTCAACTCGGAGCCCGTTGCAGCGAAGACCAACCTGCAGCGCGCTGACTGCGTAACCGAATGCTCCCTGCCACATCACGCAGTTCCGTGGGCCCTGCTCGCCGACGGTCGGGACAAACCTGGGCGTACTTCCCCTCGGTGCGACCTGGGAAGCGGTGTTGCACCAGCCTGCGCCGGCCGGAGACGCCACCGCGTCATGAGAGTTCAGCGGAGGTGTGGCCTGAGATGTCTGCGTCGCACCAACCAAGCCAACCAACGCCAGCGTGAGCGCTGACAGAATTACGCCCAGCTTCTTTTTGATATTCATCGTAACCTCCTGTTCAATCCTTGGGTAGGCTCCTTGCCTACCTGTGATATCCAGGAAGAGAGAGAACCCCCTTTGGTCCCTCTACTTGGATGAATTCCAAACTACGCCCCAACGAAACGCTGTGTCAATGGTCTGATTGGCCTCACTTTTGCTGGTCGCGGGCGCTCAAGGGCCCGCCTATGGCCACGCCCTCGATGACTTGCTCGGCATTCAGATCTCCTGACCAGTGGATGCCCACCTCAAGACGGATAGCGCTCGTCATGAGCATGGACTGCGAGTAGCGCCTTTTCGCGCCCCGAGCACACTCGTCACAAGGCTGGGTACGAATGGCAACGCGACCCCAAGGCCCTCAACCGTTTGGGCTTTTGAGGTCGCGTTGCTGCTGCTTCCTAGAAGGCCGCTGCACCCGCTTCGGCCACCGCCTGATCTTCCTGGATCGTGCCGGTGGAGACGCCGATGGCGCCGACGATGCGCCCGTCACGGATGAGCGGGATGCCACCGGGGAAGACGACCAGTCGTCCGCCGTGGGCGTCGCTGAGACCGTAGAGGTCCTGATCGACGCGGGTGATGTCGGTCAGGTCCTTGGTCTGTGTCTGGAAGGCGATTGAGGTGTAGGCCTTGTTGATCGAGATGTAGATGCTGCCGATGTTGGCGCCATCCATCCGGACGTGGGCCTTGAGGTGGCCGCCGGTGTCAACCACGGCGATGTCCTGGGGGATGCCCAGCTCAGTCGCTTTGGCTTCCGCGGCGGCGATGACGCGCCGTGCGTCTTCCAGGGTCAAGCTGTCTTGGATCTTTTCGTTACTCATGTTGTCCTCCTTGATAGTTGAATACTCAGATCCGGGTCGACGATGAGACTGCGGTCATCCCTCACTCTCATCGTCGATCGTGGGTCATGTCAGCGAGAGTCCCCTTGTCTCCACGACGGCGCAGGGTGTCACCTGAGCAAGGCACACCGGCTTTGTGGTCTCTTCAGCTCGGTTCTTCACCGTGCCCATGTGTCACCCCAAGTCTCGCGGATACGAATCGTGTACGTCGTCGTGAGGATGTCGAAAACCCCGCTGCTGTTCAGTGTAGCCGCGTCCGGCCTAGAAGGGAACGACACTGCGCGACTAGCCTTGTTTTGCCAAGGGGAGTGGTGATCAATGCTGTCCGACGATGTCGAGCGGGTGATGGGGCCGGGTGATAAGGGGAAACCGGGTGATGGAGGTTTCCCATCCCAGATGTGAGTGATGTCGGCCTTCGATTAGCATCTGCCTGGGATGAGAAACCACCCGAAAACGACCCCAATCAGGGAGGTTTTCCATCCCAGATACGCGTATCACAACCGTTCTTACCATAGTTGGGTATGGGAACAACGGCACAGATCATCACCCACGTGTATGACCATCATCAGAATATGCCTGTCGTCAACAGGATACCCTCGTCGCACAGGCATCTGGGGCTAGCGAAGATTAGGGGTCGGGCGGGAACTGCCAATAATGCATGGGGGACCTGGCTGCGATGCGATCAGGCGAGCTCGCGATGCGCCTTCTTGCCACGAGGACTGCGTATGGCCACACCCTCGATGACTTGCCCGGTATCCAGGTCTTCTGGCTAGAGGACCTCGCACCCAAGCCGCACGGCGCTCGTCCCGATCATGGAGTTCCAATAGGACAGTTGGTGACGGGCGGCGTCGATGGCATCGCCCGCCAGCGGCGAGCAGACCTGCCAGCGTGCGAACGCCTGCAAACGAGGAGTGGCGTCGTCGGGAGTGAGCCGCCGGGTGATCGTGGAGGCGGCCTCGACGGGTGCAGCCCTTGAACGGCGGGCGCTTCATTCGGCAATGGCGGGTTTCCCTACCGGGCGGCTGGGGTCGTCCGCCACCGGCTCACCGCCCAGCATCCACGAGCTGGGCCCCCTCCGCGGCGGAGGTACGCTAAACTACTGCGAGAACACTGTCTGAATAGTCATTCTGCTGGGAACGGGATATGGGGGAACAGGGTTCGTGAGGGGGACGATGAGTTTTCACCGTCTGCGTCGCGTCAGTCGCCTCGTGGCTTGCGTCGCCGCAGTGGGTGTGGCGAGTCTGCTGTGGACGCCAGTCCAGGCGGACCCGAGTTTTGGCATGCCTGACGCGAGTTCCATGTCACCGTCGTCAGACCGGTCGACTTCTCCTCAATCGTCTCCAGATTCCGATTCTTCCTCCTTGTCACAGTCCGATTCAGCAACAGCCAGTGTCGCGCCGGTGAAGGATCCTCTGGCATTACGTGATCGTGGCCAGACCTATGACCTCAATCCTGTCACAGTGACGACGACGACCCAGTACCTCACCGATGCGAGCGCGGCCTGGAGCGGTGGCGTCAGTGGTGACGGCAGTCATTGCGCCCAGGTCGAGCGCCTTGAATTGGCTGGAATGGTCGATCAGACGATCCAACACAGCGTCAGCGACAAAGTGACGGCCATCCAAGACGACTATCTCAAAGCCTTGTGGGACACGGATCACTTGGTGACCTTGTCCACCTGTGCTCGCGGCTCAGACTCAGACGAGTGGGCTTCGGCCCCAGGCTTGGTTCGGCTGGGCGCCGATGTGACCGCCAACTTCAGCAATGTCATCTCGGTGGCACAGACGTGGAGCCAGCCAGGTTTGATGAGCGGGGGATCGCTGCCTGGGGTCAATGTGCGGCTCGACACTGGTGCCGACATCGACTTCAGGCAGGTGTTTGGTAGCAATGCTGATGTTGCAAAGATGATTCGTGAACAAGCCCTGGCATCGTACCCACGAATGATCGACACAGCCGCATTGTCCGGCTGGCTTGACGCCTTCGCGGCCGACGCCGATCAGCCTTTCAGTTTCTCCGGCACGACGGTGAGTGTGTCCCTGCCCGATGATGGGGCGTCCCCCGATCGACCGACTCCGACCGGATCGCCGTCTGTCCAAACGAGCCCGTCGCCGTCGGCCTCCTCGCAGCAGTCCGGCGCGTCTTGGGCGCCGATGGATCGGCGCGACATCGTCATTCCGTTCGACGAGTATTGGTCACAGGTGACGATCTTCAACCTCGCGGCCCAGGCCAGCGGGTTGTACGTCGAGGCCGCCGACCAGCCGACCTGTCCGGTGTTGACCGACTATCGAGTGGACTATCCGACCCATGATCAGCCCTGGTCAGGCGCATACTGCTGGGCTGGATCGAGCCAGGTGTTCGATGAGGTCGACGTTGAAGCCGCAGGTGGGC
>JAITVA010000018.1 GCA_031286045.1 Propionibacteriaceae bacterium | reverse complement strand
GCTCATCATGCAGTGATAACCGCTGCGGTGGGCCAACTCGACGGCGTCGAGCGTCTCGGTCAGGGTGCCGATCTGGTTGACCTTCACCAGAAGAGCGTTGGCGGCGCCAACCTCGATGCCACGGGCCAGACGCACCGGGTTGGTGACGAACAGGTCGTCTCCGACCAACTGCACCTTGTCTCCGATCTGAGCGGTGATCTTGATCCAGCCGTCCCAATCCTCTTCATCCAGCGGGTCTTCCAAGGAAACCAGCGGGTACTTCGCGACCCACTGCTCGTACATCGCGATCATCTCGTCGGAGCTGTGCTTCTCACCGTTCTTGAAAACGTAGCTCTTCGACTCTTTGTCGTAAAACTCAGAGGCGGCGGCATCGATCGCCAAGGCGATCTGCTTGCCCGGCTCCAAACCGACCGACTTGATGGCCTCGACGATCAGATCCAGCGCCTCGGCGTTGGACTCCAGGTTGGGAGCGAAACCGCCCTCGTCACCCAGACCGGTCGACAGCTTGCGCTGCTTGAGCACAGCCTTGAGACCGTGATAAACCCGGGCGCCCCATTCCAGGGCCTCGGCGAAGGAACCCGCGCCGATCGGAGCGATCATGAACTCCTGGATGTCGACATCGGAGTCGGCGTGGGCGCCACCGTTGAGAATGTTCATCATCGGCACCGGCAGGACGTGGGCGTTCGGGCCACCGATGTAACGGTAGAGCGGCAATTCAGCCGACTCGGCGGCGGCACGAGCCGCGGCCAGCGAGACGCCGAGGATGGCGTTGGCGCCAAGGCTGCCCTTGTTGTCAGTGCCGTCAAGCTCGATCATGACCTCGTCCAACAGGCGCTGTTCGGAGGCTTCAAGGCCCAGCAACTCCGGGCCGATCTTCTCCACCACATTGTCGACGGCTTTGAGCACGCCCTTGCCGCCGTAACGGGCCTTGTCACCATCACGCAGTTCGACCGCCTCGAAGGCGCCGGTCGAAGCGCCGGACGGCACTCCAGAGCGACCCTGGGAACCATCGTCAAGGACGACCTCCACCTCGACGGTGGGGTTGCCACGGGAATCGAGGATCTCGCGAGCCTCAATGAAGTCAATTGTTGCCACAGTAGGGCCACCTTTCGATAAGAAATGTTCGCCACCAAGCTTAGCCTGGATGCGTTCCAATCAGGCGCTTTTCGGAATCTCGCCCGCTCTGATCTGCTCATGGTGACGCACCACCTCGGTCATGATGAAGGTCACGACTTTCTCAGCGAACTCAGGATCAAGGTCGGACTCCTGCGCCAACTGCCGCAGTCTGGCGACCTGTTGGGCTTCGCGCGCCGGATCAGCCGACGGAAGGTTCTCGCGGGCCTTGATGCGTCCGACCCGCTGGGTGATTTTGAACCGCTCAGCCAGCAGGTGGATCAGGGCGGCGTCGAGATTGTCGATCGAGTGGCGGGCCTCGACCAGTTCGGGCGAAATCATCGGCGGGGGTTCTCCATTCGCAGTGTTCGGTGTCCATACGTCGCGCATGGGCGGTCTCATACGGAAGAATAATCCCATGGAAGCCATGCTCATGCAGTACATGATCCTGGCTGTGGTCGGCGTGGCTGTCATCGTGGGACTGTCGACGGTGTCGGATCGCCTGGGCATCGCCTCCCCCTTGATCCTGATGCTTGTCGGCGTCGGCATCTCTTTGCTGCCCTTTGTCGGGCCAATCTCGATCAAACCGCAATGGATCCTGGTGGTGCTGCTGCCGCCCTTGTTGTACTCCGCCGCCATCGCCGTGCCCAACATCGAATTGAGACGAGATTTCACTGCCGTCGGCGGACTGGCCGTGTTCTTGGTGCTAGTCTCAGCCGTTGTCCTCGGACTCGTCTTCCACGCGCTGTTACCCGATGTCAGTATGCCTTTCTGTGTCGCCCTCGGGGCTATCCTCTCCCCCACCGACGCGGCCGCCACCACTATCATCAAGAAGCTCGGCGTCTCCAGCCGGGTGCGCACCATTCTTCAAGGCGAGGCCTTGTTCAACGACGCCACCTCGCTTGTCCTCCTGCGCACGGCCATCGCCGCCACCGCCGCCTCGGTGTCGTACTGGGGGGCGATCGGCGAGTTCCTCAAGGCGGCTGGCATCGCCATTGTCATCGGCGCCGTCATCGGCTGGATCGGGGTGCGGGTGCGCCGATGGATCCGCCCGATCGCCCCTGCCTCAGCTATCTCACTCTTGCTGCCCTTCGTGGCGTACATCCCGGCTGAGTTGGTGCATGCCTCCGGCCTGGTCGCAGCGGTCGCTGCCGGTATCGTCGGCTCACAACTGGCCCCCAAACACCTCGACGCCCGCCAGCGCAGCGCCGAACGTGCCAATTGGGCCACCGTCGAATTCCTGCTTGAGGGGGCTGTCTTCCTCTTGATGGGACTGGAGTTGTACGGCTTGGTCGTCAGTCTGTGGCTCAACCATGAGACCCTGCGTGAGGCCTTCGGCTTGGCGGCATTGGCATTGGTGATCGTGGTCGGGGTGCGGGCGGTGTACATCGCGGCGCTGGTGTTCGGCACGCGGCGGCGCACCGACCGAATGAGACGGGGCCGAGACCGTCTGAAGCACCGACATGACCAATGGCGACAACTGCGGGCCGATCCGACCACACCGATCGAAGACTCCCGCATGGAACGGCACCGCCGCGAGATCGAACAGCGTCAAGCCGAATTCCAGCATCGCATACAGGAGGGCGACGAGCCAGGCGTGAGACGGGTCCAGAGTCGGTTCCGCCGGCTGCGGCTGAAGATCAGCCGCTACGTCTCCGACGTCGATTACCTCCTGCACGAACCCCTCGGCGCCAAAGAGGGCGTCATCTTGACCTGGGCGGGAATGCGGGGCGTGGTGACGCTGGCCGCCGCTCAGACCCTGCCGCTGGGCATGCCCCATCGTGATTTGTTCGTGCTCATCGCCTTCTTCGTCGCGGCCGGTTCACTGATCGTCCAAGGCGGCACCCTGACCTGGGTCATCAAGTGGTTGCGACTGGCCAAACCGGGCACAGAATCAGTCGGCGAATGGATCGACCTGCGCGACAAACTCGACCAGGCCCTGGAACACTGGCAACCGCCAGAGGATCCGCCGATGGCGGCCTCGGCCGTGCCGCTGGCCAGGCTACGAGCCAGACGCGAGGCACTGCTGGAGTTGGGCTCGACCGGCGCCTACAGCGCGGAAACCTTGGGAGCCGCCCTGGCGGAGTTGGACGCCGACGAGATTGGGATGCAGTCACGCCTCAGCCGCGAAGAGTGAGAGGACAGGAGACGCACGTCGCGCGAGCAGAAGGCAGGCGCAGACCATCGCATCATCGTGTGGAACAGGCGCCCTGCGCCGAAGCGGAGTCGAGCGGTGCGGGGGTTCAGTCTGGATCGTACCCGGGCAAGACCAGGTCATGGATCAAGGCCAGGCGCTCCTCGTGGCTGAGGAAGGCGCTCTTGGCAGCGTTGAGGGTGAAGCGACGGACATCGGCCATGCCATAGCCGAAGGCGTCCACCAGCAGTTGGAACTCCCTGGTCACCGTGGTGCGTGACATCAGACGGTTGTCGGCGTTGACGGTCAGACGCACGCCGGCGCGATCAAGCTCACGGAAGGGATGACGACGCAGGTCAGACACCACCCCGGTCTGCAGGTTGGAGCTGGGCGCGATCTCCAGGGGCAGGCGCAAAGCGGCGATGTAGGAGGCCAGATGACCCAAGCGCAGCCGATCACCGTCGCGATGGATGTCGTCTATCAAGGCGACGCCATGGCCGATCCGGTTGGCGCCGCAGATGTGGATGGCCTCGGCGATCGACTCCAAGCCAGCCGCCTCACCGGCGTGGATGGTGATGAACATGTCGGCGCTGGCCGCCAGTTGGTAGGAGGGCAGGAAGCTGGCCGACGAGTGGCCGATCTCCGGACCGGCGCAATCCAGTCCGGCCACCGAGTCGTCCCGGTAGGCGATGGCCAGCTCGGCGACGTCCAGGGTCGGTTCGAGTCCACGCAACTCGCACAGCAACTGGCGGGCGATGATGGTGCGACCGGTAGCCGCCACCTCGGCCATGCCGTCGCGCAAACCGTCGCGCACCGCTCGTACCCCGTCCTCCAGCGACAAGCCATCGGTGACATGTTGGGCCGGGGCCCACCGGGCCTCCGCGTAGACCACGCCGTCGTCGGCCTGATCCAACACGAACTCGCTCGCCACCCGACGCAGATTGTCATAGCTGCGCATCACTGCCACCGTCAGATCGAAGGTCGTCAGGTACTGCGCCAAAGATCCAGAATCAGCTTGATCGAAGAACCACTGCCCCAGCTCTGCCGCGTCGTCGACTGGAAGAGCCAGCCCGGCCTGATCGGCCAACTCGACGATGGTCACCGGACGCAAACCGCCATCGAGATGGTCATGCAAAACGACTTTGGGTGCGTGACGAATCTGATCAGTGATGTCCATGCACCTATTATTCTCCGCCTGACAAGCGGCGGCAAAAATCGGAGCGTCCGCCGATAAGTCAGTCAGGGCCTCTTCACGACCCAGTGTCCACCCTTGGCGGAGCCGACCCGTTCGACCAACCCTTGTTTCCGCAAGGCGGCGATACTCTTTTGCACACCGCGCGCCGACATACCCATTTCTTCGGCCATCCTTTTCGCACTGATTGAAGGGTCGGCGATGAGCAATCTGACAATCTCACGTTGGGTGTCATTTTCTACGAACTTATCTACGAACTTATCTCCGTTTTCTACGAACTCATTGGTCTTATCTACGAACTCACTCCCGCTGGGTACGGCATCAAATGTCGACTCACCCATCGACTGGGCCTGTGCCTCAACGGCCTCCAGAATCGCTGACAACGTGAACTCGATGAACCCACCAGAATCATTCGTTCGCTGTGCCTGCCGAAGGGCGTCGTAATACTGCGGTCTCTTCTCGTACACCAGTGATTCCATCGGTATCCACGCGAAAACCTCGTTCCACTTGGCAAGAATGAGCGTCTGCCACAGTCGCCCCATCCGACCATTGCCGTCAGCGAATGGATGGATTGTCTCGATTTCAGAGTGCACAATCGCACTGACCAGGGCGGGGTGGACATCTGTGGTTCTCGCCCACTCAAATAGTTCCCTCATCAGTTGCGGAACAAACATCGGGCGCGCGCCGACATGGATCACTGTGCCGCCATCGAACACGCCCACATCGCCGCTTCTGAACCGGCCTGATTCTTCGACTAATCCACCCGTCATCAATGTGTGTGCTCTGAGGAAGTCTTCAATCGAGTAAGGGCTGAAGGTCATGATCGTGTCATAGGCTTGGTAGGCGTTTTTCACCTCTTTGACCTCTGCCTGTTTTCCGGCGACCAGCCTGCCTTCAATGACATCGGTCACCTCCCCCAAAGACAGAGTATTGCCTTCAATCGCAAGCGATGAATAGATCGATCTCACTCGGTTCTCACGATGGAGCTTGATGTTTCGTTTGAAGCCGGTGCCGTACTCAAGACGGGTCACAGTTTCCGCGATCTTCGTCAGAGAGTCAACGGCCCTGATCGTCAAGGTGTATGGCAGGTCATGTGTCATCTTTCACCTCTCCTGGACCCTACTCCTGCCCACCCTCAATACTCGCATAATGGAGACTTCGAGCACCGTCGCGCGCGACAAAGACACGCATGGTGAGTCTCACTCCCATTCGATGGTCGCCGGGGGCTTGGAGGTGATGTCGAGGACCACACGGTTGATCTCACGAACCTCGTTGGTGATGCGGGTGGAGATCTTTTCCAGCACTTCATAGGGCAAGCGACCCCAGTCAGCTGTCATGGCGTCCTCGCTGGTGACAGGGCGCAGCACGATCGGACTGCCATAAGTGCGCTCGTCGCCTTGGACGCCGACCGAGTGGACGTCGGCCAAGAGCACCACCGGGAACTGCCAGATCGAGCGGTCCAAACCGGCCGCCGTCAACTCGTGCCGGGCGATGGCGTCGGCGGCGCGCAGCACGCTCAGGCGCTCACGGGTGACCTCGCCGATGATGCGAATGGCCAGGCCAGGCCCAGGGAAG
>JAITVA010000286.1 GCA_031286045.1 Propionibacteriaceae bacterium | reverse complement strand
AGAGGAGCCGACACCACCGCGAGATAGGTGTCTTGGTTATTCGCCTGGCGGGTAGGTGGGTTCGATGAACCCTGACGGTGCAGAGAAGGTGCGGACAGTGACTTTCCAGTCAGTGTCACTAGGGAGTGTCGTCACGAGGTTTTGAGCCAGAGGTTGAGGCAGCAGATTTGGATTGCTGCTTCGAAGGATGAGAGGTTCTTTGCGTAGCGGGTGGCGATCCCGCGCCAGCGTTTCAGATGCATGAAGGCATTCTCCACCAGGTGTCTTTGTTTGTAGATGTGATGGTCGAAGTCACGTTGAACCCGTCGATTGGATTTCGGTGGGATCACCGCCTCCATACCCGCGCCCCGAACCAACGTGAGGATCACATCAGTATCGTAAGCCTTGTCAGCGAGCAGATAATCAGCATCTATACCGGAAAGAAGCTCGGGTGCAGCACTGCAATCCGCGACAGTACCTGCTGTGACAAGGAATCTGACCGGCATACCAAACGAATCCACGACCATATGAATCTTCGTGTTGAGCCCCCTTTCGTCCGACCCACACCCTGACTGCCACCCACAGCACCAGTAGCATCATGATGAGCCTTGACATGAGTCGCGTCAATCATCAACCACTCGAAATCAGGGTCATCCACGACCACCTCCAACACTTTCTCCCACACACCCTTGTCCCGCCATCGACAAAACCTGCGATGAGTGTCATACCAAACTCGTGACGACACTCCCGAGAAGACATGCAAGAAATCTGGGATGAATTCACCACCAACATCGTCGCAAGCTTCAGTGACAACTTCACCATCACGTGGACATACGCAGTCGTGAACCACTACCACGACGCAGGCCCCATAGAACGCATCCCCGTCTTTCTCCGCAACGACCAACTCGTCAACTGGTCCCAGACCCAAATCGACACTTCAGTCCAGCCCCAATGGCAAGGCCCCTATCATCACCGGATCGAATGGGACGACAACGGGGTGGACCTACCCCAAGAGACCCCCTCATGGGAGGAGATCTACACGAATCTCCTCCAGCGATACGGAGTGACCCCGCAAACCCAGACCGATGAGCCCTAAACCGGCCAACTCCCTCACCTTCCTCCGTGGAGGCCAGGCGATCCTCAACCCTGTCAAGAGTGGCGACGCGACAGTGCTCGACCTCAAAGGTGGGCGCCAGAGCGGATACAGTGAGGGGATGACTCATCCAGCGAGCGTGATCAGTGTGGTGGCCCTGGAGTCACGGTGCGGGGCGACGGCTCGCAACCTGGCGTCCATCCTGTCGCGGATGCGACAGGCGGCCGACGCTGGAGCAACGCTCGTGGCCTTTCCGGAGGCGTCCTTGACCGGGTATTGCGTGGATCATGCGGCACAGATCGGCCTGAGGCTGAATGATCCTGCCATTGATGAAGCACGCGAAGCCGCCCGAGACCTGCGCCTGACGGCGCTCATCGGCTTAGTGGAGCGATCAGAGGATGCCTTGTTCATCTCGCAGGTGGCCTGCGATGCCCAAGGAGCCCTCCACGTCTTCCGCAAGACCCATCTGGGCCGCAGGGAACATGCCGTGTTCAGCCCCGGGGATGGCTTGACGGTCGGCGAGGGGCGCCCATGTCTCGGCGTGGGCATCTGTTACGACATGCACTTCCCCGAAGTCGCCTCCACGTTGCGGGCGCGAGGCGCGGAACTGATCGTCAGCCCACACGCCAGTCCGGTCAAGGCAGGTCAGCGCGACGAGGTCTGGGCGAGGTACATGCCGACCAGGGCTTATGACAATCGGGTCTACGTGGCCTGCTGCAACGCGTCCGGGACGAACGGTTGCGGGACGGTCTTCGCCTCCGGCGTGGCGGTGTACGATCCCGACGGCACTCTCGTGTCCGGTGACTTCTGCGCCGAAGAGACCATGGTCACCGCTGAACTCACCCCTAGGACATACGCTGGCGGCAAGGACTTCCCCCAGTATCGACGCCCCGAACTGTACCACTGACCCCCGGCCTGCGACGGCAGACGACCAAGAGTCTGCGCTAGTCAACGGACGTTTCCCAGCACCACCAGCGGGTAGTGGTCACAGCTCCATGGTCACGACGCTTGAGCGGCGGCTTTGGCCCGCAGGGCGGCGATGTCGAGGTAGCCACTGGGTTCTGGCACATCCTCGACCCCATCCTCCCAGGGATCGTGAGGCGGCTCCTCACCCTCGACGACGTAGCCTTGGGACGGGTCGTAGGGGTTGACCAGCTTGGCGCTCTCGACCACCGGCAACAAGGCCTCGCGGTTGAGCGCCTCGTCAGGCAAGCCTTCCAAAACATCTCGGACATAGCCCTTGGCCGCTTCGACGATGGGCACGTCGCGGTGCTCGCGCTGAGATTTGTACCAGCGGTAATCGAGCAACTCGTGGAACAACTGTGCTGGCTCGCGCTTGGCCCGCAAGGCCTCGGGCACCTCCTGCATCACCGGTTCGAACACCTCGGTCAGCCACTTGTGAGCGACGACAGCCTCATCGACGTGGGCCTGCCCGGTGCGGAAACGATAGGTGTCGAGATCGTTGAGCAGACGGCGTGCTTGGTTCTCTTCGGTGTCGAGACCAGTCAGCCGCATGAGACGGCGCTGGTGGTGCCCGGCGTCGACCACCTTGGGCTGGATGCGAATACGGGACGAACCGTCATCGGTGCGAATGTCCATCTCGGCCACGTCGAAGCCGAGAGCGTTCAGGCGCCTCACCCGGCCTTCGATCCGACCCATCTCTGAACCAGAGAACTCCTCGACACCAGTCAGCTCTTCCCACAACTCTTGGTACCGGGTCAAAATCATGTCCACCAGGGTCAACGGCTCCAGCGGCGGTTGCAACAGACCCCCGGCCTGAAGATCGAGGAAGTCGCCGAAGAGGTTGGTCCGTGCGATCTCAAGGTCCTGTTCACGCTGGCCATCGCTGAGATGGTCGTGCAACTCCCCCGTCTCGGCATCGACCAGATAAGCCGCGAAAGCCCCGGCGTCGCGCCGGAACAAGATGTTGGACAAGGAGACATCGCCCCATTTGAAGCCGATCAAGTGCAGGCGGGCGATCAACACGACCATAGCGTCAAGCAGCCGCGACACAGTCTCTTGTCTGACACCGGGTGAGAACAAGGACCGGTAAGGCAGCGAGAATTCCAGGTGACGGGTCAACAAGATGGGATCGAGCGGCGTGCCCGAGGCGTCCCGGCGCTCGGTGATGATGCCGATGGGCTCGACCGATGGAGTGTCCAGACGGTGCAGGTCGGTCAACAAACGGTACTCGTGCAGGGCCAGATGTTCGACCACCTCTTTGGCGGCGTAGACCGAATCCCCAACCTGAACGAAGCGGACGACGTGACGAGACAGACCACGTGGCAAGGCCACCAATAGCTTGACCGGCCAATCGGCCAGCGGCGTGTCCCAGGGGAAGGGCAACAGGCGCGAGTCCGGGGAACTCGAGACGAACCTAGTCATGGGCTCTATCCTTCCATGCCCCGCAAGGCAAGGCCGGACGACACCAGGGTGACACGAATCCTTCGGCGAGGATGGGCCCGAGCAAGGCTGGCCATACCGGCTTCGGCTGGGGCACACACACGATCACGCGGTGGCGATCGGCAACCGGATAATGGTCTTGAGCTTGTCTTCGGGCACTCGTCTGGGATCGCTCAGGTAGATCTCCTGGTGACGGCGACCGCCACCGAGGTCGACCACATGTCCGGACTTGGTGATGGCCTGATGAAGCACGGCGATAGTGGCCGGTTCGTCGTCGTACCCTCCGATGTGCAGGATTTGAGCGCACAAACCCTCTGCCAACGTGTCCACCCGAACCTGGTCGAGGTCGAGATCGGGCTTCTTCCGCTTCGAGCCTTCCGCCACCGTCGCCAGCACCTCGGCCGTGACAAAATCAGGCATCTGCACCATCATCGTCCACTTGAATTGCGATTTGTCAGTGACACCAGTGACATAAGGGTCCCCGTCGACAGTGGTCCACAGGCCCTCCAAAGGCGCGACCACGAAGTCGTAGTATCCCTCGGGGCGCCAGTCGCCCATCTTCGCCATCTTGACGCCGTAGGCCACGGCGTACATAGCCTCCAAGGCCGCCTGATAGTCCGGATTCGCGTTGGGGTCGCCTTGGCCATCGACCATGATGTAGGTCAGCGTTGGCACCTCCACCACCGCTGGGGTCGGTGTCGCTTGGTACAACTGCTTCTGGGTCTTCTTGACATCGATCGCCATAGTTCCTCCTCAGACGCCACATTCACTCTTCAAGCTCGGACCGCATGACCCCGCACAAGCGTCACCTCCCAGCCTAGCCGATCCAGATCGCCCCCCTGGAGTCGCCTGAGCCGAACAGGTCGGTTCGGTCGCTGACGCGCCCTGACTCAGGCACCACCAAATCCGCGTTGAGGGGTCGCCTGGGTCGTGGAACTCACCGGCTCGCGCACCCCTTCGCAACCCGCCACCCACACTTCATCGGCAAGCCCAGCCGATGATCCGTGTCCGGCCAGTCAGGCCACACCGATAAACTAGGGAGACCGGCTCGGCCCCTCCGACCGACGACCACAAAAGGGGAACCATGGAATACCTGTTCGACACCATCAACAAAGACGACATCGAGCGGTTCGGCTCCTGTTTCCCGTACACCGGGGTGACGTCTAACCCGTCAATTCTGAAAATGGAGGCCCAAGGCGAGCCTGTGCTGCAGGCTTTGCGGGAGATCCGCCAGGTCATCGGCTTCGGGCGCACCCTTCACATCCAGGTGGTGGCCCGCGACCGGAACGATATTGTGGCCGAGGCCGAGTCGCTGATGGAGAAGGTCGACGACCAGGTGTACGTCAAGGTGCCCACCACCGAGGAGGGCTTGGCGGCCATGCAGATGATGAAGCAACGCGGCATCCGCATCACCGCCACCACCGTCTACACCAAGGTACAGGGATTCATGGCGATCGCAGTCGGGGCTGACTTCATCGCTCCGTACTACAACCGGGTGGCTGACTTCGACGTCGACCCGAAAGAGTTGGTGTCGTCTCTGGCCAAGGTCATCACCAAGCACAATGCCCCAACGAAGATTCTGGCCGCCAGCTTCAAGAACATCACCCAGGTCAACGACGCCCTCATGGCCGGCGCCCACTGTGTGACCGTTCAACCCCGCTTGCTACACGCCGCCTACGGAGCCGCTGCCATCCAACGCGCCGTCGACGACTTCACCCGCGACTGGCAGTCCGTCGCCGGAGACGTCTCCATCACCGATTTGTGAGGCGTCGTGTGCGCTGAGGGGCATCCTCACCACACACAGCTTTTGACCCCTCCACCTCACTTGATGAAGGGTTGTCCCTGCCGCTTGATCGGCCTGACTTTACTAAAGTTAGGAAGGTTTTTGGGGGTTTAGGAAGGTTTAGGAAGGTTTATTCGGACCGCCAGTTTCGAGATAAAGTCACCTAACTTTAGTAACATGGCTCCATGGAAGCCGAACGCAACCCCTACACGCCGAACGCTGGCGCAGTACCTCCAGTCATCGCCGGACGCGCTGACTTAGAGAAACGCTTCGATGTGCTCCTGGCGCGAATTCTACGAGGGCGGTCCGAACAGTCCATGATCATCACTGGACTGCGCGGAGTTGGCAAGACAGTGTTGCTTGAGCAGTTCCGCAGGCAGGCAGAAGCCGAAGAGTGGGTGGTGATCGATCGTGAGATTGGCAAACACACGGAAGTGGATTTCCGTCGCTTACTGGCGGCCTGGATGCACGCAGCTTTGTTGAGATTGTCGCCTAAACAACGCTGGAGTCAGCGTCTGGCCCAAGCTTTCGGCGTGCTGAAGTCCTTTTCATTGTCAGTCGATCCCGAGGGACGTCTCAGCGCCGGACTCGACATCGAACTGCAACCTGGCCTGGCCGATCAGGGAATCCTCCAGCAGGATGTCACTGATCTTTTTGCCGCGGTTGGCGAGGCGGCCAAGGACCATGACCGTGGAATCATCCTTCTCCTTGATGAGATCCAGTTCTTGAGTCTGCCTCAGTTCGAAGCTCTCATCGCCGCACTGCACAAGGTCAACCAGAGGACCTTGCCCATCACGCTGGTTGGTGCTGGGTTGCCACAGGTTCCGGAACTAGCCGGAGACGCCAAGTCATACGCCGAGCGGTTGTTTGTGTTTCCAACCATTGACAGTCTCACTCCCGATGAGGCCCGAGTCGCCCTTCAAGAACCCGCCCGACAAGAGGGCGCCACATGGCAGGAGTCCGCTCTCGACGCCGCAGTCGAACAGACTCAAGGGTACCCCTATTTCCTCCAAGAACTCGGCTACGCCGTCTGGCTGATCGCCGATGACAACGAGATCACCAAGCGCGATGTGCTCCTGGCTTTGCCGCAGTATGAGGAGAAGCTGGACTCCTCATTTTTTAGGGTCCGTCTGGATCGCGCCACTGATTTGCAGCGAGCCTACCTGCGAGTGATGGCCGACCTCGGCCCGGACCCGCACAAGGCCGCCGACGTGGCCGCCGCGATGGGCCGCACCTCCAGCCAAATCGCCCCGACCCGCGCCGAGCTAATCAATATGGGCTTGCTCTATACTCCTCAGCACGGTTATGCCGCCTTCACGGTGCCACAGTTCGACCGCTTCTTGAAACGCGCAATGCCAACTTTCGTCATTCCGCCTCTGCAACGGCGGAAGGCACGGACTTAGGAGGCAAGCCCAGACCAGTCCACCTTCGCCAGCTCCACACAACCACCACAAGGACAAGGGCCCCCGATTCCTCGGAGGCCCTTGTTCTTGATCTGTGTCGTCTGATCAGGAGATACGCAACTGCGAATCGTTCGAGAAGACGTGGATCTTCTCCGGGTCGACACCCAGACGGACGCGGTCCCTACCGGAAGCTGCACGGATGCTCAAGCGGGCGACGATCTGCTGCGCGGTCAGCTTGCTGGACTCGTCAACCCCAGCCAGCGTGGCGTACAGGTAGATGTCAGCGCCGAGGTCCTCGATCACGGAGACGTCGACGGCGATGCCCTCGTCGGCCACGTGGAAGTTCTCGGGACGGATGCCCAGGGTCAGAGTCTTCTCACCAGGGGCCTTGGCCAAGACCTCACGCGACACCGGCACGACGTAATCGCCGATCCGCACGCCACCGTCGACCACGTCGCCGGAGACCAGGTTCATGGCCGGGGAGCCGATGAAGCCTGCGACGAAGAGGTTGTCTGGCTTGTCGTACAACGTCATCGGAGCGTCGACCTGCTGCAGGAGGCCATCCTTCATGACCGCCACACGGTGGCCCATCGTCATAGCCTCGACCTGGTCGTGGGTGACGTAGACGGTGGTGACACCGAGGCGTGCCTGCAAGGCGGCGATCTGAGTACGGGTCGACACACGCAGCTTGGCATCCAAGTTCGACAGCGGCTCGTCCATCAAGAAGACGTGGGGCTGACGCACGATAGCCCGACCCATGGCGACACGCTGACGCTGACCACCGGACAAGGCCTTGGGCTTGCGGTTGAGGAAGTCCTCCAAGCCGAGCAGCTTGGCGGCCTCGAGCACGCGCTGCTGACGCTCCGTCTTCGGCACGTTCTGCATCTTCAGAGCGAAGCCCATGTTGTCGGCCACAGTCATGTGGGGATACAGGGCGTAGTTCTGGAAGACCATGGCGAT
>JAITVA010000215.1 GCA_031286045.1 Propionibacteriaceae bacterium | reverse complement strand
GGCGGTGAGAGGGCGGGGGAGCCGGCGTCATCCTCGCGACTGGTTCGTGTCAGGCCTGTTGATGATCGGCGGACTTGCCGCGTTTTACCTGATCACAGCCGTGATTATTCCGCACTTCTCAACTCAGGGCTTCCAGTATTGGAACTATCCTGACCTCGGCGACGGGCCCGAAGGTGCGCTGATCGGGGCCGTGACTCACCCCTGGAAGGTGATCGTCCTGCTGTTCTACCCCTGGACCAAGACCCTCACCTGGGCATGTTTGTTGGTCCCACTGGCCTTCCTGCCGCTACGGTCTCCCTACGCCTTGATCGTCGCCCCAATTATGGCCTCACGCATGTTGGCTGGGCGTTGGCCCCTGTGGACGGTACATTTTCACTACAATGCAGTGGTCTGGATCGTCATCGCCATGGCCAGTGTCGACGCAGTGGAGCGATTGAAGGCCAGTCATGCCGAGTGGTTCGGCGCCAAGCTGGGCGGGGTCTTCCGTTGGGTTGGTACGACGGCGGGCCGGGTCTTCCGTCGGCGTCGGTCGCGTGGCGGTGCGCCCGTCTCAGCGACCGTCCCTGACCGAGCGACCAACGCCGCCAGCGCGCCGGCGTCGCACCCCACCGATGAGGTGTTCCCCGCGCCCACCGCCGCCCGCCCGCCCGCCTCACCATCCCCGCCCGCTCCGACCACACCTGTCTCGCCGCCCACTGATGTTCGCGAATCCGCCCGTCAAGCTCTGGCGAAACTGCTCGTCACATTCCTGGTTCTTGGAATGGCGCTGTCGTTCACCCGCTTCCAACCGATGGGTACCATGTTCGCCTTGCACCGCCTGTTCACCGATGAGGCTTGGCGCATGACGCCGATCCAACAAGATCGCGCCGCCGCCGCCGCCTGGCTACCGCACAACACGTGTGTCGCTGCCGATGACTATGTCGCCGGGCAGCTGACCAGCACCAATCGAGTCACTCTCCCCGGAATCAGTGACCATCGCCAAGACTTCTACGTCCTCGATATGTCCGCCAAGGTGCCCGGCACCACCCCTGTCGAGTGGACAACGAAGCAGTCCTATGATCATGCCATTGACCTGGGCTTTCACGAGGTCTATCGAGCGGACGTAATCGTCATTCTTCAGTCCGCGGACTACACCGGTCCTAATCCAAGCGCCTGCGGCCCAGACGCGCCCTGATGATCGGTCGGCTGGGTCACCGGATCCGTCGCCATGGCCCACCCGGCCTATTTCGAAGCAAGAGGCCTGTGCTGGAGTCGGTTGTGCTGGAGGGATGCGGCGCAGTCGGAATGCGTCGTGGTGAGGTCGCGTCCCGTCTGGGGGCGGTTTCCCATCCCCAACTCGGGGTATTTCAGCCTCCACACAGCATCGGGTATGGGAAACCGCCCCATCTCTGGTCTCAAATGGTAGGTTTGCCATCCCCGATACGAGAATACCAAGGGTGATTGCCAGCATTGGGTATGATGACCATCCAAGCGGCTCTCCCCGGATTGCCGAACCGGCCGGACTGCCGAACTGCCGAACCCCCGAAACGCCCTGCCGCTCCCGCTCAAGCCGCCCGCCCGCCGCTCCGGCTCCGCCCGCCATCGCCCGGCTCTCCCTCCGCCCGCCATCGCCCGGACTGCCGAACTGCCCGCCCCGCCCGCCTCAACGGCTCGCGTAGCGCACGGACCCACTCACCCCACCCCAACTACCCCCGACTACCGCCTCAACGGTTTTCTATCTAACCGTTCAACGAGCATCTACCTAACACTTCAACACGTGACTAACCCCGCTGACCCTTCAGACACTGGTTGGCGCGATCCCACCACGACGGGACCTCCGACACCGACACCCACCGCGACACGGGACCGACCACCCCCTCACCTCACCTCACAGGGCTTGTACCCCCCAGATCCGGCGGATGTAGTCATGGATGGCGCGGTCGGAGGAGAAGTACCCACAACGGGCAACGTTGAGGATGGCAGACCGGGTCCAGGCGTCCTGATCGGCGTATTTCTGGTCGACTTTCGCCTGCTCGGCCATGTACGACTCGTAGTCGGCTAGGGCCATGAAGCGGTCCTGGTAGAGCAGGTTGGAGATGATCGGTTCGAAGGAGGAGGCGTCGCCGTCGGAGAAGGCGCCGGAGGCGATCAGGTCGATGGCGGCCTTCAGATCCGGGTTGGACTCGTAGAACTGTGACGGGTTGTACCCCTTGTCGCCAAGGGCTTCGACCTCGGGCTCGGTCATGCCGAAGAGGAAGAAGTTGTCATCACCGACGCGCTTGCGGATTTCGACGTTGGCGCCGTCGTCCGTGCCGATGGTCAATGCGCCATTGATGGCGAATTTCATGTTGCCGGTGCCCGAGGCCTCCTTGCCGGCCTGCGAGATCTGTTCGGACAGATCGGCCGCCGGAATCAGGTGCTCGGCCAAAGTGACGTTGTAGTTGGGTGGGAAGATGACCCGCATGACGTCCTTGACCCGGGGGTCGACGTTGATGGTCGCTGCGACGGCGTTGATCAGGCGGATGGTCTCTTTGGCCATGTAGTAGCCCGGGGCGGCCTTGGCGCCGAAGACGAAGGTCCGTGGCGTGACAGTCTCCTTGTCGATCGCGCCCGTGAGCAGCCCGTTGTACATGGTCACGATGTGGAGCAGATTCAGCGATTGTCGTTTGTACTCATGCAGCCGCTTGACCATGCAGTCCAGCATATGTCCTTGTGGTAGGACTATCCCATCTCGGCGTAGCAGCACATCGGCCAAGGACTTCTTGTTGTTTGCTTTCATGTTCTGGAAGGCCAGCCGGAAGTCCTCGTCCTCGGTGAACGGTTCCAGCTCTTGGAGGCGCTCCAGATCGGTCAGCCAGCCGACCCCGATGGCGTCCGTGATCAGATCAGCCAAACGCGGGTTGGCCAGCTTGATGAAGCGCCGTGGTGTCACACCGTTGGTGACGTTGGTGAAGCGTTCGGGCCAAATCTCGGCGAAGTCGGGAAGTACCTTGTCGCGAAGCAGTTGCGAGTGCAATTCGGCCACGCCGTTGATCTTCCCGGCGGCCAGCGCGGCCAGATGGGCCATGCGCACGGCACGCGACGGGTAATCGGTGATGATCGACATGCGGCGCACGCGCATCTCATCATTGGGATACTTCTCACGCACCAAAGCACAGAATTGAGTGTTGATGGCGTCGATGATCTCCATGTGGCGGGGCAGGAGGCGACCCATCAACTCGACTGGCCAGGTCTCCAAGGCCTCGGGCAAGAGGGTATGACAGGTGTAATTGAAGCATGCGCTGGTGATCTGCCAGGCGTCGTCGAACTCAAGCTTGTGCTCGTCGATCAGGACGCGCATCAACTCCGGCACGGCGATCACTGGGTGAGTGTCGTTCAGTTGGAAGGTGATGCGCTCGGGCAGGTCATGGATGTCGAAGCCATCCTCCAAATGCGAGAGGAAGTCACGCAGGGAACAGGCCACAAAGAAGTACTGCTGCTGGAGGCGTAACTCCTTGCCCTGAGGGGTCGAGTCCTCGGGGTACAAGACCTTGGTGATGTTCTCGGCGAAGGTCTGGGCGCGCACGGCCTCGGCGTAGTCGCCGGAGTTGAAGATCGCCAGGTCGAAGGCCTTGGTCGCCTGCGCGCTCCACAGTCGCAGCGTGTTGACCCAACCGTTGGCGTAACCGGGCACCATATAGTTGTAGGGCACGCCGATCACGTTCCAGTCAGGCAGCCAGCGAGTGCGTTGAACACCGTTGTCATCGTACTTTTCGGTATGGCCGGCGAAGTCGACTTGGACGGAGTGCTCTGGATGGGGGAATTCCCAAGGGCTGCCCATGGTCAGCCAAGTGTCGGGCTGCTCGACCTGGGCGCCGTCGACGAAGGTCTGACGGAAGATGCCGTATTCATAACGGATGCCGTAGCCGATGGAAGGAACACGCAGGGTTGCCAGCGAGTCGATGTAGCAGGCCGCCAGCCGACCCAAACCACCGTTGCCCAAACCAGGCTCGACCTCCTGGGCGCGCAAGGTGTCGAGGCTGAGGCCGCACGAAGCGAGGGCCTGCTCGGCGATCTGGGTCAGATCGGTGGCCAAGAGCGCGTTGTCGAGTTGGCGTCCGAGGAGGTATTCGGCGGAGAGATAGCCGACCATCTTGGGGTGTGAGCCGAAGATGCGGCGGTTGGACTCCAGCCAGCGCGCCATCAGGTAGTTGCGCACGGTGCGGGCCAAGGCGAGGTACTGGTCGTTGATCGTCGAGCGGGCCAACGAGACGCCTTGGCCCATGTTGAGTTCTTGGAAGAACTGCCTGACGAAACCGTCGGCGGTGTGCTGAGGGGACTGCACCGGCCCCATGGCGATGGGATTGGTCACCGGCAGTTCCGGGCCGATCTGCGAACCCGGCGCTTGGGTCTCGTCACCGGGGATCTGCGGTCCGGCTGACCCTGGAGTATCGTTCAATGACTTTTGCACATACCTAAGGTACCGTCCGCTTGCGCGCTCGGCGAACTCGTCCAACCTGTAACTATGGCGTTTTCGTATTGCATACGTTCCCCAGGCGGTACTGATTTCTCCTTGCCATGTACTATCCGGCTCACGGGCTCTCCCCGATTTCCTGGCCATTCAGTAAGCGACGCACACTGAGACGCAGATGGTCGGCCATGCGGTTGGAGGCGCCTTCCGGAACGGGAACGATATCAATGGCGCCCGCCAGTTCATTCAGGGTCGTGTGAATGATCGCTTCGGCAATGCTGGTTGACACCAGGCTCCAGGACCGCACCTCAGCCAAAAGATGGGCGGCAGAGATGCGTCGATGGTCGAAGAGTCCGTCGATTCCTAGAGCCAGTCGCCAGACGACCAATCCTTCTTGGAAGAAGTTGGGCACAGCGTCGTAGAGTGGCGCGAGCGCGGTCTGACCTGGCAGATGGATCAGGGCGACGTTTTTGGCGTGAGCATCGTTGTCGCCGATGGCTGTTCGGAATGTCAGATGGCGTATCCACTGTTTCACCATGGCCATGCCGCCTGGGATCGAGGCCAGGAGTCAGTCGGGTGATGTTCCTCCTGGAACTTCACATCAGTGTCACGCCAGTCGAGGCCCAGGGCTTGGGCAAGGTCTTCCTGATGGGTCAATCGAACTTCGTGGCGACTATCCACACGGCGGTCGTACCGCTCGATCGCCAGGTATGTCATCGGACCAGCTCTACGAATCTGTGACTCATACGTTGCCAGATCGAGTTGTGCCGCTAACTGATGGCTGTAGTGCTCGTCGAACACCCGGCTGGGACGTGCTGGCACCTGCGGTTTGAGGATGTGAGTCGAATGGGCTCTCCCGTGGGGATTCATCCACTGCCCGTCGAATCGTGCCACAAGGACTTTTGGCTGATACCCGGGCAAGGTCGACCGGCTGTCTTCGGGAAGGCCCTGGTCTGCGTCTTTCAGGGCCTGGAGCAATTTCGCAGCCAGCGCCTTGTCACTCAGCGGCTCGTACGTTGGCCGATATGCTGGGGACTCTTCAGGGTTTCGCAGCGTCACCGCGCCCGCGACCGATCCTCCGAACTCCCGCAACAATGCGAACAGGTCATTTTTGTCGATGCCGCGCTTGGCGGCCATTCTGTCGCGCTGATCGCCTTCGGGTACATACCCGCCCAGAAAACTAGACGCAGCGTCTATTGCCGCGCGGCGTCCGGGCATGGCTGTGAACGACTCACTCAGCACAATGTCGGGTTCATAGTCCTGATCGATGTCGAGCAGGACTCGACTGGGGTTTCGAGGGTCGGGCCTGACTGTTCCGACATACTGGTCGTGGAGGAAGGCTTCAAGATGGTTCATTGGTGACCTTCTGTCGGTCCGCGTATGTCAGGGTCACCGTGATGCCGAGAGTGTGAAACACCCTCAACAGTCGACCGATGAAGGTATTGGGCCGACCCGACTCCAGGTCGATCATGTAGTCGCGAGAGAACCCCAATTCCTCGGCCAACCCGGCCTGGCTCCACCCGGCGTCCTCGCGCACGGTTCTGATCACGGCGGCGGCGTCCGAGAACTTGCGCATCTCAATGTGTGGCATTGACCCACCTTCCTATGTGGAGATATGACCACATTACACTAGTGTGGGGAAAACGCCACATCTCCGGCCGGGTTGCCGGGACCGGGAGTCCTGAGTCTGTGGAAACTACCATAGGAGCGCGACCACTCGGGTCAGCGGGCGGCGCGAGCGGCGGATGAGGCGACCAGGGCCGACCAATCTTCAGTTTCAAGTCGGACCAATCTTCAAGTTCGCCCCTCATTCCTTGTAGTAGATCCCTATGGCTGAGTATCGAACCCGTGTGGCGGAGACTGAGCTGTCCTCGCGGATGCATTCTGGCGCAGGTCGGATTGGACGATTGAGGATGAGGTCGATGTCCTTGCTCCATTGTGCGGAGAAGATCGACCTAGTCAAGCATGGTGAGCCCTTGGCCCTGATCGTCATCACAGGCGGGCGCTTCTCCTACCGTCGCCCCGATGGTGTGGTGGTGGCGCCGATCACCGCGCTTGGGCCTTAGTGCCTGGGTGAACCAATCCCGACAGCACACCCATCACACCTCACGGACGAAGGGCCGCAAGTGGGCAGGTGATCGTGCCGTCCGTCATCACGTACGTCCCGCCTGTGCCAGTGACGATCAGACGAAAGGATGGTCGGGGGCTACTGCCGTAGTCCAACTGACCGACAGCAGCGTTCAGGGACTTCGCGCCCGCACCAGCCTGTCCACCGCCCAGCTTCACTTCCACGGCGCCCCATGTCCCGTCGGGAAGAAGGACCACCGCATCCATCTCGTGACCATTGGAATCCCGATAGTGACGGATTTGCCCGCCGAGGGCTTGGGTATGCACGCGCAGGTCATGGATCACGGCACTCTCGAACACCAGCCCAGCGACGAGAACGTCACCACTGAGCGCCCTCGCGGTCACACCCATCGCTGCGACGGCGAGAGAAGGATCAGCGAGATGCAGCTTCGGCGATGTGCGCAGGCGGGCTCGCGAAGTCAAACTGGGGGTCCACGCCTTCTGCCGATCGACCGCGAAGACTCGCTCCAGCACATTCACATAAGACGCGACAGTCTCAGGCTTGATCCCCGGAGCCACGGCCCGAACGTCTGCGGCCAAGGTTGTGAAGGTGACATCGGAAGCGGTCGAACGGGCAAGCGACGCCATGAGTTGTTGGATGACGATCGGATCGTGGCGCATATCCACCAGACTCGGAACATCTAGTCGCGACACGTCATCGATGTAAGCGCGCAGCATGGCCAGTCCACGCGATGACGAGAGGCTGTACATTCCCGGGAATCCAGGTCGGGCCAACTCTTCGATCACCTGAGCGTAATCCATGGTCGCGCCAAGGTCGGGGGCTGGGACCTCGCCAGCGAAGAGGCGCGACAGACTGACAGGCGCAAAAACCTCAGCCAGAGGCCGCTCGGCCCAGGCGAGGGTGTGCTCGCGCAGACGCAGAAAGCGACCAGCCCCCGTGTGCCGGGTGATGTCGTCGGCAGGGACCGCCGAACCAGTCAGGATGAACCTCCCCGGCTGGTCAGCGGCATCGACGGCGCGCCGTACAGGATTCCACAAGTCCGGAGCGAGCTGCCATTCATCCAATAGACGGGGAGTCTCGCCGACGAGCAGAGCCTCAGGCGCCACTTCGGCCAGGCGTCGGGAATCCGGCGAGTCAAGAAAGGCGTAGGAGTGGGCGGCATTCAGCGCTGTCATCGTCTTTCCACAAGAACGAATCCCCTCGATCAGGACCGCCCCAGCCGTCTCAAGGCCGTCCTCCACCTGCGCGTCAATAAGTCGGGGCCGATAGACGCGCCCCAGCGGTTCACGAGTCTCCATGAGGCAAGTATAACCGTCACAGCGGATACTGCAGACTATCTAAGGTGCAACATGCAGACTATCTAAGGTGCGAATTGCAGATGATCTAAAGGGTGAGTCGCAGACCTAAACCGGCGCAGTTTTCTTTCCTATCGGCCACGGAGAGTCCCGATTACTGCCACGCGCTCCACGCCACTGATCGCGTCGGCCAATGCCTGAGCTTCCTTGATCGACTGCGATCCCCGTGGGAGACCACCAGATCCATCAGCTCACGCCCTCGACCAGGCTCGTGATACTGGGGTTGGAGACAGTACCAAGCGGGTGACTCCAGATCGCTGTCGTGGACGACCAGAGCGTCACCTTCCAGGTCGAGCACAGCGGTCGCATGCTCGGCGAAGGCATTATGGTCTCGTACTGGCGTGTTGACCCACGCATCGTCGGTGAGCTTGAGGATGGGCCCGGACGCGGACGCGTGATCCGCCGAAGGCAGACCAGCACCATGGGCGGCGCCGGCATGGCGCGAGTATTTCATGTACTGAACCGTATAGTCAGCAGGACTCGAATGCTACAAATAGCAGAGCATGAACGCTACAAAAAGCCGAATTAGATTGCTGTGGCAATCAAGAATAGAGACCTGAGGTGAGCAGGGTTGAGCGACACTGTGAGATCAAGAGTCACCAGCCGCGCCTTGGGGAACCGATGATGAATCGCCACCTCCCTCGTCGTCTGTGTGGGGCCATCCCGGCATCAGCTGGAGTAGGCGTCAATCGGGGTGGAGAAGGCGCCACTAAGCGTCACCTGGCCCGGCAGCCCCGGCAACATGAGGTCTGACAGCGGCACCGGACACGTGACTGTGACCCTGACCTGACCCGGCTGACCGGGTGGCAGGGCCAGTGCGGCCGTGTCGGTCTCGATGACGGGTGCGACACATGGGCTCGACTCACTCGTCAGGAATGTCGAAATGGCTTGTCGGGCGGCGGTGTCACCGGTGGCGGGGTCAGGGGCGGTGGCAGCGGTGCGAGTCGCCTGGACGGCGGCCGCATGAAGATCGGCCTGGGCGATGGCGACCCGTGCGATCCCGATGATCAGTGTGAGGAAGAGCAGGAAGGCCGGAATGATGATGATCGCTTCAAGCGAGACCGAGCCACGAGACCAGACCTGGGGCCGACCGGTTTTCCGCTGAGAGATCATGGTCGTTCCTTCGGCAATGTGGCGGATTCCTGGACGCTGATGACCAGTCCGGGCGCGACATGTAGGGCCTGGCCAGTCACGGTGACGG
>JAITVA010000167.1 GCA_031286045.1 Propionibacteriaceae bacterium | reverse complement strand
CGGTGATGCCACCAGCCGAGCGAGTGCACAGCACAGGTGTGAACTTCTGCTGCGCCAAGGCCCCGCCGATGACCTCGGCGAACTCCGGAAAAATCGGGTTGGCCAATTCTGGCAGCACCAAACCCACCAGCTTGGCCCGGTCACCCCGCAACTTCGTCGGGCGCTCGTACCCCAAGACATCGAGAGCCGTCAGCACAGCGTCCCGTGTCGTCTGAGACACCCCCGGCTTGTCGTTCAGCACCCGCGACACCGTCGCCTCACTGACGCCGACCTTGCGCGCCACATCCGTTAATCTTCCAGCCATGACGCAAGTATACGCAAGAATTGCGGAAACCTGCGCCATGGCCGACAGGGGTCGAATCAAACAAGTGCGCCGCCAACGAATGCCATCAAAACAGGACTGACTAGTTTGGCGAGAGCATCGGCAGCGAGTGCACCCTGCTCACGCGTGATGTCAGCGAGGAGCTTCCCAAACCAAGACTTCACAACGGTTTTACGTTCGCCCGAAGAGGAGTCTTCAAGATTGAGCCGTAACTGAGCCAAGCGATCTCGATCTACCTGCACTCGCTCCAGTTCGCTCATCAGCTGAGCGACGTCACCACTGGGGGCATTGTGGCCCACCTGACGGAAATGGTCCGCAACCACGGCTCTGTTTCCGTTGCCCGAGCTCTGAACAACACCATGATTGTCACCGTGAACGATCACGGCGGCGGAGGCGCCCGAGGCCATTCTTGTCCAGTCAAGAGCGTTGAGAACGACCGCAGCCGGTGGCAAACTCCAGATGAGACGCACAGTCAAATGAGGGCCCGCCGAGCGACGTTTCAGATCAGCGTAATGCGGACCCGACCTGTGGTTTCAGGTATCTCATACTACGCGGCTCCCTTTGGTGCCGGGCCTTGTCTTCCTCCTACACATGCCATTGCCCTATTTCGGCCCTGACAGCCAAAATGACACTCAGGTCCGGGGAATCGATGATTGCTGCTGTGCCGTTGGATGGGCGCTGGGGCTGGTGGAAGAGTCGGGTCGGTGACACGATGGGCAGCGCGGTGGGCAGCGCGGTAGGCGGGGAGAGGTAAGTCGATTCCTCTCATCGACGCGGGCACCGGCAGTGGTGGTGGCGAGCCGACACGCTGGTACAGCGGACAGTGGCGACGACACGAAACGCAGGCAACGGAGACGCTGGGGCGGTACGAGGCGCGGGCGACGCGATGCTCCAGCAACCCGGCTCATGATGGCAACTGGCGGCAACTAAGCAAAAAACGCCCTCTCGCACACCCAGATGCATACATTGCCCTAGTTGTGTCACCGTTTCCAGTGCTTTTGGTGACACAACTAGGGCAATGTATGATTGTGAGCCTTTGAAGACTCATTCTTTGCACAGCTATGTCACCCCGACATTGAAAAGGAGTCGTCCACGTCACTGCCGTGAGCGGGGGGGTCGCCCGCTCACGACAATGTCCCCTCTGCGCGACCGAGTGACCAGGCGTTGAACAGCTACAGCAGTCAATCCGAGCAACACCAGGATCATCACCGCAGCACCGGCCGAACCGGGTGCGCCTATCGTGCCGCCAGTGTCGGCACGGGGGCATCCTGACGCCGGAAGGGTACATGAGACCGTGGGCTGGGCGGTGCTGGTGGGTCCGGCCGTGCCACTCGCCGTGACCGACTCGCTCGGACTGATGGAAACGGTGGGGGTGACGCTCCCCGACGCCGGGGGCTTCGACGTGACGCTGGCACTGGGGGTCGAGGTGGAAGTTGTCGGCGCCGTCGGTGTGGGAGTGACACTCGCCGTCGGTCCCTTGGTGCCTGTCGGAGTGGGCATTGGCGGAGCCGGGTCCACCGGGTGCGTCCCACTGGGTGTGGGCGCCAAAGAAACCGACGGCATGGGCATGGCAGTGATGACGGGCACCGCAGTGTCTCCTGGCACAGGAGTGAGGTGGGTCGGCCACTGGGGCGTGGCAGTGAGTCCCGGATGAGGAGTCACGGTGCTCGGCAAGGTCGGCGTGGCGGACAGACCAGGATGTGGGGTGACCTCCGTCGGCAGGGTCGGCGTCACCTGCGGCATCGGCGCAGGAGTCACCGCACTCGGCAATATCGGCGTGGCAGACAATCCAGGATGCGGCGCTACAGTCGTCGGCAGTATCGGTGTGGCTGACAGACCCGGATGTGGGGTGACCACCGTCGGCAAGGTCGGCGTCACCTGCGGCATCGGCCCGGGAGTCACCGCACTGGGCAGAACCGGCGTGGCCGACAAGCCAGGATGCGGCGCGACGCCCGTCGGCAGTACCGGCGGCGCGGACAGACCCGGGTGTGGGGTGACCTCCGTCGGCAACACCGGGGTCACCTGTGGCATGGGCCCAGGGGTGACAGTGACGGGTCGCCACACGGCGGTCAAGGTCACATCCCGCCTTGTCCCGGCAGGGATGGTGTCGATGGTCGTAGCTGGGTCGGAACTATCGACCGCCCATCCGACGAAAACGTAGGCCGGTCGCATGGGCTCCTGACTGATAGCTAAGGGCAGGTCGTGGAAGGTGAACTCACCTGGGTTGTCGACCGTTGGCGCTACCCCACCGTCATAGTCGTAGTGGATCGCCCATTCGAGTGGTTGGTACTGGGCCTGGGTGACCAATTCTTCTTGCACATCGTCGAATGGCTTGCTCCACCTCGCAAAACCGTAATCCTGGCGGGTGGGAGTCGGCGGCTCCACCGCGGCGCCGTCCTCTAGGACACTCTGGCGCGACAGCTCGGACACATCCCAATCGATGAAGACGACCGTGAAATAGTGCGGATCAGAATAACCAATATCATCATTGTTGTAGCCTTGGGTGAACGGCGCGGTCCACCTGGTCGCTTCGATGTGCTCCCGGTAGATGGTGTCGAACTCGGCGGCGCGGTCGAACCAGGACCCGGCGCTGTTCTCGCCGAACTCAGCCGTCGAACTGACATCAAGCCTGGCCAACTCGTTCACAGTCAGGAAGATCCCACCGCCGTCACGGCTGGCGGTGTTTCCGGTCACAAGGCCCGACACGCGCGCGGAGGAGTCCGCCAGATAGACTCCGCCCCCATCACGACCGGCGGCGTTGTCCGTCACCCGGCCCTCCACGGCGCCCGTCACAGTGCGGAGGTAGGCTCCACCACCGTCGCGGTCGGCCGTGTTGCTTGTCAGCCTGTCTTTCACCCTGACGTCTGCGCCCACGGCATAGACTCCGCCGCCATACCTGAGGGCACGGTTGCCGACGATGCCGGCCACGACAGACGGATCATCGGCAGGCTCGCTGGTCAGGGATCCACCGGTCAGGTGGATGCCCCCTCCATCTCCGCCAGAAGTGTTGTCGGACACAGCAGGGTTGCCCATCCCCATGACCACGGTCGATTCATGGGCATAGATTCCACCACCGCTAGCAACACTAGCGTTGCCCACAACCATAGACCGGTCAGCCATGGTGAGCTTGGCGCGACCGCCGACCCAGACCCCGCCGCCATCATGAGAGTCCGCGAGCTCGGCGTCGACGGTACGGTTGCCCGCGACTCGAGCCGACCCTGCGAGTGTGGCTGCAGTGGTTCTGTCGACACCAGGGTTGGTCGCCACATAGAGCCCACCACCTTGCCCTGCGACGTTGCCCTGGGAGGGGTCCGCGGTGCTGCCGACCGTGAGGTCGGGGTCACCGATGACGCCGCCGTTCATCATGAAGTCAGCATCGTCGAGGTAGACCCCACCGCCTTGCCGGGCGGTGTTGCGGTTGACGACGCCATCATTCATACGAAGCTGAACGCTCGTGGGCCTGGCCACCACCTGAGAACCGGCGGGCTCGGATTTCTTCCAGGCGGAGAGGTAAAGACCCCCACCATTGTCGGCCCGATTGTCGGTGATCGCACCGCCACTGATGGCGACATCGCCCTCGACCGCATAAACTCCCCCGCCTTGGCTGGTGGAGCGTGCCTGCCACTCATTGGGACTGTTGTGATGAACGCGCACACCCTCGCTGATGAGCAGGCGACTGGCCGCACCGGCGTAGACACCCGAGCCTTCCGTGGCGTGATTGGCTTGGACGTCGCCACCGCGTAGGTCGACGGTCGCCCGTTTGGGCGGCGGTGTCTCATCGGTCATACCGTCGGTCACCAGACCGTCCACCATGATCCCACCGCCTTGCTCAGCGGTGTTGTCAGCGATGAGGCCGGAATCCATGATCAGCGTCGAACCGAGGAAATCCTCGAACGACGAACCTTCAACCGGTGACTCATCGACATAAACCCCGCCACCGCCACTGATGCGGTAAGTATGGGTCCACATGCCGTCTGCGCTCTCGTTCCCCAGGGCGCTGTTCCCGCTGACACGGGCGTCTCCGGTGATGCGCACACGGGCGCCGGAGCCGATATAGATTCCCCCACCGCGCGCGGCGATGTTGCCTTGATCAGGATCGCCCACCGGATCAGGAGCGCCGATGACTCCGCCCGAGATCTCCGCTGTGGCTCCATCGGTGACCGCCAGCCCACCGCCGTCGGCGGCCCCCACATAACCCTGGTCGGCGTAGTACAGCCCGTTGTGATAGATCAGACCCCCGGTCATGGTGAGGTCAGTGTCTGAGACACCGACACCATGCCCGAAGTGATAACCGTAGGCGGAGCTTTTCGTGGCATTGTCATGGATGCGGGCGCAACCACGAATGGTGACCTGGGCCCGGGGGCCAGGAATGTCGTACCCCGACTCAGACAAGGCGCCTCCATGAGCGTAAACTCCGCCGCTCCACCATCCAGCGATGTTGTCGGCGATCTCGCCACCGGCGATGTCGAGAGTCGCGCCGGTGACGAAGACTCCACCACTAGGGTTGCCGTTGACTGAACCGGCGGCGATGGTCAGACGAGACAGCGGCCGCGCCCAGATGCCGCTGCCCTCGGTCCACTCCGTCTGGGAGTGGGTGACGGTGACACCGTTGATGGTGAGGTCCCCATCCGACTCGATGGTGTCGGCGTAGCCGTCGCCGATCAGCGCCTTGGACCCCTCCAGGGTGATGACCTTGCCACTAGGAATACGCAGCGAGCTGTCCGGGGCGAGGGTGATGTCGGTGACCAGGCGGATGGCCGTGGGCTGACCGTTCGGCGCCTCGTCCACAACCCTCTGCAGTTCTGCGGCAGTGGTGACGGTGATCGCGTCGGGGGACGGAGCCGGTGGCGCCACGCAGGCCGGAAGGGCCGGGGTAGCTGACAGGGGAGGGGCCACCAGTCCGGGCGCCGAGGGCCCTGGTGCGGACGTTTCGGGCGGCGTGGGCTCTGAGGCAGATGGGAGGACCGTCCCTGACAGGGGCGAGTCGGCCGGTGAACCGTTGGCGCAGGCCGACCCGAGCACCAGCGGAGCGATGATCAAGGTGGGCAACAGAGCCAAGTGGAGGCGACGCAGGATGGACACAATGACCGACTTTCCTAGAGGAAGGCTGGAAGTCCAACGGCATGCGCACCGCCAAACTCCCGTGACCGGTGGTGATCGCTCATGTCGCTACACGCCGATCACCGTGTCCCCCCGGATGTCTCTACGGTAGATGACGCCTTCAGCGCTGTCGGCCCTTCTCACAATGTGAGCAAGAAAACCGCTTTGACAATAGCAAACGTTGCAAGAAGCATCGCGCCGACGGAGGTCAGGAAGAAGAGCTGACCCCGCCGCCCGCCGCCCAGCGACCGCGAGAAGGGTCCATGTTGCAGCCGTGGCTTTACTCTGGCGGGGATGACCGAGAGGTGGGCGACTCGACCTTCCAAGTGACGCGACCCGACGCCCGAGTGACGCGATTCGATACCGTCAACAAGACGACCTTTAATGACAACGGGCGGCAACTAGGCAAAGAATGCCCTTTCGCACCCCCTGATGCGTACTTTGCCCTAGTTGTGTCGCTGTTTCCAGCGTTTTTGGCGACACAACTAGGGCAAAGTATGACCGGGGTCGCTTGAGGGCTCATTCTTTGCACAGCTGTGTCACGCCGACCTTGGAGTCGAGGTGTCTACGTCACTGCCGTGCGCTTCAGTCGACTTCACTAACGACACTGCACTCCCGCTTGCGCCACCGCTTGGCTGCCACACAACAACCACAGCAGCGGCATGAACCCACCAGAGAGCCGAGTCCGAGAATGGCGAGCCCGATCAGAATCAACCCAGTCGGGCCGACCGCCGGCGATGGGCTCGCCGCTCTCCCGCCGGTATGAGCCATCGGACGGCCGGTAGCCGAGGCGCCGGAATTCGCGGTCCCGCTTAGAGCGGGCCCGACCGGTGCGGTGACCGAGCTGTCCGTCGTCGGTGTCGGGTTCAGGGGGCCGACGCCCGTCGGATCGACGGATGACGTTGGGTCAGTGTTCACTGTCGGGACCGCGGTAGGAGTGACGCTGGCCGACGGGGTCACAGTGGAAGGTTGACTCGGTGTGACGCTCACCGATGGGGTGAGACCGAGCGACGGAGTCACACTGACGGTCGGAGTCAGGCTGACAGATGGAGTCACACTAGCCGACGGAGTCAGGCTGACGGACGGAGTCACCGTCGGGGTGACACCGGCAGACGGAGTGAGACTGACCGACGGCCTCACTGTCGGAGTGACACTGACTGTCGGAGTGACACTGACCGACGGAGTCACAGTCACACTCGGCGTCACGGACACAACGGGGCCCGGCGTCGGCGAGATGGTCACCGAGGGCGTCGGACTGGAAGGCAAGCCCGGCGTGACGCTGGCCGAGGGCGTCACACTGACCGACGGAGTGACACTGACCGACGGCGTGACGGACGGAGTCAAACTGACCGACGGGGTGGCCGTCGGAGTCACCGACGGAGTCACACTGACCGAAGGCGTCACAATCACGCTCGGCGTAGGACCGGGCGATGTGGGAGTCGGCTCCGGGCTGGTGTCGCGCTGCCACACGGCATGGAAGTGGAGGTCGCCAGTGGTGCCCACCGGAATCGTGTCCACCGGGGTGCTCCAGGCTGAGTCGGGCTCACTCCATCCGACGAAAAGGTAGCCGGATCGCGTGGGCTGGTGGGTGAGCGTCAGGGGGAGGTCTTCGACAGTGTAACCGTGCGGGTTGTCCTCCGCCGGCGCCTCACCGCCGGTGAAATCGTAGGTGATGTCGAATGGCGTCGGGTGGTACATCGCTGTGACGATCAGGTCTGTGAACACGTTGGTGTATCCGCCAGACCATCCGGCGAAGGAGTACCCCGCCCTGGTCGGGTTCGTCGGCGCCACCGCGTCGCCACCGTCGAGCACCGTCTGGCGGCTCAGTTCGGAGCCATCCCAGTCGGCGAAAACCACGGTGTGGCTTGCCTCAACGAAGCCGATGTCATGGTTGTTGTACCCCTGGGTCGCCGGCGAACTCCAGTGCGTGGCGTGGACCATGCGATTGTAGACGTCATCCCATTTCGAGTCGCGTTCAGACCAGCTGACAGCCGAGTTGTCGTCGAACAGGGTCCCCTCGTCGACGCTCAGGCGCGACAGGTCT
The DNA here is from genome assembly GCA_031286045.1 of Propionibacteriaceae bacterium. GTDB lineage: Bacteria > Actinomycetota > Actinomycetes > Propionibacteriales > Propionibacteriaceae > WQYJ01. The sequence goes on along the minus strand of JAITVA010000167.1, from coordinate 8,794 downwards.
CCTGCCCGTGTGTGGATGGCGCCCCCGTTGCGCTGGGCGGTGTTCCTGGAGAAATCGCCGGTGATCGTGGTGTCGGTCCCGGTCAGATGGATGCCGCCACCGTCAAGGGCGGCGGTGTTCTCCTCCACGAAAGGAACATTCCGCTCGTACCGCTCCGGATCGTCGACGTAGTCCTCAAGGAGAAGCTTGCCGCCACGCATACAGATACCACCACCGTGTCCCATCGAGGCATTTCTCAACACTCCGGCAAAGCCGCGTAGGTCGACCTCGGAGTCCCGGGCGAAAATCCCGCCGCCGCAATCGCTGTCGACGGCTTCGCCGCCGAGCTCGCGGGTCCAGTTATCGCTGATTTGGGCGGTGTCCTTCAGGGTCAGGTGCGAGTCCCGTAGCGCGATGCCTGCCCCTTCGGGCGCCCTGTTGTCCATGACGTTGAATTCGTCGTACCCGGTGATGGAGGAATTGATGGCCGCGAAGCCACCCCCTCTCACATCGGCTGTGTTGAGCTGGATGGCGGAGTCCATGAGGTCCAGATCAGTGTCGTGGGCGTAGATTCCGCCGCCGACCTCCGCGTGGTTGCCGATGAGGTAGGCCGCGAACTTCCTCGTCCGAGAGGATGTCTTGTCGGTGGGATCGACTGGAGCGCCCGCCTCAAGGCCCATGCCACCCCCAAAACGAGAAGCAGTGTTGTGCATGATGTCCATTAAACCGGCCCCCGTCACGGAAGAACCGGTGGCCGCATAGATTCCGCCGCCGAAGCTGGCGCTGTTCGTCGACACATCGGGAGTGTCCCCAGCGGTGGGAATGCTCAGGGTCGCCCCCGCATCAAGGTAGATCCCACCGCCATAGCCACTGCTATTGTCGTCGATGAAGGGCTTGCCTGTCAGAACGACCGATCCGGTCCTGACCACGACTCCACCGCCCTGGTCGTGCGACTTGTTTCCGTCGATTACCGCCTCATCGGTCATTGAGAAGGTGCCGTTCTCGATGTCGACTCCTCCGCCTGACCGACCAGCGGTGTTGCGGGCGACAGTGGCCTTCTCTCGCAGAGTGAGGCTAGCCCCACCTAGGGACTCCGTGGCGCCGACCCAGACTCCACCAGCGTCTAGGGTGGCGGTGTTGTCCGCTATGATCGACTCCCCAGCCATGGTGAGTTCTGCGTCGTTTCGAATGGCGGCCCCACCGCCAGACTCCGCCCTGTTGTCACGCACCTGAGCATCACCGGACAGGTTGACGTGGGCTCCGCCTTCGGCGAAGATCGCACCACCTAGGCCAGCGTCATTCCCGCTGATCTGGCCTCCGGTCATCTCCACAACAGCACCGCCCCGAGCGTGCACCCCACCGCCGAACCACCCGACGTTGTTCATGATGGCCCCACCGTCCATGATGAGCTTGGAGCCCTCGCCCCGCAGGAGCACCCCACCGCCAGAACTGCCGGTCGCAAAGTCGAGGCCTTCGTCGTAGTCGGTGCTGACGCCATTGTCCGCGATCAGGGCGTCGCCTCCGAGGTGGAGCACGCTACCTCTCTCCACAGCGACTCCACCCCCGGAGCATGCCATGTTGCCTTGGTCACGAGATCCGGTGGGATCGCCGATCACCCCACCCACGATATCGGCCTTGGCCCCGCCCTCCAGATCTATGCCGCCCCCGGAACCGATGTACCGCTCGTCTGGGTTCCATGACTGGAAAGGCGTATTGTGATAGATCATGCCACCGTCCATCCACAGGTCGGTCTCACCCTTGACCATGACACCGTGCCCGTCCGTGACGCTCTGGTTGGCACGGATCCGAGCGACGTTGTCATGGATCCGGGCGCAGCCTCGAATGGCGAGATGGGCCGGGACGACATGGCCGTACCTGTCGCGTTGCTCGGCGACGAAGACCCCACCAGTTCCGTCGGCAGCGTTGTCAGCGATCTCACCGCCGAGGATCCGGACGTCGGCCCCGCGCGCACTGATCGCACCGCCATACTCGGAGTACCTGGTGCTGCCAGAGGTGAGGTAGTTGCCCGTGATGGACCCGCCAGCCAACGTCACGATCGAGTGCGCCTCCGCAGACACGCCCGCGCCAATCTCACCCGAGTTGTGGGTGATCGTCACCCCATTGATGACCAACTCGCCACGCACGATGATCGTCGCGTTGCCATCGGCCCCAACCAGGCGGGCGACTCCCTCCAACACGATGGTGACCTCCTGGGGGATGAGGAGGGAACGCGCGGCGGGGATTGAGATGTCGTTGGCCAGCCGGATGGACGTTGTCGCGCCACGTGGCGCAGCCTTGACCGCAGTGTCCAACTCTTCCCAGCTGGTGACCGAGACCGCATCGGATGACGGCTCGGGTGGCGCTATGCAGGCTGGGAGTGGAATGGCTGGCCGAGGGTGATCGGGGGGTGGAGTCGACTCGGTCACAGGCGGGGCGGGGGTGTGCGGCGGGGTCTGGGTCGTCGGGACGTCGATGGTGACGGTGGCGGAAGGCACGGCAGACGAAACCGACACAGTCGGATCGCCCATGGCTAAGGTCGATCCGAGAACGACCGGAACAATAATCAACGTGGGTAAGGACACCAAGCAGAGGCGGCGGGCAATGGACACAATGACCGACTTTCACTAGAAACACCGGAGTTCAGCAGCGATGGGGCCACTCAACCTCCCTGACCGGTGATGATCGCTCGCATCGCCCCGCGCCGACCACCGTGTCCCCCCGGATGCCACTACCATAGATCGCGTTCGCCATCCTTGGCAAATCTCATGATGTGGAACAAATTTGCATTCTGACAATGATAAACGAAGTAATCTGGCCTCTCATTGAGAGGATGTGGACGATGGCGGGGCGGCTCCGACTGAACGGCGGGTCCCACCGCTCAGCCGGACCCGCCCCGACCCTTGAATCAGGTGTGCTCACCGTCCGTCATCTCTTCGCGCCAGTCGAACCGCCCAGCGCCCAGGGATCACCCCTCCCGCAAACCGTCGACCACCAAACCCTCGACATCGTGGGCCTCCAGAGCCTCACCCCAGTAGGTTTGCCGGTTGACTCCCCAGACGACTTCGCAACGCCGGATGGTCACGTCTGAGGCTTGGTCGACATAGAAACCGGCGATGGCGTGCTCGAACAAGTCAGGCCGCCCACTGTAGGGGCGCCGGTCGATGACACCGCCGGGGATGTCGGACCACTTGTCGATCTCCACCCGCACGTTCTCCAACAGCACTCCTTCGATCAGACCGGGCCGCTCGGCCGAAATGTGCACACCGGACTCACCCCTGGCCAGGATGTTGACGAAGCGGACGTTACGGACTCGCCCGATCTCCTCCTGCCAGGGGAAGGCGGAGACATAAATCGGCTCACCACGGCCCCACCACGAGTCGTCGTACAGGCGGGTCTCGACCACGATGTTGGAGAAGAGGATGTTCTCATACAGGCTGTCCTGGCCCAGGTTGACCGACAAACCACGATGACTGTTGATGATGACGCAGTTGTCGACCACGACATTTCGGATCGGGGCGGTGGCATCGACACCGACGACCACAGCGCTCGACTTGGACTCAAGCACGCAGTTCGTCACGGTGATGTTCTCGCAGGGTCCGTATTGGGCGAACTCATCGCAGGTTTTGAGGGAGATGGCGTCATCGGGGGTATGGATGTCGCAGTCACTGATCCGCACATTGCGACAATGGTCGAGGTCGATACCGTCAGCGTTGGGCAGCAGCATGTCGCCCTGGATGCGAATGCCGTGGATGAGGACGTCCTCACAGCCTGTCAGCCGAACCGTCCACAAGGCCGAGTCGAAATACAGGCTCTGTGTCAGCGACACCGAACGGCAGCCCATAAAGAACAGTGCGAAGGGCCGGTTGATGGGCATGCGATAGATCGGTCCGAGGTTCTCGTCGATGTAGGCCTGGCCGTTGCCGTCGATGGTGCCAGCCCCAGAGATGGCGATGTTCTCAGCGTCGTACGCAGCCAGGAAGATCCCCGACTGGGCCCAGTCCTCGTGCACCGTGCCACTGGACAGAGCCGTGACATTGTGTCGCTCGGTGATGTCGGCCCAGGAGCCGCTGGCCTTCAAGGTGGCGCCGCGCTCGACGTGCAACTCCACATTGGATTTCAAGACGATGGAACCAGCCAAGAAGGTGGCGCCGGCTGGCACCACGACCATGCCGCCGCCGTTGGCATGGGCAGCGTCGATGGCTCCTTGGATGGCAGCGGCGTCATTGGTCACGCCGTCGCCGACCGCTCCGAAGTCGCGGATGTTGAACTGAGTGGTCATGGGTGGGTCCTTTCGGATGAGGTGTTTATAAGAGGGTCAGCTCTTGACCGCGCCTTGAAGCAGGGCGTCTTCGAGGCGGCGGTTGAGGATGATGTAGACGATGGAGACCGGGATCATGGTGATCAGGGCCCCGGCCAGCAGGACACCGTACTGCGTGTTCGTCTGTGACACCAGCGACGGCAGCGCCACCTGCACGGTGCGGATGTCAGGGTCGGGTCCGGCCAAGATCAGGGCGAAGAGGTACTCGTTCCAGAAGCTCAGGAAGTTGAGGATGGCGACCGTCGCGATGCCCGGCGTGATGATCGGGACGTACACACTCACCACGATGCGCAGCCGCGAAGCCCCGTCCATCATGGCCGACTCCTCCAACTCCGGTGGCACCGTGCGCATGAACTGGGTGAGCATGATCACGCTGAGTGGCAGCACTGAGGCTGGGTAGAACAGGTAGAGGAACTCGCGAGTGTGGAACAACCCCATGGCGATCGACAACAGCACGGTCGGCACAAGGGCGGCCAAGCCGGGAATGAGGAGGCCGGCGGCGAAGAACTTCTCCACCACTGCGCCGACCCGTCCCCGTGATCGGGCGATTGCGTAGGACGCGGGGATGGCCAGGGCCACGGTCAGGGCTTCGGCGATGACAGTCACCAAGGCCGAACTGATCAGTCCGTCACCGAGTTGGACCTGCCCCCAAGCCTGGACGAAGTTGTCGAAGTTCCAGGTCGTCGGCGGCGCGAAGGGCATGGTGAAGATGGCGGAATTCGGCTTGAAGGCCGAGATCACCAGGAAGTACAGCGGGATGATGAGCAGGGCCGCGTAAACCCAGACCAATCCGTGTGCGATCGGATTGATCCGCAAAGAGCGCTTGGTCTGCCTCACAGAATGTGCCATCAGAAACTCCTGTCAGTAGCGGGCGCGGAAGACGCGACGGATGATGACCATGCCGATGATCCCGACAAAGAAGAGGACGACGCCGACCGCTTGGCTGTACCCCAGCTCGGATTGGGTGAACGCCTTGTCATAGACCAAGAAGCTGAGGTTGGTGGACGAGTTGCCCGGTCCGCCGTTGGTCAGCAGGAGGATGGATCCAGCCGAGCTGAACAATACCCAGATGAATTGCAGCATGGCCAACACACCGAAGTAGTCCCGGCAGATCGGATAGGCGATGCCCCACATCCGACGCCAGTGACCGGCGCCGTCGAGTTCGGCCGCCTCCATCACTTCGACCGGAATGGCGGCCAGGCGGGCAGAGAAGAGGATGGCGGTGTAGCCGATGCCGCTCCACAGATCCACCACCATGACCGTGCCCAAGGCTGTGCTGGTCGAAGCCAGCCAAGGTTTGGCCAGACCACCCAGGCCAATGTTGTCGAGAAAGCCGTTGACGAGGCCATTCGGAGCGAAGATCGACAAGAACACGACGGATTTGGCCGCCAACGAGATCAGGGCCGGCGTGAACAAGATCACCCGCAGGACACGGTGCCCGCGAGGTTTGAGGCTGACGTAGTACCCCAACATGAAGGCCACCGGAATCATGATGGGCAGAACGATCCCTATCTGGATGATCGAGTTGCGCACCGCCGTCCAGAAGACCGGATCGGCGAAGACACGCTGGAAGTTGTCCAACCCGACGAAGCTGCTCGGGGCGATCAGCCCAGGCCACTTGAGCGTGGAGATGTAGAACATGGCCAACAGTGGACCGAGGGTGAAGCCGATGTACCAGATGATGGCGGGCAGGCTCAGCCCCAAGAGGGCCGGGTTGACCCGACGACTCCGCGAGCCGCTGAGCCGTGGTCGAGCCGGTGCGTCGATGGTGTTCAGTGTGGCAGTCATTGCTCTCCTGACATGGGACGACGATGAAAGGGTACCCAGGGAGCGCTGGCAGACGCCCCCTGGGTCAGATGCCGGTCATTGCCGAAGCGGACAGGACCTGGTCATCATGGGGAAAGTCGAATCGACGGATCAGGAGTAGAGGGCGTCGAGCGACTGGCAAATGGCGTTGGCATCCACACCCGGCGCGTAGGCGGCGCTGGTCTGACGGATCATGGCGTCGGCCTGGTTGCCCGGCACGACGGTGTCAGGCATGAGGGCGAAGTCGACCAGACCGGGCACAGACTCGACCGCCTGGGCAGTCAGCTTGTTGGCGATCTCTGTGTTGCCACCCTCGGTCGAGGTGACCGCGACCGGACCGTTGGAGGCCTGAGCGTAGGCGGCGGCGATCTCAGGAGTATAGAAGGCGGTGATCCACTGCTTCACCAAATCGATCTTGCCTTCCTTGGCGCCGTTGGGGCTGATCCAGAAACCGAGCCCGGTGAAGCCGTTGTAGGCGGTGGGCTTGGAGTATGCCCCATTGGACGGAACCGGGAAGCCAGCGAGTTTGACGTTGGCCTGCAAGGCCTCAGGCGCGTTGCCGAAAGCCCATGAACCGGCCGACATCATGGCTGCCTTGCCCTCGTAGAAGGAGGCGTTCATCTGATCGGCGGTGTAGCCCTGGGTGTCCTTGACGAAGACCCCGCCATCGCGCAGTTCGGTGAACAACTCGATGCCCTTCATGGCGTTGGCGTTGCCACAGAAACCGCCCTTGGAGAAGACCTTCTCAGCCTCGTCGGCCTTCATATAAGACTGGGCGATCTGGAGGAAGAGCTTCTGGCCCGACCAGTCGTTGCCCCCGATGATGAAGGGTGGGATGCCGGCGGCGTTGAGCTTGGCCGCAGCGGCCAGCAAATCATCGGTCGTGGTGGGTGGCTCCTTGACTCCCGCCTGGGAGAGCAGGTCCATGTTGTACCAGGTCGGCCAGACGAAACCGCTGTAGGGGAAGCCCTGGACCTTGCCGTCCTGATCCTTCCAGGCGTCCAAGGCCGAGGGCAGAATCTTGTCGGTCAGGCCCCAGGCGTCGAGGTAGTCGGACGCTGGCTTGGCGATGCCGTTCTTCACCCAGTCGTTCGACTTCTCGGCCAGGTTGACCATGACGACGTCCGCCTCTTTGCCGCCAGCGACCGAAGTCTCGTAGACATCGGGGATGCTCTCACCGGATGGAATGAGCTTGACCTTCTTGCCCGTGGCCTTCTCAAAGTCCGCGACCACTTGGGCTTGGACCTTGCCGGTCTCGTCCGTCGGGGTCACGTTCGTCAACACGGTAAGGGTATTGTCTTCTTCTGCGCCGCCCGATCCTTTCACCGTGCAGCCCGTCAGTGCGGCTGTCGCCGCCACAGCAATCGTCAGCGCGATCGCTTGTCTCCATTTCATAATGCCTCCTTGCATGGCCGTATGTACGGTCAGCATCCTAAGGCGGCTCTCCACCTCCTGTCAATTAAGCGGTTAAGTTAATATGACAGCGTACTATATAGGGATTTGATCGTTTGTTAAGGTGCGTTCAGGGTGGGGAGTCGTTCGGCTGGGCTGGGGTGGCTGGGCGTGAGAGTGCCCAATCCTGATGGCAACCGACCTTCTAGCGATCGGCTTGTCTTGACCCTGCGGCGATCGGCTTGTCTTGACCTTGCGGCGCCCGGCTTGTCTTGACCTTGCGGCACCCGACTTCCCTTGACCCTGCGGCGCCCAGCCTCCCTTGACCCTGCGGCGCCCGACTTCCCTTGACCCTGCGTGACATCGGCCAACTCACTGGCGTGTCTTATCAACGCGCTCACCAACTCGTCAACGCCTGAGAAACAGGGGATCGCCCCGCCTTGTAAGCCCTGAACGCGAGGCCACCGCCGACCCGCACATTTGCTCTTCATTGAGGCTAGGATGAAGGCCGTCAACCTCATGTCACTAGGAGCGTTCAATGATTGACTTCAACAATGCCTCATATCTCAAACTCGCCCCATCTGATCCAGTCCAAGCGGCCCAGAAACTGCAAGCCCTCCTCCTCCACAATGAGCAGGTTGTCCTCGCCTTCACCGGGCTTCGCGACTCGGTTGTGTTCACCAACCTGCGCATCATCGCAGTCAACGTGCAAGGCATCACCGGGAAGAAGGTGGATTACACTTCTCTGCCCCTGAACAAGATTCAAGCATTCTCCGTGGAGACGGCGGGCACCTTCGATCTGGACAGTGAACTTGAGCTGTGGTTCTCGGGCCTCGGGAAGGTCAAACTCGAGTTCACAAGGGGCACCGACATCAAGGCCATCGGCCAGTTGATCGGACAATGGGTTTTCCGCTGACTTCGGGGTCTACGGCGCACGCCGCATGAAGGCGCTCCTTGTCTCAGACTTCGATCAATCGCATCTCTGACTTCCGCTGCGCGAGTGGGCCCCGGCGGCCCGCAGACCAGGTCATTGTGTGCGATGAACGGGTCGATCATGCTGTCGTAGGCACCCGAACCTCGACCTCGGGCCCTCGGGCCCTCGGGGCTTTTCCCATCCCCAACTCGGGGTTTTCATCACGCGAACTCGACTCTGCGCGCGTTGTCAAGCTGGGTGGAGTCCTTGGGTGGTGGTTTTGGGGAGGTTGATGCCGACGGTGGTGGCTGGTTTGGGGGTTTGGGGTGGTTGGTGGAAGCGTTCGGGGTGTTGTTGGTGGTAGGCCTGGAGGGCTTGGTCGCGTG
>JAITVA010000071.1 GCA_031286045.1 Propionibacteriaceae bacterium | reverse complement strand
CACGTGGACACACGCGTGAGGGTCGCCGACATGTTGCCTGGGACGACCGCCGAGTTCACGCTACACGATGATGTGGTGTTGCGAGTGGACTCGTATGTGGACTCGGAGTTGGACCGGCTGCTGGTGGACGTGGCTCTGTGTAATGATCGAGAGACTCCGCGTCGGATTCCGACTAATGCTTGGATGTTCCAGACACAGCTTCATGTGGACGCGGACGGCGCGGCAGTGTTTTTGCCTGTGCGGGACGTGACTAAGGACACCCGGTGGGAGCCAGATGACGAGTTGCGCCGCCTGGAGTTGCAGTACCGCAACCGCTTGGAGTTTGCCATTGGGCGGACCTGCTCGGTGGATTGGCACCAATCGGAGGGGACTCGGCGGGCTGACCGGGTGTGGACGACGTGGCTGCCGACTGCGGAGACGCCCCAGACTTCGGCCAAAGAAGTTCCGGGAGCGTTGCTGGATATGAAGGCTCTGGCTTCCGCGAGTGCTGCCGAGGTCGAGGTTGGGTTGCGCCCGATTGTCGTGGCCTATGGTGAATGGCTGGACGCGCGTGACGCCCAAGCGTCTGAGCTTCCCATGCACCTTCAGGATGAGGCCTTAGAAGCGGTGGCTGAAGCACGGCAGGTGTTCGCGCAGTTGGTTGATGGGCTGGTTTTCCTGGTCGGCGACGCCGAAGTGTTGCGGTGTTTCCAGTTCATGAACCGGGTCATGGCCGATCAACGCGTGCATTCCCAGATCAGCGAGTTACGTACGAAGAGCCCGAACTTGGCTGTTGAGTCCGCTGAAGCTGAGGTGCTGGCAGGGAAGGCACCGCATTCGTGGCGTGTCTTTCAGATCGCTTTCATCTTGATGCAGCTTCGTTCTCTCGCTGAACCGTCGGCTGGGCGGCGTTCCGGCGATCTGGCTAAGGTCGAGTTGTTGTTTTTCCCGACTGGCGGAGGCAAGACCGAGGCTTATCTTGGTCTTGCGGCTTTTGCTTTCGCTATTCGCCGTCGTCAGGGTAACAAGGGCCTGTTGACGACGGCGGATGGGCAGTTGGATGGCCGGGCTGGCGTGACGGTGCTGATGCGTTACACGCTCCGTCTGCTCACATCCCAGCAGTTCCAGCGGGCGACGACTCTGGTGTGCGCCGCTGAGTTGGCCCGTCAAGACGACCCGGTGACGTGGGGTGACGAGCCGTTCCGAATCGGTTTGTGGGTGGGGACGAGCGTGTCTCCGAAGCGGGTTAAAGAGGCCGAGGAGGAGTTACGTAAGCTGCGGGCGCGTGGTGCGGGCGCGGGTTATCGGTTCGCCGCGTTGCAGTTGGGCCGGTGTCCGTGGTGCGGTGCATCCCTGTCTCACCAGAACGTGACCATAGATGAAGTGACGGCCAGGGTGATGGTTCATTGCCCAGACGAGTTCGGGACATGCCCTTTCTCGGAAGGCGGGCGGGTAACCGAGGGCATTCCGGTTCTGACGACGGATGAGGAAATCTACCGACTGGTTCCGGCTTTCGTGATCGCCACGGTGGACAAGTTCGCTCGGCTCGCCCGCGAAGGCGAAGCGGCCTCACTGTTCGGCTACGTCTCGAAACGCTGCGACCGCCACGGCTTCGTCCATCCCGACTACGACGGCTGCACGATCAAGGACGGCAGCAAACACCCAGCCAAGCCAGGGATTGATGCGGCAGCAATCCATCCGGTCATCCGGCTTCGTCCGCCAGACCTCATCATCCAAGACGAGCTTCACCTCATCACCGGGGCGCTGGGCACAACCGTCGGCTTGTTCGAGGTCGCCATTGACGCGATGACAACCTGGCAAGACGCTGAGCGGCGAACCGTCAAGCCTGTCATCGTGGCTTCATCGGCCACCGTTCGTAATGCGCCCGAGCAGGTTCGGGCCTTGTATGGGCGTGGTGTCACCGTGTTCCCGCCTCAAGTGATCGATTCGTCCGACACGTTCTTCTCCAGGGAGATGCCGGTCGGGCCGGATGCTCCTGGTCGCCGCTATGTCGGTTTGTCCACGACTGGAGTGAAGTTGACGACTGCCGAAATCCAGGTGGCTGAGGCACTCATGGCGGGCGCGCAATTGCTGCTCGACCGGGCAGGGGAGGCTGCGGACCCATATATGACCCTTGTGGGCTACTTCTCAGCGACCCGCGAGTTGGCAGGCATGGCCCGCTACGTTCAAGACGACATCCAAACCGCTCTGTTCAAGGGCCGCCCAGGCTCAAAACTGCCATCACGACTGGGCACAGATTATGGATCGGTCAACCTTGGTGAACTGACCAGCCGCATCTCTTCGGGCGAGATCACCAAAACACTTGATGACATGGCCCAACCGTTCGACCCGGCCATCGACTCAACCCAGGCGCGCGAGGCCGCACGGGCGACACGAGCCGCTGGCGGGAAACCTCCCACCCGTGACACCAACCCGTTCGATGTCGTCTTAGCAACATCGATGCTCCAAGTCGGAGTGGACGTGACACGGCTCGGCCTCATGCTGATGGTCGGACAACCCAAAATGACCGCCGAGTACATCCAAGCGTCATCGCGCGTCGGGCGGGACGGCAAGCGGCCCGGTTTGGTGGTAACACTGGGAAACTGGGCCAGGCCCCGCGATTTGGCCCACTATGAACAGTTCCGGCATTTCCATGAGACGTTCTACTCCCGTGTCGAACCCCTGTCGGTCACACCCTTCTCGGTCACTTCGCTAGAGCGCGGACTGGAGGGGGTTCTGATTAGTGCGGCCAGAGTCCTTCAAGCCGCACAGGCAGCGGGATTATCACCTGAGAAGGACGCTTTCAGGGTGGAGACTGAGCGCCCCTTCATGGAGCGCCTGATTGACGCTCTCGGGGCCCGGATCGGGAAGGCTACGGACTCCAGTGATGGTTCTGCCGAGTATGCCCGGTTGCGGCTGATCAACCGCTTGGGTGTGTGGGAGGCCCGCCACCGAGAACTAACTGAAAAGCAACTAGTACTGGCCTATGAGCGGTTCGCTGACGCGACCAGGTACGGTGCGCTGATCCGGTCGGCGGAGTCAATCCGGTCACGGGAGGGCACTATCGGAGGGGCTCCTTTCGTAGTGGCCAACTCGATGCGCGAAGTCCAACCTGAGATCAACCTGTTGGTCTCACCCAACCCGGAAAGACTGTTCTACCGGGAACCGGCAGGATCGCCCAACTGGGAAGCCCAGCCCAGCAGGGAAGGTGGTGAATGATGACAATTCTGCACGATGCCAATTCCAGCGTCGATCCATTGGGTGACGGGGAGAAACTCGAAGCCGAGAACGCCAAGAAGAACTTCGCCAAGGTCGGCTCCGCCCGACCATCCTCTCTGCTCTACACGTATGGGCCAGGTTCGATCATCGACCTTCCCCATTTCACGGTCATGCCAACTGGATTTGATGAATGGGACCGCATCTGGGACAGGCGCGATGGCCAGCCGCCCACAGTCCATGCGCCACGACTGCTGGAAGCCGTCCGCCTCATGGTCGGCAACCAGGTAGCCGAGCTACGACCGTTCCCATGGCAGCCCACGGCAAACACGTTCTCCCGCGAGGGATCAGACCTCGGCGTCCCGGCGCGCGTGTTCCCCCAGTGGTTGCGCTGTACCGGGTGCGACCGACTGGCTCCGATCAGCGCGTTCATCGAGGGGTACAAAAACACGCATCCATACCGATCCGACGAGGCTGTCTTCGAGCATGTCAACTGCTATGGGCGGCGCGGTCAAGCCGGTGGCGGTAAGAAGCGCCGACAACCGACTGTGCCCGCCCGCTACCTGATCGCCTGTCCCAACGGCCACCTAGACGAGTTCCCTTACTCCTGGTGGGTTCACCATGGAGGTTCGTGCCCGAAAGCCCCAATCCCGGTGCTGAAGATGGTTGAACGCACAGCAGGGAAAGGGGCGAGCGCCATCATCGTCTGCGACTCCTGCCAAGCCTCGCGCACGATGTCGGAGGCCCAGGGTGCCGACGGACGCATGAAACTCCCCAAGTGCCGGGGCCGGTTGCCCCATCTGGATGGTTTCGACACCACCGGGTGTGATCTGGAACCCCGTCTGATGCTGGTCGGAGCGTCTAATCTGTGGTTTCCCGCTTTCCAGTCCATCATCGACATGCCCCGCCTCGATCCGGCTGACAAAGCTAAGGACGACGCCGTGCGTCTAGCCTCGGTTCTTGGCGACGACCTGGCTGACGCAGATGTGCGCACTGCCCGCCTGTTGCTGAAACGCAGCGATGCTCGTGACCTCAACGAGCTACCTGATGCAGGCCTCAACACCCTGCTCGCGTTAGCCAAGGCCGAGCCCGAAACTGAAGTCGAGCGCGAGGCCCGAAAGGCCGCCTGGGAGCCCGTGGACTTGTTGGTTCCCGAATGGCGCTACCTCCAACTGGAACCAGCTTCAGAGCGACACACCGATGAACGCAGTGGTCTCACACTCTCACCCCGCGACTTGTCTGCTGCTATGCCTTCAGGTGTCTCGCGCGTCTTGGCAGTGGACCGGTTGCGTAAAGTCAACGCCGTCCTCGGCTTCACGCGGATCGACGACCTGGATCGGGTCAACGACATGGGCTCACGCCTGGTCCGGCTCACCCGATCTGGAAGACCTGACTGGGTGCCCGCCACCGAAGACCGAGGCGAAGGCATCTTCCTACAACTCGACCTGGACGCTGTGGCATCGTGGGAAGCTAAGATTCTGGACAGCGATTTGTGGGAGGCGCACCGGCAAGCCCACTGGCGCAACTTCGAGCGCCGTTTCTCGGAGACCGCCAAGGAAGTCAACCCTGACGAGCGGCTCCGCCCACCGCGCTACTGGCTGATCCATACGTTCGCCCACGCACTGATCCGCCAGATGGCAATGTCCTCCGGCTATGGCGCCGCCAGCTTATCTGAACGCTTGTACGCTTGGCCGGAAAGTGACGACCGGCCCGCCGCCGCCGGGGTTTTGATTTGCACCACTGCCTCTGACTCGGACGGAACCCTCGGTGGACTGGTCTCCTTGTCTGAAAAAGATCGCCTGGCAGGCATCGTTAACGACGCTCTGCGTGTCCTGACCCGTTGCTCGTCAGACCCGGTGTGCGCGCGGCGGGTGCCTAAAGACCCGGAGGACTTCCTACACGGCGCGGCCTGTCACTGCTGCGTGATGGCATCCGAGACCTCCTGCGAACGGGCCAACCGGTTCCTCGACCGTCGGTTCGTCGTGTCCCTGCCTGGACCCTACGCGGGACTGGCGTATTTCGGGAATCACGATGGCTGACCAAGCCGGACCCCGTGACCTCGGCTCCTACCTCACCGGGACCGAGGCCAAAGAACTAGCCGACCACCTGAGCGGAGGAGAAACCCTCTCCCAGGCACTCAAAGTAGTTAGCCAAGCCCGCCGCACCGAAGTCCGCCAGATGCTCCAGGAAGCTGGACTCGGGTTGGACAACAGAGACTTGGCCATAGCCGTACTTCGCGCCATCGAAGGTGTCCACCGTCACGTAACCACCATCACTCCTGTCTGGACCACTCCCCACAACCTGGCTGAACATGGTGGGCTCACTGCCTCAACTCATCATCTCGTGACCGCAGCCCGTGAGTCTGTGATCTGCTCCACCTTCAACTTCCAACGCTCCTCCGCATTGTGGACAGCACTGAAAGAAGCCGCCGCACGAACAGAAGTCAATGTCCGCATCTACGTGGACACAGACGCAGCAGACTCCAGACCCGAGTCATGGAAACCCACCACGACAGAGATTGCCACCGAGCTAGCCGGGGCCGTCATTCTCCGCACTTGCGCTCACAGTGACGGTCAGCGGCCCCGGAACCACGCCAAATTCATCGCCATCGACCACCAGTTCCTACTCGTCACCAGCGCCAACTTCTCCAAAAGCGCCGAGCAACTGAACATCGAACTAGGCATCCGCATCGATGATCCAATCCTCACCCAAAGGGTAGAGACCCAAATGAGGTCTCTTGAGGCTCACCTGTACGAACGGGTGAGCTCCTAGCCTGAAGTAGTCAATCCCTCAGCAGCAGGGAAGCACTTCGCGTCCGGTCAGCGGGCAAGCTGACTCAACACTGGATTACTCGCACCACTGGTGCGAGTAATCCAGTGCGTACTGCGATCCAGATTGGTGCATCGCGTCGCACCAATCTGTCCAGCCTTCTTCCTGGGAACTGTCCCGCACCTATCAGGTGTCCAACTGTTCCCGAGGGAAGGGGCCACTTGTGGTGTCGAATCCGGTGTGGCGTGATCAGCGTGAGGCGAAGCTTGAGGCTTTGCATGAGCGGCTGGCTGTGGCTGTCGAGTCGCTGGTTACTGGTGAGGACTGGATTAGGGCGATGACGTTCGCTGCTCAGTTTCGGTCTCGTAGTTTCGCTAACACTCTGCTGATCTATGTCCAGCATGCCGAGCGGTACGCGACCGGCTCGATCACTGAGCCGTTTCCCAGCTATGTGGCGGGGTTTCGGCAGTGGGAGTCGATGGGCCGCAACGTGATACGTGGCCAGCGCGGTTACATGATCCAGGCACCGGTCTTGAAGCGGCTGGCATCGGCCACGCCGTCGGACCCGGATTCGTGGCGTGTCCTCGGGTTCAAGGAGAAGGCCAAACCCGGCGAGGTGGTGCGGACGAAGATTGTGAATGTCAAGCCTGCCTATGTGTGGGATGTGTGCCAGACCGACGGCGACCCGGTGCCCGACCGGCCCGGCCCGAAACTCTTGGAGGGTCAGGCTCCGACCGGTTTGTGGGGTGGCCTGGCCACTCTGGTTGGGGCTGAGGGTTTCACGCTCCACCGCGTGCCTGACGCCCGTGAGATTTCTGGCGCGAATGGTGTGACGAACTATCTGGAGCGGACGGTCAAGGTCCGCCTTGACATGGACGATGCCGCTCAGGTCAAGACGCTGGCTCACGAACTCGCCCATGTGAGGATGCATAACCCCGACGAGGAGGGTTTCTCTCATCATCGTGGGATTGGGGAGGTTGAGGCGGAGTCGGTGGCGATGATGATCGGCGCTGCTCATGGGATGCCGACTGATTCTTACACCATCCCGTATGTGTCGGGCTGGGCCACGACCGTCAGGGACAAGTCACCCGCCGAGGTCGTACAGGCCACCGGGGAACGGGTCCGCAGCACGGCCTTGGCGATCCTGAATGCGCTTGACACTGAGCAGATTGGTGGCGGTGACCCGCCCGGCCTGAACCGTGCTCAACTCGTCCAGCATTCGTCGAGGCTTACGCCGAGTCAGGCGATCACTGGTGTTGAGGTGATGCCGCTGGCTGGGCAGCAGTTGGTGGTGGGCGCATGATCGGCGACGGCTGGGACGTGTTCTCCCGTATCCAACACCACGACCTGCCGACGGCGGCAGCCACTCTTGCCTCGTCGGGAGTGCCGGTGTTTCCGTGTGTGCCGGGTAAGAAGCGGCCCTGGTCGCCGCATGGGTTCCTTGACGCGACCACGGACACCGGGCAGGTTGCCGCCTGGTGGCGGGAGGTGCCACGGGCCAACATCGGTATCCCGACCGGGCACTTATCCGGTATTGACGTGGTGGATATCGACATGCGTCCCGACGGGAACGGCTACCCGACGTTCAGGCAAGCGGCGAACCGGGGCTTGGCCGTGGGTTGGGTGGTTGCTGTGACCACGCCCTCGGGTGGGCTGCACCTGTATTACCCGTCCGACCCGGCGAACCAGCAAACCTGCTGGGCGACATCAGCGAAGGTGGACTTTCGGGGCTCGGGTGGATACATCGTGGCTCCGCCGTCTGTCGTTCGGCTGGATGACGGGCATCACGGCCAGTACAAGGTGACCCACCTTGGTAGCAGCCCTGCACCCATTGATGTGGCCAGGCTTCGCGCTTTCGTCGATCCCGTCTGGGCCAAGCGTCGGGAACTCGCTGCACGTCACCCGGTCATGTATTCCGCCGACGGTCTGGCAGATCGGATGGCAAGAGTGGTTACTGGGCTTCAACCTGGCAATCGCAACAGTGGTCTGTTCTGGGCGGCCTGCCAGATGGCGCGAGCCGGACACGACATCACAGAGACCCTCACTGTGCTCGGCCCGAATGCCGAAGGGCTCGGCCTGGAGACACGCGAAATCACCGCGACGATCCGGTCAGCCTACCGGACTCGCACTAACCCAAAACCAACCGCTTCAACGGCGCAGCAACGAGTTCCCGCTCCGGTCGGCGAGCCGCGCCCTTTCCGGGGTGAGGCGGTGATGTCGCTGTGAAGCCGCCGTCGGGGCGTATGTCGCGTTGGGTGCAGGCCACCGGCATCATCGGCACGGCCTTCCTTGGTATCTCGGCGTTCTGGTTGTCATACCGGTCGCTGACCCATCTGGCAGAGATGTCCGGTATCGCCGATCCGTGGTTGTGGCCGCTGATCGTGGACGGGATCATCGTCGTCGCCACGGTCGCTGCCGTGGCCATGGCTGGGCGCTACGGTGCGTGGTATCCGTGGCTGCTACTGATTTGCGGCGCGGTCGTGTCGGTCACGGCCAACGCCATCCAAGCCGCTATGACCCCCGACCTGGCTGTCCCGCACGCCCTGGCGGCGACCGCCTCGTCCATCCCACCCATTGTCCTGCTCGCCGTCACACACCTCACTGTCGTCCTGTCCCGGCCAGCCGAGTTCAAGCCACCCAAGAAACGCAAACACACTGCACCGCCACTGCCGGTCGAAGATACGACTCACGCCTCGGTCCTGCCACCGGTCGAGGACATGCAGCCTGCGTTGGTTCAATCACCGACACCCAGCTTTTCGGAACCGACGGCTCCACCAGTGTCAACCAACAACGCCGCGCCCGCTGGAACGCCCGTGCCACCACCGGTCCAGAGAGAAGACCTAACGCCAGGGCCGGGAGCTGGCCAAGAGGTTGCGGACCAAGCCAGCGATGACGTACAAGCGCCCGTTGACGTGAAGGTCAATGACGCCCCAGCCGAGGAGGACATACCTGGAGAAGAGGTGGCCGAGGGCTTGGATTCCATTGCCGATGACACACTGCGTGCTCTGCTGGCCGATATTCGCCGTGTCACCGGAGAGCCCGCCGAGGCGGTCAGGGAATCATCCGAGCCCGTTGGGGAGCAGTCGCGCACCTGGTTGATGGAACGGGCATCTGTGCTGAAAGGCGAGGGCTTGTCCAACAAGGAAATTGGCCAACGTCTTGGTGTGGACCCAACCACCGTCGGGCGCTGGCTGCGACAACTAGCGAACGGAACAACCAATGCCTGACCCACACAACCAACACCCTGGCCAAGCCGTCACACGCGAGACGGAACCCCAGCAACCACGGGCCGAACCCTCGGCCCTGGCCTGCCACGGCGACCCCAGCGTGCAGCGCCGAAAGACCGACGGACGACACGTATCCCCGGATGCGAAGCGGAGGGGCGGGATTGAGTGGGTGCGTGCTTCTGACCTGTTGACCCGTGGCGGCATCCGATTGGGCGATAAGGGCGTGGCCGCACAGGAGGCCACGGTTCGGCGGTTGCGTAGGGGTATGGCGTCGATCAACCCGGTCACCCGAAGCGGTATTGCCCGTCGTTCTGCCGCAGCGCTGCCGCCACCCTCGGTGTTCGGGCAAACCGTGTACTTACAAGGGCAGGCGGTGACGAGGTGAACAGAAAGCCGTCTCAAACGACTACTAAGTGTAAGGAGGAATCAGACATGGCCCAACGTTCCAGGTTCGCGGACTCGGAGTATCTGCGGCATTTCCTGATGCGCCTCCATATCAAAGGCAACGACGCCTGGCGCACCGACCCGGAAGCTGATGAGCTGATCCGTTACGCCATCGACCGGTTCGCCCAACTGGCCCGCAAACACGGCTTAGAACCTGATGATGCGGGGTCTGCGGCGTTTGAGGCGATGCGGAACCCGTCGGTGTTCTTCGGAGATGATCCGTGGGCGGTGATCGTTCACGGTGTCACTACCACGATTGAGGCGTGGGAGTTCGCCAACGACGCCTTGTGCTCGATTGAGACCGCCCGACGCGGCGGGCTGACCGGCGTCACACCCGAGCGGTTCTCCGACCGGGAAACCCCGATCTGGGAATACGACCACAACTTCACCATCACCGACGACCCAGAGCGCGAACCTTGGCCAGGCCCCTCCATCGCTGAACAAGCCGAACAGATCGCGCGGCTGTTCACGATGCAGGGGTGGCCGTTGGAGGCCACGGCCACTGCGGTCGAGGTCATTTTGAGGCGGCTGGCCGTTGCCGGGTCTCGTCCTGCCGCTTATGAGGCGCTGCGTAAGGACAAGAAGTGGCGGGCGATCACCGATCTGCCTGCGGGCAGTTGGACCGGACTTTTGCGTCTGTTGCTTGGCAACCCCGCCGACCAGGCGGGCATCACCAACAAAGGACGCGGCATTTTGTTGCGGCTCGCTTTGGGCGAGGAGATCGACCAGTTAGTCAAGGACAAGACCTTGGCCAGGGGTATCCGGCTGGTCGCACCGGGTAGGCATTGGAGGCGCACATGAGCGACTCCGATCAGTTCCGCGTCGATTGGGCTGTTGAAGCTATCACGGTCGGCACCCGCCATCGTCACGACCTCGGCGACATCGATGCTCTGGCTGAATCCATCAACCAAGTCGGCCTGTTGCAGCCGATCACGATCAACCGGGACGGTGTGCTCATCTGCGGGGCACGCCGCCTGGCCGCGATCAAGAAACTCGGCTGGCGACACGTCAACGTGTGGATGCGCATGGGCCTATCCGACACACTCTCGGCGTTGATGGCTGAGCGTGACGACGTGGTGCTGCAAAAGCAATACAGCAGGGTCGAGTTGGCTGACATGTACACCAAACTCAAGGAAGAGATCGCCGCCGACAACGCCCGCCGCAAACAGGCATCCCAGTTCGTCGATGGACAAAACCCCTTATCAGACGGTGACGCAGATTCTGCGCCACCGTCCAGCCCGCGATCCGACTCACGCCG
>JAITVA010000017.1 GCA_031286045.1 Propionibacteriaceae bacterium | reverse complement strand
CAGGGGTATTGGGTGTTGGTGTACTGAGGGCGACCGTAGCCCTGGAGTTGAAGGTGGGCCGGGACGGGGATGTCATCCCAGTCCGCAGCCTCGAAGCCTGGGGTCATGAAGTCGTCAGGAGCCTGACTGAGCGTGGGTGAATAGCGAAACTTCCACACCCCGTCGAGGCACTGTTCGTAACTGCTGACACCGCTCGCGGCTTCAGCGCTCGTGGCGAAGCAGCGGTGGTCGCTGTGGGCGGGCAGTCGATTCTCGGCGAAGAAGGTGGGATCGGCCAAACGAGCCAGATCGATGGTCATGGTGACTCCTAGGGAAGAGATAGTAGTGATGGTAATGGGTGGTGATGGATGGGCGCGACAATCCACAGTGGCCTACTTGATCGCCCCGGTGATGCCATTGGCGAAGCTGCGCTGAAGCACGAGGAAGACCACCATGGTGGGCAAGCAGGCGATCAGAACCGCCAGCATCAAGACGCCATAGTTGGTGACGTAGCCGGCCACCAGGTTCGAGATCAGCATGGGCATGGTCTGGGCCTGGTTGTCGATCAGAATGACCCTGGGCCACAGGAAGTTGTTCCATGCCGCCATGAAGGTGATGACGGCTGCGGCGGCGTAGGTCGAGCGCATCATGGGAACGAAGATGCGGCCGAAAATGGCGAGTTCGCTCAACCCGTCGAGTCGGGCCGCTTCGACCACCTCATGGGGGAAAGAGCGGGAGGATTGGCGGAACAGCAGGATCAAGAAGGGTGTGGACACTGCCGGCAGGACGACCGCGATGGTGGAGTTGACCCAGCCGGCGGAGGCGAACATCCGAAACAGTGGGATCATGGTCGCCGCGAAGGGGATCATCATCGCCAGCAGCAAGATATTCATGACCCAATCCTTGGCGCGGGAGTGGAAGACCTCGAAACCGTATCCAGCGATTGAGCAGACCACCAGGGCGAGCACGGTCGTGGTCACAGCGTTCACAGCAGAATGCCATAAGGCGGCCCCGACGTTTTGGAGAGCGAACAGGTCACGGATGTTGTTTAGCAGGTTGGCGCCGGGCAGCAGTCGGGAGCTGAGCACATCCTGACTGGTGTTGGTCGCGCCGACAACCATGAAGTACAAGGGAAAGATCGACACCACAGCGGCGACGGTCAGCAGAGCGTAGCGGGGCAGGTAGCGCAGTTTCTTAGTCACGACGATCAGCCACCTTCATTTGGATCAGAGCGAGGATTGCCACCAGGATCAAGATGGCGTAGGACAGGGCCGACGCGTAGCCGACGTTCGGATTGTTGAAGAAAGCGAGGTTATAGAGGTAGTGGGACATCGACATGGTGGTGTTGGCCGGACCTCCGGCCGTCAGGTTCCATGACTCGTCGAACAGTTGCAGCGTGCCGTTGGTTGACATGATGGCTGTCAGGACGATCATGGGTTTGAGCTGGGGAATGGCCACGTGGAAGAAGGTCTTGACTGGTCCGGCTCCATCGATGCGCGCGGCTTCGAAAGTCGAATAGTCCAGGTTCTGCAGGGCCGCCAGGTAGAACACCATGTTGTAGCCCGTCCAGCGCCAGAGCAGTCCCAGAATGATGACCACTCGGGCTGTGCCGGTGTTGGCCAGACACTGGATGGGCTCATTGATTAGGTGCAATCCCATCAGTGTGTCGTTGACGAATCCGTCGTTGGCGAACAATGTGCGGAAGACCAGTGAGTAGGACACCAGCGAGACGGCGCAGGGCAGGAAGATGGCGGTGCGCCAGAAGGACTTGAAACGCAGGTGAGGGTCATTGAGCAACATGGCCAAGATCAGCGCCAACACCAGCATGATCGGCACCTGGACGACCAGATAGATGAGGGTGTTTCCCAGTGTCAGCCGGAAGAGGTCATCGTTGAACAGGCGGGTGTAGTTGAGCCAGAGTGGCTCGGACAGGTGCAGTCTGGCGCCCTTGCCTGTCTCCAGCGACAAGATGAAGGCCTCGATCATGGGCCAGAAGTTGAGGATGGCGATCAGGGCGGCGGCCGGGATCAGGAAGGCCCATCCGGTCAGGCTGTGGCGGCGTTCCAGGCCGAGCACGGTGCTTCGTCGCGTCCGGTGACGCGAGTCGCCAGGCGGTGTCGCGACAGATCGACGTCGCGGCTCACGGCGACCGGGTGGGGTCGAGCTTGTGGGCGGGTCGGTTGGGTTGGGTTTGGTTGGCGCGATCGTGGACACGTCGGGCACCTCCGTTGAGGGGGAAGGGGAGAGAAAGTGGTGTGGGGGCAAGGGGGGCAGGCCCCCACACCACTGGTTTGGTGAAGAAGTGAGGTCGAGGACCGTCACTTCATGGCGAACTCGACCGTGTTCTGCGCTTCTTGCAAAGCGGTGGCGAGATCGGTGCCCGAGGTGACCTTGGTCACTGCCGCGCTGACGGCGGCGAGAGCCTCGTAGTAGTAGGCGCCGGTGTTGTTGGAGGGCGCCTTGGCCGCGTAGTCGACGATCTTGGTGTAGATCGCTTCGTTGTCGAAGAAGGGCTGCGGTTGAGCGTACGCCTGTGACTTGCCCGCCGGCAGCCAGTTCGCCAATGCGCCGGAGGAGGGCAGGATCGTCTCGTAAAGGTCGGTTGACCCGGCGAAGGTGGCCTTCAAGAAGTCGGCCGCCAAGTCATAGTTGGCGTTGGCGCTGATGGCCCAGCTGGATCCGCCGTTGGCCGAGTAGTTGGTCGCTGACGACAAGCCGGTGAGTTTGGGTAGGTCGGTGATGCCCCATTTGCCTGACTGGTCGTTGGCCGACTGAATGGATCCGAGGATCCAGCAGCCGTTGACGACTCCGGCCACACTGTCGTTGACGAAGGTGCCGATGTACTCGTCCCAGGTGTTGACCGCCTGGAAGACACCCTCGCTGAGCAGTCCCTTGTAGGTGTCGATCACCTTGATCAGAGCGTCATTGTCGACGATGGTGGGGTGCCCCTCCTTGTCGAAGAGGGAGGCTCCAGCCGACTGCAACATCATCATGATCATGTCGGCGGTGCCCGCCTGACCACTCAGCAAGGGCTTGCCGGTCTTCGCTAACACATCTTTGGCCTTGGTGGTGAACTCGTCCCAGGTGATGTCAGTGAAGTCTTTGATGCTGTAACCAGCCTGTTCCAGCACATCGGTGCGGTACGCCGCGATGGCGGCGCCATTGTCGAAGGGCAGCCCATAGTTGTGTCCGTCGACGGTGGAGTAGTTGACGACCGAGGCGGGGTACTGGCTGAAGTCGACCCCAGCCTTGTCATAGTCGGCGAACATGTCAGGGTAGCTCAAAACGTTCTTCTGAAAGGCGTTGTTCTGCATCAAGAAGATGTCTGGCAGTTGGTCGGTCTGACCTGATTGGCCCAAGGTGGTGAACTTGGCCTGAAGGTCGTCCCATTTGATCTCGACCACGTTGAGGCTGAAGTCGGGATGGTCTTTCTGATAGACCTTGGCGGCCTCCTTCATGGCATAGACGTTGAAGGTCGGATCCCAGGCCCACACGGTCAAACTGTTGCCAGTCTCGCCTGAAGTGTTGTTGGTTGGTGGAGTGGAACCGCCACAAGCGGTGAGGGTGGCGGTGAGGAGGGTCGCCGCGGTCAGCGCGACGATCTTTTTGATGGGGGACATGTGCTCTCCTTTCCGTCGCCGGGGGGTGCGACGGGTTGTGCGAGGCTGGCCGCGGAGGTTGCGACCAGCCAAACTCGACTGAGGCGGCACCGCCTTCAGCTGAGTCGTCTTGTGCTGTCAATGATTCGTCGTCATATGGGTACGCCGGTGAGATGGCGTTCGAGTGCCAAAGCGGCCGCGCCCAAACTGACCGGGTTGGTTATGGAATCGGCATGATTGACCTGGAAATCCACCACTGACCTGGGCACGGCCAGTGTGTGGGCGTCGATGCGAGGCCGGGCTTGACGCAAGATCACATCGCCCAGTTGGGCGCTGACCCAGCCTGCCATGATGACCACCTCTGGGTTCAGCACGTTGATGATGGAGGCCACGGCGTCACCGAAGTGACGGGCGGTCTCGGCGATGACGGCTGTCGCGGTTGGATCGCCCTGCCCGCAGGCGGCGGCGATGGCGGCGATGGTGGCCGTCTGGTCATCTGGGTCGAGCAGGGGCGAGTCGGGGTCGATCGTGGCCAGGGTGGCGATGATGCCGGGCGCTCCGATGTAGGCCTCGACACAACCGGTCGAGCCGCAGCGGCAGGGGCGTCCGTCGCTGACCAGCACGGCGTGACCCCATTCGCCTGCGCTATTGGTTTGACCGCGAAAGAGGCGCCCATCGATGACGATGCCAGCTCCGACGCCGGTGCCGAGATTGAGCACGACGTAGGTCTGGTCGAGTCGGCGCGGATCCGTCCAGGACTCGGCCACGGCCAGAAGGCGCAGTGGATTGTCCAGGTGCACGTCGGCGTCGAGTCCATCGGCGATCATGGTCAACAAGGAGATGTCGTGCCAGGCCCAGCCGGCCGCGAAGATGGAGACGCCGCCGCTCGTGTCGACCACCCCAGGGGCGGACACCCCGACCCCAAGCAGAGGCTGGCCTGGATGCCGCGCGGCCTCGGTCTGGATGGCCAGTCGAACCGGATCGACCACGTCTTCAGGTGCGGTGGAGCTTGGGTTGAGCGGGAGGTGGGTCCAGGTCAAGGGTTCAAGTGCGGCGTTGAAGGTCTGTGCGTGGAGGTAGGTCTCGGCGATGTCCACACCGATGACCAGGCCGTAGGCGCCGTCGAGCGTCATGAGTCCGGTCGGTCGTCCTGTGTGAGGTCGCTCACGCGAGGATTCGACCACAATGCCCTGGTCGATCAGGTTGGCACAGATGGTGGACACTGTGGCGAAGCTCAATCCGGTCGCCTTGGCGACGCCGCGCCGACTGGCCGGGGTGTCCGCATGGATGGCACGCACGACCGCATAGGAGTTCTCCCGTCGGATGTCGGCTGTCGTAGCTGTCATGATGTCGTCCTTGTCATGATTCACCGAGGCCCACATCGCCGTGCCCCGATGACAGTAGCTTCCTCCATCTCGGGCATTATGTCAAGAGTCAGAATAACTCATAACTAGTTTGTGGCAAGGGAAAACGCTAGAGGAGGGTAGGTGTGTGGAGGGGCGGCGGAGATCGGTGGAGACGACGATGGCCGAATGCCATCATCTATCGGGACTACAGCACCGGAGGGGCGATCCAGATCACAGTGTTTCCTGAGGAAGACTCTTCTGGGCGGCGGGAATCGGTCTTGTGCGCTCAATCCTGAGTCCAAGTGCGTCACGATGAGATGTTGCGGTTCGCCGCAGAGAGTTTGCTCATCAAGATGAGCGAATGTGTCGATCGGATACACAAGGCGGATCCTTTGTTCGTCGAAGCCCACCCAGGTTTGGAGCTACGGCCGCTGCAAGATACGCGCAATGCTGTGGCTCATGGGTGGGACATTGTGGATGACAACCTGGTGTGGTCGATTATTGAGATGAACATCCCCGTTGTGGCTCTCAAGATTCGCCAGTTCCTTGACGGTGATGATTCGACGCTTGAGGGGTCGGTTGATCCATCATGACCGTGGAGTGGCCGTTAGGCAGTGGGAATGGTTGGGTTGGCCGAGATTGCCCGGCGACCAGGGTCATTGCACGACCTTGAGTCCGAGGCGGCTTGCCTGGGTGAGCAACTGCTGGTCGAAACTGGCGACGGCGGCCTTGTGTCTGGTGGCCGCCCATATGATCAAAGCGTC
The DNA here is from genome assembly GCA_031286045.1 of Propionibacteriaceae bacterium. Taxonomy (GTDB): domain Bacteria; phylum Actinomycetota; class Actinomycetes; order Propionibacteriales; family Propionibacteriaceae; genus WQYJ01. The sequence goes on along the minus strand of JAITVA010000017.1, from coordinate 20,623 downwards.
GGGCATTTTCAGACGTGACTCACGTCGGGCCTTGGCGATGTCGGACATGTCGGCGGCGGTGATGGGAATGGTCTCGATGGTGAGATCGTGGAAGAGGTCAGACCAGTGCCAGTCGCTTCTGGAGCTTGGGCGCACCATCAGTTCGGCGCCTGTGAGAGCTGTGATAAGCAGCGGTTCTGTTGTGGACAGCAGCCGTACCGCAGCCTGGTGGTTGGCGTCGGATGGGCTGACGAAGCCAATGAGAACACACGCGTCGAGCACAATCATGCCGGCCACTCGTCCTTCATCGCCTGAGCATCTTTGTCAAGGTACACGTCAGGCAGTGACCCCGCCCATTTGTCGATGGCAGCCCGCCGTGTTGCGAGGTCAAGACGAGCCGCCTCGGCCCCCTTGGCGATGAGGCGTCGTAGTGCGTCAGCGCGGCTTGTGTCTGGCCAGAGGGCTTCTGCCGTGTCAATGGCTTCGGCAATATCGGGTGTCTCTGTGATGGAGTGGCGGAGAAGGGTGGTTGGCATGTCTTCAGTGTAGCACTGGGACCATCTGGTGAAGCACCTCGGATGAGACTCACTGGAGTGTCTGCGACACATGTTCTGCGGCCGTCATGACAGATCGGATCCGAGCGATTGTTGCCCCACAACAGGCGCGGGCAGTCTTGTGCCGCCAGACTAGACCAGTGCCTCACGCAAGGTGTCCAAGCCGACAGAGCCGAGGGCGAGGGCACGCGAGTGGAAGGATTTCAGGGAGAACCGGGCACCCTCGCGGGCACGCACCTGTTCGCGAATCTCGGTCCAGATCCGCTTGCCGATGAGGTAGGACGGGGCTTGGCCGGGCCAACCGAAGTACCTCAACACCTCGAAGCGCGCGATATCCGGATCCATCGCCACATGGGCGTTGAAGTAAGCCAGGGCCTTGTCGAAGGTCCACTCGGATCCGCCGACCTCGCGCGGGGGAGTGAAGCCGCAGTGCAGACCGAAGTCGATGACGACCCGCACCGCGCGCAGTGCCTCGGAGTCGAGGACGCCCAGCATCATGGCGGGGTCGTCCATGTAGCCCAACTCGGCCATCAGTTGCTCAGCATAGAGCGCCCAACCCTCGCCATGCCCGGCGACCCACAACCCCAAACGACGCCACTTGTTGAGATCGGCCTGGTTGTAGACGGCTTGGCCGATTTGGAGATGATGGCCGGGCACACCCTCATGGTGGACGGTGGTCAGCTCACGCCAGGTGGAGAAGGTGGTCTGACCCAGCGGCACGGACCACCACATCCGGCCGGGCCGTGAGAAATCGCTGCTGGGTTCGGTGTAATAGATGCCGCCGTCATGGGTTGGCGCGATCATGCACTCGATACGTTTGACTGGTTCGGGAATGTCGAAATGCCTGCCGTCGAGCTCGGCGATGGCCTGATCGGCGCGGGTTTGCATCCAGGCCTGCATGGCTGCCGATCCGCGCAACAGGTAGGCCGGGTCCTCGTCGAGTGACTGTTTCGTGTCGGCCACACTCAACCCTGGGCGAAGGCTGGCGCAGATGTCGGCCTGGCGCTGTTCCAGTGACGCCACTTGAGCCAGACCCCACTGATAGGTCTGCTCCGGGTCGACGGAGGCTCCGAGGAAGGATCGTGAGGCGAGCTGGTACCTGACTTGTCCGACGGCGTCCTGGTCGGTCGCCAGTGGCCGGATGGTGGCGCGCAATTTGCGGATGGCCCAGGCATACGCACCGGTGGCCGATTCAACACCCTTAGCCAACAGGTCGCGGGTGGCCCCCGACATGGTGGGCACGGCTTCGTGGGCGCGACGCGGCAACTGGGCGAAGAACCCCTTCGGCGCGATCCAGCCCTCGGCTTGTTCGGCCAGTGTGTCCACCTGGCGCACAGCCGGACGGACGCCGTGCTCGATTCCGGCCATCTGAGATTCGACCCACTGGTTGATCGCCCGAGGCACGGCCTGGAGGCGCCTGGCGATGGTGGCCCAGTCGGCTTCGGTCGCCGTCGGCATCAAGTCGTAAGTCTCGCGGATGGTGTGGAGGTTGGAAGCGATGTTGTTGATGTCCATCAGGTCGGCGCCGATGGCGTGCTGATCGCTCGCCAGAGTCAACCGCTCGCACAGGGCCGAGGCGGTCACCCCATCCGACTGGTCGGTGACGACAGCGTCATACACCTGAGCAAGGATGCGATCCACCAAGGCTTGGTGGGCGTCGGCCCCCGCAGGACTCAGGTCGTCGTAGTCATCCTGTCGCTCAGACATCCCCAGCGAGGTCATCATCAAGGGACTGGCCGCCACCTCCGCCTCAAAAAAGGTGTCAGCGAGGTGGTCAAGATCAGTCATGGTGCGAGTCATGGGGTCAGTCTAGTATCGCCGAACGCGCCTCAGGCCCAGATCAGATAGCTCAGACCGGCCAGGCCCAAGGCGATGACGATGATGAGGACGATCCACTCGTAGGCGGCGAAGACGGGGTTCTTCGGGTCGTTTTGTCGGCGGGCGACGATGTACAGGGGCACTGAGACGGCGTAGACCAGGCAGGCGGCCATGGCCAACCACAGTCCGGCGGCATAGATCAGCCAGACGCCGTAGATCGACCCGAGGAGACCGACGATGAGGGCAGATCGGCGCGAATGGCCTTGTCCGTCATAGGTTCTGCTGCGCGAGACTTTGAAGAGGTAGAGGGTCGTCAGCAGGTAACACGGCATGGCCATGACCGAACAGATGGAGTACATCAGACTCCAGGCGTCTTGGGAGAAGTAGGTCAGGATGAACACCACTTGGATGACGATGGCGGCGGCCAGGAGGGAGACCCAGGGGGTGCCGCGGCGGTTCTCGCGAGCGAAGATGGTGGGGAACGTGCCGTTGCGGGCGGCAGCGGCCGGCATCTCACCGAGCAGCATCATCCACACCAGCCAGGAGGCCAGCACGGAGACCAGCACGCCGACGCTGACGATGGTGGACCCCCAGGTTCCGAACTGTTCCAAGAGCACGGTCGCCATCGAGGGGTTGTCCATTTGGGCGAGGTGTTCCCCAGGGAACATCCCCATCGGCAGAGCGGACACCAGGATGTACAAGGCCAAGGTGACCAGGAAGCCGATCAGAGTGGCTTGACGCACCATCGACTGTGACAAGGCGCGACGTGAGACGACGACGGCCCCCTCGATACCAATGAAGACCCAGAGTGTCACCAGCATGGTGGGTTTGACCTGACTGAGCACAGCCCCGAAGTCGAAGCCGGAGCCGCCCGCATCCGACCTGCCCCAGAAGTCGCGGACGAACAGGCTGGCCTTGAAGACGGTGACGGCCAAGATGATGAACATGATGATGGGGATGAGCTTGCCGACGGTGGCGACCAGATTGATGATCGAGGTGCCTCTCGGGCCGACCAGGGTGATGGCGAAGATGACCCAGATGATGATCGAGCCGACCAGGATCGCAGCCACAGTGTTGCCGCCTTCGAAGACGGGGAAGAAGGAATTGAGCGTGCTCATGGCCAGAACGGCGTAGGCGACGATGGCGAAGCAGTTGCAGATCCAGTAGCCCCAGGCGACCAGATAACCCATGAAGCGCCCGAAGCCCGACTCCGCGTAGGTGTACAAACCGCTGGTCAGATTGGGTTTGATGTCGGCCAAGATGCGGAAGGTGTTGACCACGAACCACATCCCCACTCCGGTGACGACCCAGGCGACCAGGATGGCGCCAGGGGAGGCCGAAGCCGCCATGTCGTGCGGCAGCGAGAAGATGCCGCCACCGACCATGGCTGAGATGATGATGCCGATCAGTCCGATCAAGCCGAGCGAGGTCGCGGCGGCTGGCGCAGTCGTTTTCGTAGACATGGTGAGTCCCCCCGAGGTGCATGTGACTGGCCAAGACTATTGCATGGTGTTGTGGTGTCGGGGTGGACATCCGTCAGGCGGGCGGGTCGGCTTACCGGATCAACCAAGCGGTCAACCGGGCGCGTTGTGCAGGGGCGATTTGGCCAATGATCGGGCAGGCGCTGGGTGTCACTCGTCAGGGTGCACTCAAGCGTTACTGTCAACCTGTGACGGCTTGACCTGTGACGATGAATCAATGAAAAGGAAGGGTTATTTCAACTGTTCGTGCGGATGGGATAGCGTCTTTGACGATTCTTGGGTGAAGGCGATGAATCGGGAATGGGGGCTGCATGAACTCGAAGAGGGTAAGTGGTCTCTGCCTGCTCAGGACCAACCTTCCGCCGCGGTGAGGAGTCTGTTGAGTGCGTCGCGGTTCTTTTCGATGAATGCGTTGTCGGATTGGATGCGCAATGTGGTGAGGCGGGCCACGTAATCGGTTTGTGCGCGGCAGTCAAAGTCCTTCAATGCGAGAGCCCGTTCTGGTTCGCTGCCGGTGAGGCTCTTTTCCTCGACGGGAATGTCTGTCGTGGGCGCGTCGTCCTGCCATGGGCCGACGGTGCCATCGGGGCGGGTGGAGATGGCTTGGTGGAGTGCGATTCCCGGCCCCTTGCCGCTCAGGTGGGTGTCAAATGTGACGCCATTCCCGTTCATGCAGGATTCCCACTCATGGTTGAGTTGAACCGCAGGCGCGCTCTCCATAAGTCCCTCGATCGCACCCCACCTCGCCTGGCGTATCAGAGTTCCAAACTCTGCCTGAAACTGTTGCACTGGCCCTGGCGGTAGTTCAGTCCCTTGTTGGGATGCTTGACCTGAGCAGGACTGCTTTGCTGTGTCTGGGTCATTGATGTCACCGTAGAGTGCCCGGTCATAGGCCTGTGTCTCGGCCTGACTCAGCGTTGACTGGTACTCCCGGTTCAGGTCCTCGGTTTCCATTGGATTCATGGGGTCATCATCGGGCGGCGGCAAAACTCCATAGCCGTACTTCGCGACAGTGTCACGGCTTGCGGACAGTCGGGGAAACGGGAGAATCTCGAGTCCCTTGCCCAGAAGGGCAGGCGCGTATCGGTGCTCCGGATTGGCTGCCACTGGAGTATAGCGAAAGCCCCTGTTGGACATGCATGACGCGATGACCTGCTCGACCTTGTCCCACTGCTCCGCGAGGGTGGCCAGTCGATCTGGCGGCTCCGACGGGCCGTTCATGGCGGAAGCGTATGCGATCAGTGGCAAGATGGCATCGGCTTCCATGTCGCCTGCGCGCGTCTGGGCCGACCAGTCATCCTTCTGTGGAGTGGTCGGCCCAGACGCACTGGGATTACAGCTAGACTCGGTGCTTGTTGCGCCAGGCGTCACCGTGGGCCAATTGATACCCTCTTTGGCGCCATCAGACTGAACCGTGCAGGCGCTTAGGGCTAGGCAACATGTTGTCAATACTGTCGCCATGAGGGGCTTCCGGTCTTTGAGCATCACTCGTCTCCTCTTGTAAGGCTCTTGAACAAGCGCCAAGACAAGGCGCGTGCGCTCTGAGTGTTTGATCCTGTGTGTCACACATTCGGATCGAAGGCGCACCAAGTGTACGCAGGCCCTTCCCACGTGAAGTAACTGAGTGCATTGTGGGTCTGGGGACCGTACTGCCCATCCGCTGGAATGTGCTTGAATCGTTGGATCGCGCGAAGCACTGATGTGGTGTTGGGGCCCCAGATCCCGTCGATTGAATCGAGAATAGGGAGATTACCTTCTCCCCCTCGGCAGAACTGAAGTGCCGCCTGCATTGCCTCGACGCCAGAACTTCTCGCCGGCTCCCACATTGCGCAGTTCCGATCGCCGTTAATGGTGGGAACATAGCGAAGAGTGTACGGGTAGGTAACAGCCTTCCCGAATTGGGTCTTTCCGTTGCACCATCCGTGCGCGGCTGGCGCGATACCCACCGCGCCTGAGCCGGTCGGCGCGGACTCTGCCAGGGCTGTCTGGGGGGCTCCAATTCCCGAAAGTGTCAAGGCCATCATCGCAACGATAGAGAAATAATACCTTCTTCATTGCCAACTCCTTTCAAAACTAGGACGAAAAGCCAAGTCATCGTAGACTCGACTGGGTTCACTATGAAACCATGTCTTTGAAGCTACACCCGCCATGCGGGGTCTGCAGAGGCTGACTGAAATCATCAGTAGTAATTGAGCAAGGAGTCAGTTTGAATGATGTCACTACACGCTAAGCGGTGACTGGCGGAAACTGCCGCGCCGCGTGCTCGACTGTCTCTTCTACGTAGCGCATAACTGGGGATTGCGGCGCGACCCTGAAGCCGCCGGGCCGGAGGCAGGCGAATGAAGGCTGCGCATGGGCTGATCTGGCCCGATGCCCACCAGTCTTCGGCGCACGTGAACGGCTCCACCCTCGTGGCGGAGTGCAAGCAGTGGATCGATCGCCTCAGCGGCAAGCCTGGCGCAAGATGGCGGGGCGGATCTACGTAGCTGGTTGTTGGTGCTACTAGGTGCCGGACTTGGGTGTTCCGATGTCTGGCTGCTGGATGTAAGACTTATGTGCTCTGGCTACGTAATTCTCGAATGCGCGTAGTGAAGCGCCTGCGCCTCAGCGATAACCTAAGTGTGCCCCGCGGTTGAAGGCAATATCGCTGTCGATGGTGAGTACGGGCCGAACACGCATAACGCAATTGTGTACTGGGGTCAGCAACTCAGTGGCAATCCGTTCCCGTGTGTGGCGGACTGGGCCCTCTAGTTTTGAAGCGCATCATGTGTTTGCCGCTGTGAAAATGGCAACCAAAACCTGTTGGCGAGTGGAGATTGAGTGAAATGACAAACGCATGGACGCCAAAGTCACACGAAGTGAGCGCCAAATGTTGAAACGATTTCAGGAACTCATTTTGGTGGCAATGGTCACGACCCTCCTTGGGGGCTGCACTGCGCCGATGGTGAACACCTCTGAGCAGTCGGCCCCCAGCGAGGATCCGTCATCGCCAATCGTTGGGGTCAGCGTTGGCACGACCAGTGGGTTGCCACAGGCTCACGAGTCAACAGTCATGACGACCGCTGTGGCGTTCGCGATGGTGGTACTCCTACTCAGCGGATGCACCACCCCTCAGGCGGTGATGCCATCCGGTGGTGGCGTCACCGCCGCCTCGTCTGGGAGTTCGGTCAGCGCTCACAGCGATGGGCCAACGTTTGAGGCTTCGTGGAGAACGGAACTGGACCCGCCTCCGCCCTTGGCCAGGTACGCCGCGTATATGGACGGGCCGGCGCAGACGGCTGAAGAACAGGCGGAATATGTGCGCAGCTACACGCAACGAGAAGAGGCTCTTGCTCAATGTATGACCCAGCGTGGCTTTCGTTATGTCCCTCAGCCAGCTCCGTCTGAGTCTTCGGTCGCAGGGGTCGGTGTCTTTCTGCGCTATGTCCCGGTGCCCTTGTTGGAATCGGATCGAGCTGAGGTCGAAAGGGATGGTTATGGGTTGATGGCCGCGCCTGATCCGCAGAAGCCGGGTGGGCTGGAGCCGGACGCCAACGAGCTGTATCGACAATCGTTGAGCCCAGCGGAGGCGGACGCCTATCAGATCGCGTTGCAGGGCGACTATCGCGTGCCGACGACCGAGGGTTCCTGTGCGGCCGAGGCGATGGACAAGTATCCGCAATCTGCCAATGAGGGAGATGCTCAATCGGCGTTTCGCGCAGCTCACAGTGGAGTGCTCGAACCGCTGTGGGACATGCGAACCGGTGTTTTCGATGACTCACGAGTGAAGGCGCTTAACCAGGAGTGGGAAGGCTGCATGAATGTGAAAGGGTACAGGTTTGACGAGGGTGTGACGGGCACAGGTCCTGAGGCGGCGATGGTGCTGGCCAGGGAGACCATGCCCGATGGAACGGCTCCTGTCGTCTTGCCAGGCACTCCGGTCACAGACATTCCACCCGAGCAGCTGAGCTTGTTGGGCACGGAGCCGGAACGGAAGGTGGCGCTGGCTGATTTCGATTGTCGGGCGGAGACGGACTACATGGCTCGGCTGACGGCGATCCGGGTCTCGATTGATCAGCAGTTCATCGCTGAGCATCAAGCGGAGTTGGATCGGTTGGTTGCGGCTGCGGAATCATGGTGACTAGTGGACTCGAGTCCCACTGCTGTCGGTGAACCCTCTAATTCAAGCGTGCCGTTTGTTGTGTTGTCGTGGAGAGCCTTGTCGCCCCAACGCCGGCCTGGTCTACCAGGATTGGGCTGCCTCAGTCAGTCTGTCGAGATCAGCCTGATGGCCTAGAATGAACGCCTCATCCAAGGAAACCCTGACGGCGTCCAGACGAGTCATGTAGTCGGACTCCACTCGGCAATCGAAGTCAGCCAGTGCCACCAGTCGCTCAGGCTCCGTGCCCAACAGGCTGTCTTCTTCCACAGGAATATCGGAGGTGAGCACGCCGTAACGCAACGGCCCCACAGTCCCATCGGGTTTGGTCCTCACAGCGCGGTCAAGGGCGAGCATGGGACCCCGAACGGGGTCCTTCTCTTCAAATGTGTACCCCTTAGTGTTCATGCATGATTCCCACCCAGCATTCAAGTCCACCACCGCAGGGTTGAGGCCCATACCCTCAGTGGTTGCCAGGGCATCGGTTCTCACAAGATCAATCACAGCCCTCTTGATACCACTGAACTCGTTCTCAAAAGCAAGTTTTCTGCTTGATTCATTGAGTTCCGGGAATTGCGCAATCGCCTTGCCCATACAGGAGCTTGCGGCTGTTCCGGCTGGATCGTTGTAATCCCCATAAAGGGCACGACTATAGGCGTCAGCTTCAGTTGGACTCAACGTGGCCTGATAAACAACATTGGGATCTTCACGCATCCCCTCGGCGCGTTCCTGCTCGTCAGGAGTAGCCATGATCCCGTAACCATCATGTGCGACCACGTCACGACGATCAGACAAAAGCGGCACCGACTGGGACAATATCATGGTGCTCACGACAGTGTCATCCGTTGTCAGACTTGAGTCGTTGACGAATGGCTCATACCGAAACCCGTGAGCCGTCATGCATGCGGCGACAGCATTCTGAATGTTGCCCTCACGTTGAGTTCGCGCCGCCTGGTAGGCGGAATCCTCTCCAGGACCGTCAAAGTATGCCGCGTATCTCGCCAACGGCGGCGGTGGAGTCATGACAGTCGACTGCTGAGCCTGGGGGATATCGTCAGCCATGATGGTAGTCACCTCAGCGGCAGGCGACGATGACCCCCCATCGACACTGACCGCAGAAGACATCGGGGCATCTGCTGGTGGTGGTGTACACCCACCAACAGCACACAGCACCACTATCATTGCCCCAACAAGGCGGCATTGCGTCAATGTCTTATTCTCACTCCTTGTGGTGCGGGTGCCAGGTCGCCTGACATCTGCACCACAACCAGAGGCTTGCGCACTGGTCCACATCTTGCCCGCAAATACCTTGAATGTTTCCAACCTGGTCATGCTCCGCCTTATCAATGAGTCGTCAACGGGTGGTCTAGGGGGGCTGTGCACGCGTGGTGTTCTCGTAGACCCTCGTTCACCAGGATTCCGCCGCCGCGACCAGTCGGTCCAACTCTGTCTGATGTTCAGTGATGAACTGCTCATCGCGGGCGACTCTGATCGTCATCAGGCGATCCATATAGTCAGTCTTCACCCGGCAGTCGAAGTCATCCACCGCGATCTTGCGCTCCGGCTCAGTCCCCAACAGGCTCTTCGCCTCATTGGGTATGTCACCCCCCGTAGCCCCCGCTGGAATGGTCATGGCGCTGCCGTCAGGTAAAGTCCGCATAGCCAAACTCATTGCCCAGCCTGGGCCACCTCCACCTTCAAACGTATACCCCTGCGTTCGCATACAAGCCTCCCATTCCTCGTTGATTCCAACGAAACGCTCGTCTTCATCCAACCCACCAGCCCGAGCATCAGCCGAGGTCGACGCCATGGCCGCACTGATCAAGCTCGCAAAACCGGCCTGGAAACTATGCATCTGAGATGACTCCTCTGGACGCGGGAACTGGGCCATCGCTTTTCCGGTGCAACTCGCGGCCGAGGTTCCCACGGGATCGTTGTAGTCGCCGTAGAGGGCACGGCTGTACGCATCCGCCTCGACTGGACCCAAGCTGGCTTGGTAAGTGGCATTCACATCCTCCCCCATGCCCGCCTCAGCCAGTCGTGCTTCAGGTGTGCCCATGACTCCATAGCCATCATGAATGACCTGCGCACGACTTTCAGCCAAGAACGGTACCGGCAAGGCCAACAAGCTCGCCTGCGCTCGTGTGCTGGCAGTATCCATGTCCGGAGGAGGGGACTGCGGAACATAACGGAAGCCTAGTTTCGCCATACAGTCGGCGACCGCGTTTTGTTCCTGCTCGAACCGTCGCCGCTCGTTCGCGTGAGCCTCTGCAGTCTCTTGGGGGCCATCCATGTACATTGCGTACCCCATCAGAGGCGGTGGCGGATCCGCGTCAGTGAACCAGCGTGCTTGCGGCAGTTCCCCAGTCAAGTCGAGCCCGGACGATGGCGTGGAGGGTGGTGGTTCTACGTGCGTCGCAGAAGCAGATGACTGCCCTGGCTGCGTCCCATCACCTGACGGACGAGTCGCACTGTCAGCCGAGGTGCACCCCCCGACCAGACAGACCAATCCTGCCAACGCAACCATAATCACGCGACGCTTGAACATCTCGAACCACCCTCCACACTTGCTTGACTCATGCCACGCCTCAGCAGCGGCACGATTCACCATCTGAATCCCTCCGGACACACCGGGGGGGATTCACAATGGTCGGTCACCACGATTCCGCAGCCGCAACCAACCGATCCAACTCCGCCTGATGCTCAGCAATGAACTCCTCGTCACGGCGAACCCTGATACTCGTCAAACGCGCCAAATAGTCCGTCTCCACCCGACAATCAAAATCAGCCAAAGCCACCTTCCGCTCCGACTCAGTCCCCAACAGACTCTTCTCCTCCACCGGAATATCCACACTAGGTGTATTGAAGTGTAGTGGCCCAATGGTTCCGTCAGGCCTGGTGCGCACAGCTAGGTCCATAGCCAATGCAGGCCCATGAACCTCCCCTATCCTCTCAAGCACATAGCCTTTCGAGCTCAGACATGACTCCCACTCAACATCCAGTTGTCTCGTCATATCGTCATCATCCAGCCCTCCGGGCCTATCATCGCCTGCTATGCTAAGCCACGCGGAGTAAACCAAGTCCCAGAATTCGGTCTCGAAAGACTGCTCTTGATCCGACTGGCCCGGCTCCGGAAATTGCGCCAATGCCTTACCAGTGCATGAGCTTCCAGTAGTGCCCGCAGGGTCGTGATAGTCACCATAAAGGGCGCGACCATAAGCGTCCGCTTCTGTGGCGGTCAGCGTTTCCCGATAAGCAGCATTGGCATCAAAAACCGTCCTCTCTGCGATCTGCTCCTCAGGCGTGCCCATCACTCCATACCCAATTTGAGAAACTACATTACGGTCAGAAGAAAGGTTCGGCACTGGTAATACTGATATTAGCGAGCTAATATTCAGCGCACTCGAATCCTGCCTCGAATCAAAATGATTAGGAACATACTGAAAACCCTCCCCAGCCATACACGTCGCTCTAGACTCCTCAACCGCATCGAACCACTCTTGACGCTTCGCCTGAGCAGCAGTGTCTGCCCCTGGGCCATCCATATGCGTCGAATACTCTGACAAGGGTGGCGACAATATCATTTTCGTATCCCAGCTAGCTCTAGGATACAAGGCCGATGCGTCAAGGTCAGGGCGACCCGACTCACCGTCGCTGGCGAGCCCGGGTCCGTTGACAACTGGCTTAGCGCCACTCGCCAACGGATCCGAGTTATGCCCAGATGTGCACCCCCCGAGGAGACACGCCACGAGGATGACCAAGCTAATGCGAGCCCGCTCTCGTAGGCCTTTTGACCGCCGCGAGAACTCATGGAGATAGGGCGCAGCCCACCCGTCCGAGAACAAAAGTCCCTCCATTCTACGCTGCGACGCACCAAATCACAGATAGGGGCTGTAAATGGCCACGCGGCAGCTTCCCGGATTAAGTCCCCCCCAAACACGCATGGCATTGTGAGTCTGCGGGCCGTACACTCCATCGACGGCGATTCCCTTGAGCTGTTGAAATGCGCGAACTGCAGTCGTCGTGTTCGGCCCCCAATTCCCATCAACAGCACCTGGGCTGACGGAATTACACGACAGCCCGGCTTGCAGCGCTTCCACGCCTCTACTGACTGATCCTTGGCTCATCTGACAAGCCGGCGTACCCGCCCAGCCCAAAGTCGGAACCATATAGATGTAACGTCCGTTGCCGTATGGTGTTGCCGTGTCACACCAGCCTTGAATGACAGCGGCGTTCGCGCTCGGCGACGCCCCCTCCACCGCCCCCAATCCGAGCGCCACCATGGCGAGCGAAGCCAGAACCACACCCAACTTCTTCTTCAACATTTCAGTCTCTCTTTCGTTACTTGGGCAGGCACAACCACCTGCAACTTGGTTTCGAAGAGAAGAGAACCCCCCATTGGTCTCCTCCTGAATACCTCGACGCTACACCCGATCGGAACACCAGGTCAAGGCCCCGACTTGCCTCACTAGTACTGCTCGCGTGGAGGGTCTTGCCTCATAGTTTTCTGCTCGTCAGCGTGGGTGGGGGTAGTGCTGGTTAGCATGGAGAGTGGATCGTCGATGAGGTCGCGTGCTGACATCACGAAACGGTATGACAGGGAGTATGCGAAAGCATCGAAACTGGTGAGGGGGCTGATCCTTGATGAGGGCCATGGACGTCACGGGCTGGCCCCGGCGAACGCTCGACGCCGGTTGTCGATGGCGAGGACCGGGGGTGACCACACGGCGTCCCAGTCCCAACCGGGAAGCCATCGGTATGGGTATGACAGATTGAAAGTGTTACAACATGTCTGGCCCATCTCGGGTGAAATGTGCGGCAAATACCTGGCAGCTGCGATGCCTGACCTGCTCGATAGTCTTGAGGCCCATCATGGTTTCGACTCCACCGCTGACTGACACACCGCCGATGTGCATGACGATCTGCTCATGATGAGCCACCACGCGCTCAAACAAACTGAGGCACGTCGAGGCCTTGACCTGGTGTTCCGATCCGGTGTAGCGTCGAGGTATTCAGGAGGAGACCAATGGGGGATTCTCTTCTCTTCGAAACCAAGTTGCAGGTGGTTGTGCCTGCCCAAGTAACGAAAGAGAGACTGAAATGCCGACCATTGGGGCCGGAGGGACGCGAGCTTGTCAGATGAGCCAAGGATCGGTGAGCAGTGGGGTGAGAGTTATGCAAGTTGCCCTGCAATGCGCCGCGCACTCGCCTGGGGAGATTGATGGGAACTGGGGGCCGAACACGACTGCAGCTGTGCGTAGTTTCCAGAGGAGTAGGTACGGCATGACTGTTGATGGCGTATATGGCCCTGATACGCACAACGGGTTCCCATGGTGGCCGAGCAGTCCGAATCAGAGTCTCGCGACGTATGACTGTATCGGGATGAGCGCTGGTGCCATTTGACCCCCCATTTCGCGGTGGGCTGCGGCCGTGTGGTGACAGACCACCGCGAAGTGTTGTTCTTGTTGAGTCTACGCACGAGGGAGCGCGATGTTGAGGCCTCTGAGGACGCTTGGCACTGTTGTGTCTGGCGCAGTGATGCTGATGAGTGGATGTGGCGTCACTCAGGATGCATGGCCGGGGGATTCGCCCCCAGGTTTCCTTGCTTCGCCGAGTGACTCCATTGGTTCAGCTTTGCCGGGAAGTAGCGTGGGTAGCCGCGCAGTTGGTGAAGTGCGGCACGCAAGCTGGAGCACGCCCATTGCTTCTCTACTGCCGCTACAGGCGTACGCTGCGTATCTGGATGGGCCGGGTCTAGATTCGGCCGAAATGATGCAACGTCAGCGCTGGCACGAGGACGTGGAGAATTTCAAAGCAGAATGTATGGCTTCCAGAGGGTTTCGTTACGCGCCCACCGCCTTTGATGAGAGCCAGGGTGGGAGAGGACTTCGCGTTTCTTTGAACATTGCTTCACTACCCGTGCCGTTTCTCTCGGATGACCGTGGGACCGTCATGCGAGAGGGTTATGGAGTCATGAAGACTCCAGAAGAACAGGACCGCGAGGCTGGTGTCACCAGCGATCTGAACCTTGCTTATCAAGAGACTTTGAGTTCGGCAGAGCGCCAGGCGTATGGCGTCGCCCTCTTGGGGGACTACAGCGACCCTGCGGGCACGTTTGGCGATTCTTGCTCAGGCAAAGCGGCGGCTCAGTTTCCAGGGCCGAGTGAACCGGATCGCATGTTGGGCTTCGAAACAGAGTTTGGCGCCCTTAGGCATGCGGCTTGGTCGTCGGTCTCGAGTGATGACCGGCCCGGTGGTCTGGACGATGACTCTCGGGTGCTTGAGCTCGACGGCCAATGGGCATCGTGCATGCACTCGGAAGGGTATGTGTTCGAGGGGCGTGATGTGGACCACGGCCCGATGCTCGCGATGAACCTCGCCATGAGGACGAGACCCGATGGGACTGTGGGGCAGTTGCACCACACGCCAATCCCCACTTCAGAAATCCCTGATGAGGAGAAGAGCCTGGTGGGCACTGAGCCGGAGCGGAAGGTGGCTTTGGCTGATTTTGATTGTCGGGTGGAGACGGACTACATGGCGCGTTTGGCGAGTGTCCGCGTTGAGCGTGACGAGCAGTTCATTGCTGAGCATAAGGCGGAGTTGGATCGGTTGGTTGCGGCGGCGGAATCATGGTGACTAGCGCGCCTGATGTGACTAGGGTGTATGGCATGGACGAGGGTAGTTCGGAATCTCAGATGGGTGACGGTGTGGCGGCCCTTGACGGCGCGGTTGTCTCGGGCGGCGAGGCGGGTCCGAGCGAGGGGGCGAGGCCGGGCGTCGAGGCGAGTTCGGAGGGTGACGCGCGTTCGGTGCGCCCCGGCTCACCTCCGCCAGCTTCCCATGGCGCCAAGGGATCCTTGTGGCGCTCCGGTCGGGCTGTCTGGGTGTTGGCAGCGGTCGGTGTGCTGGGTCTGGTCGTGGGCTATGTGTTGGGTGGGGTGGTGTTGTCGCCGAAACAGGCCAGTGCCCCCACCGCTGTGGAAGGCCTGATCACGGCCAAGGTGGAGGCACGCCAGATCACGGCGACCGTTGTCGGTCGGGCCGATGTGGCCTTCGCCGATCGCGTCAGCGTCAGTCCGCCGATTCCAGACGGGTCGGTCTCGGCCGTCGTGACCGGGCAGTTGCCGACGGTTGGGGCTGAAGTGAGCGCGGGCAATGTCGTGCTGGAGGTGTCGGGGCGACCGGTGTTCGTCTTGCGTGGGGCTTTTCCGTCCTATCGGTCTTTGGGCGCCGGGTCGAGTGGCGCTGACGTGAATCAACTGCGGGCGGCCTTGAATGAGCTGGGCTTGAACGCGGGTGGCGAGTCGGCGTCCTACGATGCGGCCCTGGCCTCGGCGGTGCGGGCCTTGTATGAGCGGTCTGGCTATGCCGCGACCGACGGTGGGGATGCGGCGGCGCAAGGGGTGCGCACGGCCCATGACGGTGTGACAGATGCTTCCACTGGGGTCACGCAGGCGACCAGTACTCTGGGTCAGGCCCAGAAGGCCTTGACTCGGGCGAAAGCGGATCAGGCTGAGGCGCAGCGGGACTATGACGCGGCTCTCGCAGGGAGGATAGCCGGGCAAGCTCCCCCTGACGCGGCGGGCGGCGGCGTGACGCCTGATCAGGCCAAGCAGACCTTGGACCAGGCGACTATCGCGGTCGAACAGGCCCAACTGGGCGTGCAACAAGCGAAGGACTCTGTCGACTCAGCCCAGCGTGGCTCGACGCGGGCGCAAGAGGCGCTGACTGACGCGGAGCGGGCGGCCTGGGCGACTGTGCCGGTCGGAGCGGTCGTGTTCGTGCCGGACTTGCCCCGCCGGATCGATGAGGTGAATGTCCATGTCGGCCAGGATCTGGCGAGTCTGGTCAGTGCTGGCGCCGGTCAGGGTGGGCCAGGCCAGGGCGGGTCGAGCACGCCGACGGCGCCGATCGTTTTGTCGGGGGCGCAGATCACCGTGAACGCCCAGATCGAGATGGATCAGGCGAAACTGTTGGTGGTCGGCGGACCAGCCCAGTTGAGCGTGCCCGGCGGGGAAGCGATTCCGGGAACGATCGCATCGATGTGCGACCTGGCGGGATCCGGGCAAGGCAATGCTTCCGGTGGCAATGGTGGTGCTGGCGCCGTGTCCTCTCGCTGCGCGGTGGGGATCACGCTGGTTGATCCGGGCTCGGCCGGCACTGCGAACCTGGTCGGCAATGTCCAGGTCACCATGACGGTGGGGACGAGTTCGACCGACTCGCTGATCGTCCCGGTCGCCGCTGTGTCCGCGGACACGGCTGGACATGCCCGCGTCACCTTGGTCGAGGGTCGACTGGAGACTGGCCTGGCCGCGCGCGACCAAAAGACCGCCGTCGTCGACGTTGAGACGGGCTTGTCGGCTGAGGGTATGGTCGAGATCACCTCGGCCACACCGGCAATCAAGGCGGGCGATCTGGTCGTCATCGGGCAAGGCGCCAGCCAGACCAGCTCCGATCCGACGCCGCGGTGAACGTCATGACTGATCAAAACGATCTCGTGATCCGGCTGACCGATGTGTCGAAGTCCTTTCCGCCGGACGTCTTGGCGCTGCGCGGTGTGGGCATGGAGGTGGGTCGCGGTGGTTTCGCTTCGATCATGGGCCCGTCGGGGTCGGGCAAGTCAACTTTATTGAATGTGCTGGGATTGTTGGACACCCCGACGGTGGGCCGATACGAACTGGCTGGAGTGGACACGCTCGGACTGTCGGACAAGGCCCGCACCCAGCTCCGAGGTCGCGAATTGGGGTTTGTTTTTCAAGCCTTTCATCTCTTGGCCCGCCGCACAGTGTTCGAGAACGTGGTCTTGGGGATGTCCTACTCCGGGGTGCCACGAGACGAACGCGCTGCTCGGGCGACGGCTTCGCTTGATCGAATGGGCCTGTCCCACCGGCTCGGGTTTTATCCGCGGACCCTGTCAGGTGGTGAACGCCAAAGGGTCGCCTTGGCGCGAGCGGTGGCCGGGTCGCCCAGTGTCCTCTTGGCCGACGAGCCCACAGGCAACCTCGACAAAGCCACGTCACAAGGCGTGCTGGAGCTGCTGGGAGAACTGAACGCTGAAGGACTGACTGTGGTGGTGGTGACCCACGATCCTGAGGTAGCGAGTGCGGCTGAGCAACGTTTCGTCATGGACGACGGGCATTTGCGGTCTTGGACCGACATGTCTTTCGACAGCGCCCGCCCGGGGGTGATAGCTGACGGCGTCCTCGCCGGTCAGTGGGCTTGCGGGGAGGGCGCATGAGAAGGCCGCCTGCTAGCGGTCGCCACCGTGACCGACAGCGGAAGCCAGGTGGGGTTGAGGCGGTGGAGTCGGCGGAATCGACCAGTCGGCGTCATGACCCTTTCGGGCTACGAGATGTGCTGATGGAAGCGGTCCTCGGCCTGGCCGGTCGTCCGGGTCGCCTGATCCTCACCGCCTTGGTGGTGGTCTTGGGGATCGGGGCCCTGGTCGCCACAGTGGGCTTCGCTCAAACCGGGGCCCGCCAGGTCCAGGCCCGCTTCGAAGCCGTCACCGCCCGCCATGGAGTCGTGAAGCCGGCGCAGGAGACCGGCATGCCAGGTTTCGTGCCAGGCGTCGTGCCCTGGGACGCCGCCGAGAGGGCCGTGCGGTTGAATGGTGTGACTAGCGCTGGGACGGTCGCCAAGCTCGACTCGCCCGGACTGGTCACAGCCGGGCCAGTCATCGACCCGACCGCTCCACCGACTCGACAGCCCCTGGTCATGGCGGCCACGCCTGGCTTGTTTCCTGCGATCAGCGGGCACATCCAGGAGGGGGCCTGGCTCGACAACTTCCACGAGCAGCACGCGGAACGGGTGGCCGTTCTGGGTGCTCGTGCCGCCCAATTGTTGGGTGTCTTACGGGTCGACAATCAGCCGGCGGTGTTCATCGGGACGACCAGTTACACCGTCATCGGCATCATCGACCGGGTCGAGTACGTCGCCGACCTTCTCGACGCGGTCATCGTTCCCCAATCCACCGCGCGAACGACACTCGGCCTGCCCCTGCCCGGTGAGCTGCATGTCGGTGTCGACCTCGGGGCCGGGCCGATCATCGCCGAGCAATTCGGGCTCCAACTCAACCCGAACAACCCGCAGGGCTACGACATCGTCATGCCTCCACCCGCCTCCCAGATGCGTCAGGACCTTGCCGCCGACGTCAACTCCTTGTTCTTGATCCTGGGCTTGGTCGCGCTGGCCATCGGTGGTGTCACCATCGCGGTGGTCAGTTCGATGTCTGTGATGGAGCGCCGTGGCGAGATCGGTCTGCGTCGGGCGATCGGCGCCACTTGCGGTCAGATCGCTGCCCAGTTCGTGGCCGAATCCGCCATCGTCGGGCTCCTGGGCGCCTTGATCGGGGCGGCCGTCGGCGGGTTGGCTGTCACAGTGTGGTCCATCATTCGGGGCTGGACGCCGGTTCTGGACCTGCGTCTGGCGGCTGCGGCCGCCCTGACCGGGGTGGGCGTCGGTGTTCTCTCCGGTCTCATTCCGGCCCATCGCGCTGCCCGGCTAGAACCCGCCACCGCCCTCCAGGAGGGCACATGAGGCAGGCAATGAGGCATGTCATTGCGCCCGATGGATGTCCGACCCGACGGCTAGACTACCGGGGTGAATGACATGACTGAACAGATCGCCCAGGCGATCAACAACAAGACGAAACCGCGTGGCTCGCTGGGGAGACTGGAAGACATCGCCGCCCAGATCTGTCGGGTCCAAAACACGACTAGCCCGAGGCTGGTGAAGCCGACGATGGCGGTGTTCGCGGCTGACCACGGGCTCGCCGCCGAGCCGGTCTCCGCCTATCCGCGAGAAGTGACCATTCAGATGGCTTACAACATCCTGGCCGGTGGGGCGGGCATCTCCGTGTTTTGTCGTCAAAACGGGATTGACATGGTCGTCGTCGACGCTGGTGTCGCTTGGGAGGGTGACAAGCCCCAGGGCATGGTCGATCACTGGATGGGGCCGGGCACGGCCAGCTCGCTGACCGGTGACGCCATGACGGCCGAGCAGGTTCAGCAGTGCTACGCGGCAGGCGCGGCCGTGGTTGATCAGTCGACCGACCCGGCATGCACCATCATGGGATTCGGCGAACTCGGTATCGGCAACACCAGTGCGTCGAGCTTGATTGCGGCCGCAGTGACGGGAATACCGCTTGAGGATTGTGTGGGGCCAGGCTCCGGTTTGGCTGGCGATGGTTTGAATCGGAAGCTTGAATTGCTTCGTGAGGTTTGGGATCGCCATCCCCGCAGCCATGATCCACGTCAGATCATGGCCATGTATGGAGGCTTCGAGATCGCTCAGATGACAGGCGCCATGCGCCGGGCCTATGAGCTGGGTCGGATCATCATGATCGACGGGTTCGTGGCGACGGCGGCCTTCTTGGCGACCTGGGCCGAAGACCCGTCGATCGTCGACAATGCCATCTTCTGTCATGAGTCGGGCGAGCCGGGCCACCGACGTGTCCTGGACCACCTCGGCGTCAAGGCTCTGCTGCGATTGGGCATGCGGCTGGGTGAGGGGACCGGTTGTGCGGTGGCGTACCCGATCATCGTCAGTGCCGCCACCTTCCTCAACGACATGGCCGACTTCGAACAGGCTGGAGTGTCGACCGGCGCGCCGGAGGCAGCAGCCGCGTGACCCAGTCCACGTCAGAGTTCGAGGAGCGCCCAACCGATGTCACCGCTGAGTCGGCGCACATCGGGTCAGGTGGTGATTTCGTTGACGGTTCGGTCGACGGCTCCGGTGGCGGTTCGGTCGGCGGTCCTGTCGGTCGGCGACCAAACCCGCTCGTCGAAGAGGTCAGTCTGCTCCTGCTCGCGGTCATGTTTTACACCCGGATACGCACGCCGAAGTGGGTCGGCTACTCTGACGACCGCATGAACCGAGCGACCCGCCACTTTCCGGTCATCGGCTGGTTGACTGGCGTCGTCGTGGCGGGGGTTCTGTGGGTGACCCAGCTGATCTTGCCGCTACCTGTCGCTGTCGTTCTCGGCCTGGCGGTTGGGGTGCTGGTGACCGGTGGCTTCCACGAGGACGGATTCGCTGACGTCTGCGACGGGTTCGGCGGCGGTGCCACAACCCAGCGCACCCTCGACATCATGAAGGACTCCCGGCTCGGCGTCTTCGCCGTCCTCGGTTTGGTCCTGCTCTTCGCCCTCAAGATCACGGCCCTGTCAGCCTTGCTGGCTGACGGCCTGTGGGCGGGGTTGGTGGCCATCGTGTTCGCTCATGTCCTGAGTCGTTGGTGCGTGGTGACGATCATCTTCCGGGGAACCTACGCGCGTCCACTAGGGCCCAGCAAGGCCCGCGCGGTCGCGCATGCTTTGCCGGTCAGCGCTGTGGTCGTCGCGACCTGTTGGCTCATCCCCTTCGCTGGCTTGGCCTGGTGGCATCCCTGGTGGTTGCTGGCGATTCCGGCGGGATTCCTGGTGCGTTTGCTGCTCGGTCATTGGTTCACCAGGCGGCTCGGTGGCTACACCGGGGATTGTTTGGGCGCGACGCAGCAGATCATCGAGATTGTGACCATTGTGGTGTGTTTGGGGCTGGCTGGAGTTGGATTATGAGACTGTTGGTGATTCGCCATCCGCATCCGACCGGTGGGGATGGCTTGTGCTATGGGCGCACCGATCTGGAGGTGGCCTCGGATCTGGTCGACCGGG
>JAITVA010000306.1 GCA_031286045.1 Propionibacteriaceae bacterium | reverse complement strand
CTACGGTCAGGCGGTCCGTGACCGCGCGGACCATGGCGGGGGCTGGCTCGGGTGGGTGATCTCCATGGACGACCTGACACCATACGAACGACGTCTGCAGCGCAAAGCAGTGCCGGGTCTGCGCCATTTTCCCGACGGGCGCCTGCTCGAGTGGGAGCAACTGGGTGTCAAAGGTCTGATCGGCGATCCACAGTTGCCCTTCGTCATCCGCTGGATATCCGAGCCTTCGGTGCTGCCCTCGGCCCTGCCTGCCGCCATCGGATTGGAGGAACTCCAGATCGCCGGCAACCGTGACCGCGTGTCCGAGTGGCTGGCCCAAGACATTCCTGAAGTCTTCGACGGAGTAGCCATCACCTTCGACTCCCCCAGTGGCTACCCCGGCGTCATGTCCGCCACTTTTTCGACCGACCATGGCTCGGTCCGTATCTGACATTCAAAACCTCCCGATCCTGGGTCCGGTCGCCACCACGATATTCGTCCAGGCCTGCTCCGCGCGCCTGACTTGCCAGTGTGTGACTGCCGCCGTGGTGTCGAACACTACTCATCTGAGTCCCGCCGATCAGCGCGGCCCGACCGCAGCCCCAACACTGCCAGAGCGTAAGTCAGGGTCGGAGCCTCGATGACCTGCATCGACGCTGGCAAGCGCCCCGTTCCACCGCGCAGATCATGCCCGGCTGGAATGATCGCCGTCGTCACCCCCAGACGGGCAGCCTCGACCAGACGACGCTCCATGTCGGGCACCTTCCGCACCTCACCGGCGAGCCCGATCTCACCAATGGCGATGGTGTGTTCCGGTAAAGGCTCGTCAGCCAAAGCCGAAGCCAAGGCACAGGCCAGCGCTAGATCGACCCCAGGATCGGTGATCCGGGCCCCACCCACCGTCGAGGCATAGACGTCCAGCATGTGGCAGCGCACACCGGCCCGGCGCTGCAGCACCGCCAAAACCATCGCCAACCGAGGAAGATCCAGTCCATTGCAGACCCGACGCGGGGTTTGCAAACTGCTCGGAACCACCAGAGCTTGAACCTCCGCCAGGAGAGGACGCCGCCCCTCCAGACTGACGGTGACCGCCGTTCCCGACACCGGATCCCCGCGCTCGCTGGTGAATATCCCCGATGGATCCGGCACCTCTTCGATGCCACGATCACTCAACTCGAAACAACCGATCTCATCGGCCGGACCGAAGCGGTTCTTGGCCGCTCGCACCAAGCGGAAACCCGAATGCCGATCGCCCTCGAAACTGAGGACCACATCGACCAGATGCTCCAGGGTTCGAGGCCCGGCGATGGAGCCGTCTTTGGTGACGTGCCCGACCAGAATCACCGGCACACCGCGCTGCTTCGCCACCCGAATCAATCCGGAAGCCACCTCTTTGACCTGAGTCACGCCACCGGGCGCCCCCTCCGCTGTCGGCGACCCGATCGTCTGAACCGAGTCGACCACCACCAAACTCGGCTCGACCTGCTCGATGTGACCGATCACGACCGACAGATCGGTCTCGGCCGCCAGATACAGATCCTCACAATCGGCTCCGGTGCGCATCGCCCGCAGCCGCACCTGACCAGCGGATTCCTCACCTGTGACATAAAGGGTCGGCCCATGGGCGCCAGCCCAGCGCGACGCCACCTCCAGCAGCAGTGTGGACTTGCCCACCCCTGGCTCACCGGCCAACAGGACCACCGCACCAGGCACCAAGCCGCCGCCCAGCACCCGATCCAACTCCGCCACCGTGGTGGGATGCCGCTTGGTCATGGTCGGATCGACCTCGGTGATCGGCACCGCCCGCGTCAACGGCACAACCGACGCCAACCGGGTAGCTTGGCCCGCACCTGTCTCTTCCAGAGTGCCCCACTGTTGGCATTCGCCACAGCGCCCGACCCACTTGGTCGAACCCCACCCGCACTCCGCACACCGATAGGAACTTCTGGTCGCTTTGACCGCTGCTTTCGTCATACAGGAGACGCTAACAAAGCCCTCCGACATTTTTTGAGGGCGTTGATATCAATGAGGCAAACGGGGTCGGCCTCACCCTCAACAAACCTGACCCCATCAGCCTCACTCAACGGGAGCCCACTGCGGGCCAGCCTCCCCCAACGCCTCATCGACCTTGGTGAACAAAGGCGCAGGCTTGGCCAACCGGCGGCCGACCGCCACGGGACGCGACTGCCACGCCGCCAACTGATCGGCGTAGTCACCAGTGAGAATCGGGTAGCCAGCACTGCCTTCTTCGCTGACCTCGGCCATGGTCGGCTGGGCCGCCCAGATGCCGCTTCCACCAAGAGTCTCGAAAACCTTCTGGCTGGCGTGCGGCAGGAAGGGCGTCAGCAAGGTGTTCAGGTCGGAAACGACCTGAAGAGTTGTGTGAAGCACAGTGTCACGCCTGGCCGGATCGTCCTTCATCTTCCACGGCTCGGTGTCCGACAGATACTTGTTGCCCAAGGAGACCAGCCGCATCGTCTCCAGGATGCCCTGTTTGAAGTGAGCCTTGCCCAGGAGATCGCCGACCGAGGCGAAACCCTCCCGGGTCGCCGCCAGCACCTCGGCGTCGATCTGCTGCAACGTGCCCGGAGCAGGAATGGAACCATTGTTCTTGAAGGCCATCGAGACCGACCGGTTGACCAGGTTGCCCCAATCATTGGCCAGTTCGGAGTTGGTTCGACGCACGAACTCCTCCCAGGTGAAGTCGGTGTCCTGGTTCTCAGGCCCGGCCACGGCGATGAAATAGCGCAAAGCATCCGGTCCGAAGTCACGCAGGAAGTCGCGCACGTAGATCACGGTGGATCGTGAGGTCGAGAACTTCGAGCCACTCATGGTGAGGTACTCCGATGAGACGATCTCGGTCGGAAGGTCCAGGGGGCCGAATCCGCTCGGCTCTCCCCCCTTGTCACCTTGGCCATTGGCGCCTAACAGGATGCCTGGCCAGATGACCGAGTGGAATGTGATGTTGTCTTTGCCCATGAAGTAGTAGGACCGTGCGTCCGGATTCTGCCACCATTCGCGCCAGGCCTCCGGTGTGCCGCGCCGCTTGGCCCACTCGATCGAGGCCGACAGATAACCGATGACGGCGTCGAACCAGACGTAGATCGACTTCATCGGGTTCTCCCGCCAGCCCTCCAAGGGGATCGGTATGCCCCAATCGAGGTCGCGCGTGATCGGACGCGGCTTGAGATCCTTCAGCAGTTGAAGTGAGAAGTTCATGACATTGGGACGCCAATCGTGCCTTGTCGACAACCATTTTCCCAAGGAACCGGCCAGAGACGGGAGGTCGAGGAAGAAATGCTCGGTCTGGACGAACTTCGGCGTCTCGCCGTTGAGGCGCGAATGCGGGTTGATCAAATCGATCGGATCGAGTTGATTGCCGCAGTTGTCGCACTGGTCGCCACGTGCGCCATCGTATCCACAGATCGGGCAGGTGCCCTCGATATAGCGGTCGGCCAGGGTGCGGCCGGTGGAAGGGGAGATGGCGCCCAACTGAGTCTTCGCCACGACGTAGCCGTTGGCGTGCAGCGCTCGGAAGAGTTCCTGAACCACGCCCGCATGGTTGAGCGTCGTGGTGCGGGTGTACAGGTCATAGGTCAGCCCAAGGTTCTGCAAATCCTCCGCGATGATGCGGTGGTACTTGTCGGCCGTCTGCTGGGGTGTCAACCCCTCCTTGTCAGCCTGGACCTGGATGGCAGTGCCATGCTCGTCAGTGCCGGACACCATCAAAACATCGTTGCCCGCCATGCGCTGGTAGCGCGCGAAAACATCGGAGGGCACTCCGAAGCCTGAGACGTGGCCGATATGACGCGGACCGTTGGCATAGGGCCATGCGACCGCCGCAAGAATCTTGGACATGTCGGATATTCTACTGGCTTCGCCAGTCTGGCTCGGGTCACAATTCCAAGGCTGTCGGTGACTGCTGGTAAGGTTCGACACATGACAAAGAACGTCTACATCGCAGCTCCAGACGCCGCGACCGGCAAGTCCTCCGTCGCTCTCGGCGCCATCGCCGCTTTGACCGCCCAAGGTCTCAAAGTCGGTGTGTTCCGTCCGATCATCCAAACGGACGCCCCAGATCCCACCCTCCAGACATTGATTGAGACCACCGGCTCCTCTCAGACCCTCGACCAAGCCTACGGTGTGACCTACGCGACCGTCCGCCGTAGCACCGATGACGCCATCACCTGCATCATCGACCGTTACGAGCAGATCCAATCTCAGTTCGACGCCATGGTCATTCTCGGTTCGGACTACTCCGACGTCATCGGACCCATCGAGTTCTCGCTCAACGCTCGCATCGCCGCCAATCTCAACGCCCCGGTCCTCTTGGCCTTGTCGGCCCGCGGTGAGACGGCTCAGGATCTGCGTCACGCCGCCAACTTCTGCCTGCGCGAGATCGAGAACCGCTATGCTCAAGCGCTCGGCGTGGCCATCGTCAACGTCGCGGAAGACGCTCTGGACCTGGCCCATGAGGCACTCGTTGACCTCGACCTGCCGGTGACCATGGTCGTGCCCGGCGCCATCACCGACTCCGCCCCCATGCCGAGCGACTTCGCCGCTGCGGTGGACGCCATCACACCGCAGGTTCGCACCCCTTTGCGGTTCCAATACGAGCTCATGCGTCGGGCCCGTTCAAACAAACGCACCATCGTCCTACCCGAGACTGAAGACGACCGCATCCTCAAGGCCGCTGACCGCCTGCTCGCCCGCGACATCGTCAATCTCATCCTCTTGGGCGACGCCTCCGCGATCACCGCTCGCGCCGAAGAGCTGGGGCTGGATCTCAGCCGCGCCAAGGTACAGGACCCAACCGACGCCGAGTTGGTCGAGAAGTTCGCTCAGGAGTACACGAAACTACGGTCTCACAAAGGGATGACTGTTGAGAAGGCGCGCCAGACGCTGACTGATCTTTCCTACGTCGCCACGATGATGATCCACTTCGGCATGGCCGACGGCATGGTCTCCGGCGCGATCCACACGACGGCCAACACCATCCGCCCCTCACTGGAGTTCATCAAGACCAAGCCAGGCGTCGCCCTGGTGTCCGGGTACTTCCTGATGTGCCTGCCCGATCGCGTTTTCGTCTTCGCCGACTGTGCCGTGACCACCAATCCGACACCGGAGCAGTTGTCCGACATCGCCTTGGCCTCAGCCCAGACCGCCCAAGCCTTCGACATCGAGCCGCGTGTGGCCCTCCTGTCTTACTCGACCGGCGACTCCGGCACCGGACCGGACGTCGACATGGTACGCGAGGCCACCATGCTGCTTCATGCCCGCGCCCCTCACCTGCCCGCAGAAGGCCCGATCCAATTCGACGCTGCGATCGATCCAGTCGTCGCCCAAACGAAACTGCCGGGCTCGTCTGTGGCCGGGCACGCCACCGTCTTCGTCTTCCCCGACCTCGACACCGGCAACATCACCTACAAGGCGGTCCAGCGCACCGCTCACACCCTCGCCCTCGGCCCGGTGCTGCAGGGTCTGCGCAAACCGGTCAACGACCTGTCACGCGGCGCCTTGGTCGATGACATCATCAACACTGTCGCCATCACCGCCATCCAGGCCCAAGACGATCCCGGCGTCGACTTCTAGACTCGCAATCATCCCCAAGGCCAGGTCACAAGGTGCATGATCAGGGAGGCTCCACTAGAATCGAAGCGTGCGTGAAGAGGCGCAGATGTTGCGCGAGAGAAGCGGAGGAAAAGTGCCCAAACCCATTCTCGTGTTGAACTGTGGCTCCTCGTCAGTCAAGTATCAGATGATCGACATCGACTCTGAGCAGGTGTTGGCCTCGGGCCTGGTGGAGAAGATTGGTTTGCCACAAGGCAACATCACCCACAAGACCGGCGGCCAAAAGTACACCATCACTGAGCCGATCACTGACCACACCGAAGCGTTGACACTGGTCACACGCGCCTTTCAAACCTGGGGTCCGGCCCTGGGCGACGCCATCGCGGTCGGCCACCGGGTGGTGCACGGCGGGGAGACCTTCCGCGAGCCGACCCTGATCACCGACGAGGTCATCGCCAAGGTGAGCGAGCTGTCCGGGCTGGCTCCGCTGCACAATCCCCCGGCCCTCGACGGCATCGCCGCCGCCCGTCAGGCCCTGCCGAACGTGCCTCATGTCGCGATCTTCGACACTGCCTTCTTCGCCACACTGCCCCCGGAGGCGTACACCTACGCGATCGACCGCGAGCTGGCCGAAACCCACCATATCCGCAAGTACGGCTTCCACGGCACGTCGCACAGCTATGTCTCGAAGAAGACCGCCGAGTTCCTCGGCCGCGAGCTGGGCGACCTCAACCAGATCGTCTGCCATCTCGGCAACGGAGCCTCCATCTCCGCGATCCGCGGCGGCGTGGCGATCGACACATCGATGGGCTTGACGCCGCTGTCAGGCCTGGTCATGGGCACACGCTCCGGTGACATCGATCCGGGAATCTTCGCTTATCTGGAGCGCGACGCTGGGATGGACGCCGACGCGACGGACGCCATGTTGAACCGCCGCTCGGGCGTGGCCGGATTGGCCGACGGCTCTTCCGACTTCCGCGACCTGTGGGCCAAGATCAAGGCGGGTGATTCTCATGCCAGCCTGGCCATGGATGTGTACCTGCATCGACTGGTCAGCTACATCGGCTCCTACCTCGCCCTGCTCGGTCGCACCGATGTGCTCGTCTTCACCGCCGGCGTCGGTGAGAACGACGAACAGGTGCGGGCCAGAGCCGTCGAGCGCCTGGCCGGTTTCGGTCTGACGATCGACCCCGCGCGCAACACTCCCCACAACACTGAAGCGACCATCATCTCGACCGATGATTCGAGCATCGCGGTGCTGGTCGTTCCAACCAATGAGGAACTGTCCATGGCCAAAGACACCTACCAAGTGATCTCTTGACATGCCGACCGCTCTCATCACCGGCGGCACTGTCGGTATCGGCCATGCTTTCGCCAAGACCCTGGCCGCCCAGGGTTATAACCTCGTGCTCGCTTCTCGTGATGAAGCCGGCCTGAATCGGGTGGCCCAGGATTTCGAGGCCATCCACCACATCAATGTAGAAGTCATCCCGACGGACTTGGCCAAGCGCCAGGATGTGCTGGCTCTGGCGGACCGCATCGAAGACTCCAACCGCCCGATCGACCTGCTCATCAACAACGCCGGGTTCGCGGTGCACGATTCCCTGATGGCCGACTACACGATTCACGCCCGGGCCATGGAAGTGATGTGCATGGCTGTGCTGATTCTGTCAGGCGCCGCCGCACGAGCCATGACCAGACGTGGTCACGGCGCCATCCTCAACGTGGCCAGTTCGTCGGCCGTCATCACGACCGGCAACTATTCCGCCATCAAGGCATGGGTGACCGTCTACACCGAAGGCCTGTCCAACGAGTTGCGCGGCTCCGGCGTGAGTGTGATGGCCCTATTGCCCGGCTGGGTGCGCACTGAGTTCCACAGCCGTGGCGGTGTCAAAGCCACCACTTTGCCCGACTTCGTCTGGATCGAGGCAGATGAGGTGGCCACACAGGCGCTACGCGACCTGAATCGCGGTAAGGTGCTGTCCGTGCCAACCACACGCTGGGCCATCGCGGTCACCCTCGGCCACATCGCACCACGGAGAGCCATCCGTTGGGTGTCACGCGCCCTGACGAAGTCGAGGCAAGAGTGACCAAGACTCCCAGGTCCGAGAGGCCGTCCCATTACCGGTCGCCGGTGATGACCCCGGTACGTTTCCTGGCCCAGGACGTTCTACTCAAGTCGGCGGTGTGGAGCCTGTGCAAGGTGCACGTCCACGGTCGTGAGCTCTTGGAAAGCGTCGAGGCGCCCTTCATTGTCATCGCCAACCATTCTTCCCATTTTGACGCACCCTTAGTGCTCGGCGCGCTGCCGCACCGCTTGAGCAAGCATGTCGCCACCGGCGCTGCGGCCGACTACTTCTTTGATAAGAAGCTCAAGGGTATGACGACATCCCTGTTCTTCAACGCCTATCCGATCGAACGCAAGGGTCGCACCCACAAGGGCATCACCGCCCGACTGCTGGACGCGGGCATTCCCCTCTTGATCTTCCCTGAGGGCACACGGAGTCGCACGGGCGCTCTGTCCACATTCAAGCCCGGCGTCGCTGGTCTGTCGATCTCACGCAACGTCCCCTGCATCCCCATCGCTCTGGTCGGCGCTTTCGCCGCCTGGCCGCGCTACCGGGCCATGCCGCCCACCAACCACCCTGAGATCCACGTGGTCATCGGCCATCCGCTGACGGCCATGCCTGGGGAAGTTCCGACCGCCTACGCTGATCGGATGCAGCGTAACATCGCCGAGTTGTACGACACCACAGCGCGTGCCTATGGGATGCCGACGCTGGACGATTACGCCCGTAAGGCCGCCATCAAGCGCGCGGCCGACGAAGAGGAGCTGGCCCGTCAATCGGTCGAGGCCGAAGAACGCGCGCTTGCTGACCTGGATCAGGTCGACAAGGACGCAGAGCCACAAGCCGAAGCGACTCCCGCCCAGGCGGCGTTGACGGACGATCTGCTCACCGACGGCACACCCGATGACGAGACGAAGCACCGGCGCCGTCACTCCAGCCGTCCTGCCAAGCACAGGAAGAAGGGCTGACAACCCCTGGTCTAAGCCCGTTGGCTGGGGAGCACGCCGTCCACGGTGACTCCTGGACCCACAACCACGAATGGCCTATCAGCGACCTCTCAGGCAAAAAGCATCCCGGGTGACGACTTATGATCGTCACCCGGGATGCTTGTGATTATGGTGTGTAATTCATGGTCGCCCAGTTTCGCCCAACGTCATTCACGCGGGCCAAGAGTCGCCCCTGGACAGACGACGACCGGAACCCACCGGACTCTTACTTCAAGAAGCCCTCATAGGAGCGCTGCTCCAGCTGAGACTGGATCTGCTTGACCGTGTCCAAACCGACACCAACGACGATCAAAATAGAGGTGCCGCCGAAGGGGAACTGCTGAGAGGCTCCCACCAAGATGAAAGCGAGAGTCGGGATCAGCGCAATCAACCCCAGATAGAGCGAGCCAGGCGCGGTCAAACGGGACAGAACGTACTGCAAGTACCGCGCCGTCGGAGCGCCCGCCCGGATGCCAGGGATGAACCCGCCGTACTTCTTCATGTTGTCAGAGATCTCGACCGGATTGAAGGTGATGGACACATAGAAATAACAGAAGCCGATGATCAAGAGGAAGAACACGAGGTTGTAGGCCCAGTGGTCGCCCTTGACAAAGTACTTGGCGATCCACTCCGAGGCCGCGCTGGTCGGCCACAATTGGGCATACAAGGCCGGCAAATAGAGGATGGACGAGGCGAAGATGACCGGGATGACGCCAGACTGGTTGACCTTCAAGGGGATGTAGGTCTTCGAACCGCCATACATCTTGCGCCCGACCATACGCTTGGCGTACTGCACTGGGATGCGCCGCTGTCCTTGCTCCATGAAAATGATGCCTAGCATGACCAGCAGGCCAATGACAATGACCAACAGGAAGAGGAACCAGCCCTTGTCTGCCGATGACGAGTGGGCTATCTTGATCGACCACAAGGAGGTTGGGAAGCGGGCGGCGATCTGGGTGAACATCAGGATGGACATGCCGCGCCCGACGCCATGCTCAGTGATCAGCTCACCGAGCCACATGACGATGCCGGTTCCCGCGGTCATGGTCAAAATCATGACGATGATCGCGAACAAACTATTGTCATAGACGATCTCTTCGGTGCAACCCTGGAAAATCTGCTTGTTGATCGCCATCATGACATAAGCGGTGCCGTTGAGGACAGCCAGAATCAATGTCAGGTAACGAGTGTACTGCGTGATCTTGGCAGTGCCCGAGGCGCCCTCTTTCTTCAAGGACTCCAGCCGCGGCACCACCACAGTCATCAACTGCAAAATAATACTTGCCGTGATATAAGGCATAATGCCCAGAGCGAACACTGACATCTGCAGCATCGCTCCGCCAGAGAACAAGTTGATCATGGAGAACAGCCCGGCTTGGTCGCCACTCTCCGCAGCCTTTCGACAGGCGTTGAGTCCTTCCATCCTCACATTCGGCACCGGCAAGGTCGATCCCAACCGGAAAACCACCAGAATGCCCAGTGTGAACAGTATCTTCTTGCGGAGGTCAGATGACCTCAGCACATTCATGAATCCGTTCCACATAACCTCTCCTCATCTTGCCTTAGGCTACCAGCTAGACCGGTTTTGTGCTGCTCGCACTCCCGCGCTGATCCCCAGTCCCCCCAATGACTCATCCCTGGCAGCACACAAATGCGCTCACCAGGGATGACCCTCTTGACTCAGATCTGGTGGACCGAGCCGCCCGCCTGCTCAATCTTGGTCTTAGCCGATGCCGAGAACGCGTGGGCGGCGACATCCAGCTTGACGTTCACATCGCCGTCACCCAGCACCTTGACCAGGGATGAGTCGCGCACAACCCCAGCGTCGACCATGTCATCGACTGTGACTGCCCCGCCCTCAGGGAAGAGCTCGGCCAACCGCGACACATTGACCACCTGGTAGGCGACCTTGAACGGGTTCTTGAACCCCTTCAACTTCGGCAGGCGCATATGCATCGGCATCTGCCCGCCTTCGAAGTTCTCCGGAGTGTTCTTGCGCGCACCCGTGCCCTTGGTGCCACGCCCCGAGGTCTTACCCTTGGAGCCTTCACCGCGACCGACCCGGGTCCGCTCGGTGTGCGCCCCTGGAGCGGGGCGCAAGTGATGAATCTGCAAAGCCATGATTAAGCCTCCTCGACCGTGATCATGTGGGACACCGTCCGGACCATGCCTTGGGTGACTGCGTCGTTTTCGCGAACCACAGAATCACCGATCTTCTTCAGACCCAGGCTGCGCAGGGTCTCGCGGTGATTCTGCTTCGAACCGATCCCCGAGCGAACCCGGGTGATCTTGATGTGAGTCGTGTCCTTCTTTGCCATCACAGTTCTCCTGCGCTACGGGCCTTCAACAAGGCCGATGGGGTGACATCCTCCACGGACATGCCGCGTCGTTTCGCGACCTGCTCGGGTTCTTCGAGTTCCTTCAATGCCTTGACCGCGGCATGCACCACGTTGACGGCGTTGGACGAACCCAGGGACTTGGCCAGCACATCTTGGATCCCAGCGCACTCCAAGACAGCGCGCACGGCGCCACCCGCGATCACCCCGGTTCCGGGAGCAGCCGGTCGCAGCATCACCACACCAGCCGAGTCCTCGCCCTGCACCGGGTGCGGGATCGTCTTCTGGATGCGCGGAACACGGAAAAAGTGCTTCTTGGCGTCCTCGACACCCTTGGCGATAGCTGCGGGCACCTCCTTCGCCTTGCCATAGCCGACACCCACGGTGCCGTCGCCGTCGCCCACGACCACCAAGGCGGTGAAGGAGAAACGACGACCACCTTGGACGACCTTGGCGACACGGTTGATGGTCACCACTCGCTCGACATAGTTGCTGCGCGACGCGTCATCGGCCTCTCGGTTACGACGGTCGTC
>JAITVA010000271.1 GCA_031286045.1 Propionibacteriaceae bacterium | reverse complement strand
ATGCAAGGGGTCCATGCGGAACAGGCGCTTGCCGTGGCTCAGCTTGAAAAAGCCCACCTGGGCCATCACCGAGAAGGCCTCCAACACGAACAAGAGGCCGATGACAAGCAGGAGCAACTCAGTGCGTGACAAGATGGCCAGTCCGGCCACACCGCCGCCGATGGCTAGCGAGCCGGTGTCGCCGAGGAAGATTTTGGCTGGATGGGCGTTCCACCACAAGAAACCGAACAAGCCACCTGCCAGAGCGAAGGCGATCAGCGCGAGGTCGAGGGGATTGCGCACCTCATAACACTTCGGCCCAGCCAAACCATTGCCGCAGTACTGATTGGCCTGCCAGTAGTTGACCAAGCCATAGGCCAGGAACACCATCGCGGCCGAGCCGGTCAACAAGCCGTCGAGACCATCGGTCAGGTTGGTGCCGTTGGCGAAGCCGCAGATCAAGAACCCCATCCAGATCACAGCCAGGGGCGCTGGCAGCCAGGCCCAGTTGATGTCGCGAATGAAGGAGACATACTGCGAAGCTGGAGTGACACCACGGTCGTCGGGGAAGAACAGGGCCAAGACAGCGAAGACGACCCCGACAAGGATCTGCAACGAGAACTTCGCCACCGAGCCCAGACCGAGCGAACGAGCATGAGAGATTTTCAGACCGTCATCGATCAGGCCGACCAAGCCCAATCCCGTCACCAGCCACAACAACAGTAGACCGGACACCGACACCGGTTGCCACCTCACCAGGTGGGAGACGGCGTACCCCAAGAGAACAGCGACGACGAGCACGACCCCACCCATGGTCGGGGTGCCGCGCTTGACGTGATGAGCAGTCGGACCATCATCACGGATGAATTGTCCGTACGCCTTCTTGTGAAGGAAACTGATCCAGAATTTGGTGCCGAACACGGTCACCATCAAGGACACCGCGCCAGCCAACAATATTGAAATCATGCACTACTCCCGTTCGCCAGCCCGCAGTGGGCGAACAGCCAGCGATCATAGCAGCGGCCAGCCCTGATCAGGGGGACGAATCGCCTGGCCCTGGCAGATTGAGCAGCGGGTGGTCTCATGGCGTCACCACTTCGTCGGGTACTCGGTCGGCGCCGTGGTCGACAGTGGCACACCATAACGCGACAAGGCTAATTCCATGACATCATGGACGACCGGAGCCGCTTCACTGGTGCCCGAGCCGGAGGCCGGTCGGTCGAGGACGACATAGGTCAGCAACTCCGGGTTCTGCGCCGGAGCCACACCGAGGTAGGACATGACGTAGTCACCGTTGTAGCAGGCACAGGCTGGATCGACCACCTCGGCCGTGCCCGACTTCGCCGCCGTGTTGTATCCCTCAATATCAAAATAACCCGGATTGAGCGCCACGACAGCCTCCATCATGCCAAGCATCTGCGTGGCTGTCTCTTGCGAGACCACTTGACGGGTGTTCGGCTGAGCGATGGGCAGCGCCGCGCCTTTGGAGTCTTTGGCCGCCTTGATGATGGAAGGTTGAATGTAGGTGCCGCCATTGGCGATGGCGTTGACGGCCGCAGCTTCCTGAATCGCCGTCACCGACATGCCTTGACCAAAAGCCATATTGTCGCGGGTTTGGTCGGTCATGGTGGCGTCCGGGATGTGGCCGGACGCTTCGCCGGGCAGCCCCACTCCCGTCGGTGAACCCAAACCGAACCGGTGCAAGTAATCGACGAAGGCCTCCTTCGTCATCTGTCGACTCAGCAGGACCGCGCCGACGTTGGACGACTGGCCGATGATGCCGGCGGTCGTCAACTGGATCGTGCCGTGGTCGATGGCGTCAGAGATCGGGGCGCCGCCGCTGGTGACGCTGGGAGGCACGATGACCTTGGTGCCAGCGTCGACCAGACCCTGATCGACCAGAGCCGCGACGGTCAGAAGTTTCTCGACCGAACCCGGCTCGTAGGCGTCACGCACGACCCGGTTGCCCAAGTTGTCATTGGATTGGCCGCTGATGTCATTCGGGTCGTAGGTCGGGTAGGTCGACATCGCCAGCACCTCGCCGGTCTTGACCGACATCGTGATGGCTATCCCGGAACGCGATCCAGACTGCTGAACGGCCGCCGCCAGACGCTGGTCCTGCATGTACTGCAAAGGCATGTCGAGGGTGAGTTGATAGGAGATCCCTTGCTTCGGTTCCTTGACGACAGTGGTGTCGGAGGGGATCTTGCCGTAAGGGCTCCATTCGTACAACTCCTCGCCGTCGACTCCGGCCAGATTCGTGTTCTGGGCGTACTCGATGCCGTCACCGCCGACCCAGGGATACTTCTGTTGATCGGCCAGATCCTGGCTGTGCATCATGTAGCCCAGCACATTGGCCCCGACCGTGCCGTCGGGATAGGTCCTGATCGGCGCCTGTTCGCTGTACAAGCCGACGTAGCCCAGATCACCGAGGTGTTCGGTCACCTTTTGGTCGGTGTAGGTGAGCACGGAAGGGTGCAGCATGGTGTAGCGGATGTCGACGCCATCGCTGGTCTTAGTCGTTGTCAAAGCGTTGTAGTAGCTGGTGAAGTCGCCACCCAGGTATGCCGCCAAGACTCCCGCGATGATGCCGGGACCCGCCTGAGCCTTGAGCTTCTCGCGGTTGCTCATATAGGAGGCGGTCAAACCATTGGTGGAGATGATGGTCGGATCAGCCGTGATGTTGACCGCCGGCTGGGACTGGGCGAGCACGTGGCCGTTGCGATCGGTGATCTCACCACGGTCGGCCGGCAAGGTCTGAGTCTGATGGGTCATGGCGGCAGCAGCGTTGCCCTTGATGTCGAAGCCC
>JAITVA010000221.1 GCA_031286045.1 Propionibacteriaceae bacterium | reverse complement strand
ATTCGTGTATGTGGGATGGGAAACCTCCCTGGTTGGGGTGGTTGTGGGGTGGTTTGTCATCCCAGATGCTGGTCCACGGCCGAGATCACTGACATCGGGGATGGGAAACCCCCACCACCTGCTCCCCCAACCACCTGCCCCCCCATCACTTGGCCCTCATCACTTGGCCCTCCGTCACCGGGCCTCCCCATCACCCGGCCCTCCGTCACCGGGCCTCCCCATCACCCGGCCCTCCGTCATCGGGTCTCTCCGTCATCGGGCCTCCCCATCACCGGGCCCTCCGTTATCGGGTCTCTCCGTCATCTGGCCCCCTATCTCCTGGGTTCTCCATCGCCTCGACCCGAACCCGCCCGGCTCCAACTTACCTGGCCCTCATCGACCGGCCCCATCTATCGCCGCCTCGACCTGGTCGGATGGGGCTGCGTGGAGTTCCAGCGCCCGTCCCCATCACCCACCTCTCCATCACCCACCTCCTCATCGCCCGCCGCCCTCATCACGTCCATCGCCAGACCCCCAACACCGGCGGATTCACCACCCACACACCCTCAAATATGAAGAGCCACCAAAGCTAATGCCGTGGCATTGTGAGGAAGGATGGTTGGGGTGGGAATCATAGGGCGCGTTGTAGCCAAAACTCCATGTACTTTGATGAGTACATGGAGTTGGACTCCACGTACCAGGCGAAGTACATGGAGTCTAGCTTCTCAATCAAGGTCGCCGCTGTCGCAGTCAAACTCCTTGGGGGGGTCACATGAGTCCCAGCTGTGCCAAACCGCGCCTATCTGACTTGGCTGTCGACAGCCCATCAGGCGAGAGATGGCGACCGTCACAGTTCGTCCGGCCAGGGCGGGTTGGCGCCGGCCCGGGAGACGGTGATCCCGGCGATGGCGGCGGCTTGGCTGAGGATGGCCGTTAGGTCTTCGGCACTGTCGCCCAGGGCGCCGCGACGATCAGGTTGGCAATAGCCGTGGTTGACCATGCCGTGGATCAGGCCTGCCATGAAAGAGTCGCCGGCCCCGACGGTGTCCACCAAACCATGGCGGGTGTCCGCCGGGACACGAAGAAGACTGTCGGCGGTGACGGCCAAGGCGCCCAGTGCGCCCATGGTGACGATGACGACCGACGGTCCGGCGCTGATCCACAGGCGGGCGCGCTGAACCAAGTCGTCCTCCGAGCTGGTGCCGGGATAGAGCCAGGCCAAGTCTTCGTCCGATACCTTGACCAGATCGGAGGCGGCGACATAGCGCTGTGTCAACTCGCGGGTCGCCGCTGCCTCGCCCATCAGGGAGGGCCGGCAGTTGGGGTCGAATGTGACGATCGCTTCGGAGTGCGCTGATTCGACGTAGGCCAGCACATCAGCGTGGCCGGGACGCAGCAGGGCCCCGATGGAGCCGGTGTGCACCAGGGCTGGGCGGGTGCCCGCCGGAATCGCTGGCATGCGGAAGTTGACGTCGAAGTGGTACGAGGCCTGTCCGCTGGCGTCGATAGTGGCCTCGGCCGTCGATGTGTGGGCCGCTTGGTCGCAGCCGGGAAGCAGGGCGACGTGTGAGGCGGCGCAATGTCGCGCGATCAGTATGCCGTCTTCATCGTCACCGAACCAGGTCGCCAGCCTCGGCACATGGCCCAGCCGACCCAGTCCGACCGCGACATTGAGTGGGCTGCCACCGGGGTAGCGTCTCGCGTCTTCGCCTGCCCGCCACACCACGTCGATCAAGGCCTCACCGATCACCAGTATGGTTGATTCCATCACGCTGCCTCTCCGCAGTCCCGGCGTCTCGACTGTTTCCCCGAGTCGCCTCACCTTTCCTTGGCCAGCACCCTAGCACGGAACCGTCGGTTGGGCATGCCGGTGAGAGCCAGTGCGGAAGTTGCGGCTAGCGGCTACGTTGGCTGTGGATCCCGCGGTGAACCACACGATGGACAATGTGCGCCCCCGAGAGTCGTTGCCGAATTGATGCGGTCGCCCCGGATAAAATAGCGATATGATATTAAGATGCTACTTTAGTTTTCGGCTAATCATCGTTGCGGCGTAGGGGTTAACGGATTGCAGCCGAGCAAAAGCTGCCCTGAAATCATTGTCAGACGCCTTGTAATAAATCTGGCATGCGGCCTCCAGGTGGTCGCCATGCTCCTCGCCGCTCTCCTGATCCATTACAAGAAGTCGCGTGATCGAGTCATTCGCTTCGGTCGGCATTGCCGCCTCGTGGTACATCAGAGCGAGGTTGTAGAGATACGATCCTTGGGCGGGATCGAGTTCGGCCGCCCTTTTGGTGTGATCAACCGCCTGGAGGAGTAGCGACCTATCGCTGGGAGCTGATTCCCGATGCACGCCAATCATGATGCTGCCACGGTTGTTTGCGACCCTTGCCAACTCGTCATTGGCATCGGGGGTGGAAGTCTTGATGCGCTCCTCTATGGCATCGAGCGCGGACATGACAAAAGCAAGATTAGTGGTCGCATGATCCTTAACCTGGCAATAGTAGGAGAATGAGAACAGGATCGGTAGCAGAGTATCCGTCTCAAGGTTCTCACTAATTCTGGCCCATTCATCGTGAATCACATTAGCCGCGATGTCGGACCCATATCGTGTTAAGAGGCTCACGCTCATCACATAGTCGTCGTAGCTTTGGGTAACCTCGAGCTGCGGCAATGGTCTTTCCGTCAATCGTAAGTCATGTTCTGTCAAATGTGCTTGCCGCGTGTGAATTGCCACTGTGTGGCATTTCTGGCAAGTGGGTTGAGCCCGGACGGCTGTTCCCATTCATATGGAAGAATGTCCGCATGAACATCGAGATCGTTGAGGGTCGTTACGCAGTATGTCGCCTGGACGACCCCTCGGGGGTGGCAGAAGTGTTCTGGCATACCGATGGTCCGGTCTTCGTGGCGAAGTCGCATGAGGAGGTCTCTTTGATCTGCCGCAGCGACGACGTTCCGGGCAGCGCTGCCCAAGTTGAGGACGGCTGGGCGATGATGAGGCTTCCGGATCCGCTCGATTTCGCGCTCGTCGGCGTGATCGCTCGTATCACCGCGATCCTGTCGGAGGCTCAGATCCCTGTGGTTGTGGCGTCGACATACCTGACTGATTACATCTTGGTCAAGACGGATCGACTCAGCGAGGCGGCAATGGCATTGCGTTCTGGGGAGTTCAGCGTGGTTCTGGCCCGCAGGCGATGACTGGCTGAGGTACAGTATGCGATGAGGGGGCGCGGCCGACCCACACGACATGGTCGCGGCATCTGGGAGGGCTCAATGATTGTACGGGAGTTTTGCGCGGAGAATTTCACGGATGTGCCACAGGCCGTTGCGGCGGGGGTGCTCCGGATAGAGTTGTGCGACAACTTGGCTGTCGGGGGAACGACGCCGAGTCGGGGGGTCATCGAGTTGACTAGCCAGTACGCTCATGACAAGGCGGTGAAGGTGTTCGTCATGATTCGTCCACGCGGAGGCGACTTCGTCTATGACGAGACGGAAGTGGCAATCATGGTGGCTGATATCGGAACGGCTCTGGCCAAGGGTGCCGACGGCTTGGTGATGGGCGCTTTGACGAGGGATGGCGAGATTGACGATAGGGTCATGCGGAGCTTGATGACCGCCGCTGACGGCGCCGAGGTGACCTTTCACATGGCATTCGACGCCATCGCGTCTGACCGCCAATCGGCCGCGCTCGATCAGTTGGTCGATCTCGGAGTGACGCGCGTCTTGACCCATGGAGGCCTTGCGGGCAGCGATGTCATGGAGA
Source organism: Propionibacteriaceae bacterium (assembly GCA_031286045.1). Classification (GTDB taxonomy): domain Bacteria; phylum Actinomycetota; class Actinomycetes; order Propionibacteriales; family Propionibacteriaceae; genus WQYJ01. The sequence continues at coordinate 17,179 of JAITVA010000221.1, read as the reverse complement.
ATCTGGCCCACCTGCGTGACACCGTCGATCATGCCCGCGGTCGGATCCGCGTCATCGCCGGCGGGGGAGTCACGATCGACAACTATCATGAGATCATCGCTCGCACTGGTGTCAATGAGGTCCATGGGACAAGGATCTATCGGCCTGCCGCTCGGCGCTGAGCAGCGTCGCAGCCAGGGAGGTGGCTAGGCGCGGTGTCGCCCCAGTTTGCATGAGTGAGTACTCACTCATTACACTGATTTCTCGTGGAAAGGTCTAGAACTCGTTCGCGTCCCCGCTCAGCGGAGGAGCGCCGAAGTGAAATCATCGCGGCTACTATACCATTGCTCGAGCGGGAGGGTTTTGGAGTTTCAACCAAGCGCATCGCCGACGCCGCCGGTATCGCGGAAGGTACTGTTTTTCGAGTGTTCTCGACCAAGGAAGAATTGCTGCGGTCGGCGCTCAGGTCCTATCTCGACCCAGCCGATGTGATCGCTCAGATCGACGCCATCGACCCAGCGGCGCCCTTGGCTGACAAGGTGGCACGCGTCATGACCCTGCTCCAGGAGGCCGGGTCGCGCATCCACCTGTTCATGATGGCCCTGCGCCATCGCGACCAGGCTGATCCGAAGGGCAGTCGTTGGGACAATGTCTTCCGCTTCGCGCCGCCCGGTTGTCCCGAGCGGGGTGATGGTGAGGAAGAATTCTCTCACCACAGTCAGTTCGCTCCTCAGGCGACGGTGCTGCGCGACCGGGTCGTGGCTGTGCTGAACGAGGACGCCGACCAGTTGACGGTCGATCCACAAACCGCCGCCACGTTTGTCGTGCTGGCGAGCATGACCGCCCTGATGGGGATGTCGGCCATACCGATCGATCGGGACACGCTGGTCCACCTGATCTTGCGTGCCATCGCCGGGTCGCCCGAGCCTGTCACGACAACCACATCTTCCCCAGCGCAACGGAAGGAATCTGAATGAAGCACCCACTGAATCGGATGATTGTCCGATTCATCAAGCCGTATTGGCTACAGTTACTCATCGTCATCCTGCTTCAGTTCGGGGCGACGATCGCCGGGTTGGAGCTGCCCACCTTGAACGCGGACATCATCAACAATGGCGTTCTGACTGGTGACATCGGCTACATCTGGCGTTATGGGGGATTCATGCTGGCGGTGGCGGTGGGCCAGATGATCTGCCAGCTCCTGGCAGCCTACTTCGGGGCTCGCCTGGCCATGTCCTTCGGGCGTGACGCCCGCGGCGCCCTGTTCAAGAAGGTGCTCAGCTTCTCGTCGCGTGAGATCAACAAATTCGGCGCGCCGTCGCTCATCACGCGCAACACCAACGATGTCCAACAGGTGCAGATGCTGGTTCTGATGAGCTGCATCATCATCCTGGGCGCCCCAATCACCATGGTCGGCGGTGTCGTCATGGCGCTGCGCACCAGCTGGGCCTTGTCCTGGATCATCCTGGCCGCGGTGGTCCTTCTGGCTGTCATCGCCGCCATCGTCATCTCGCGCATGGGGCCGATGTTCTCGACCATGCAGACCCGCATCGACACGGTCAACCGCGTCTTGCGCGAGCACATCAGTGGCATTCGCGTGGTACGGGCCTTCGTGCGTGAGCCCTACGAGGAGAAGCGTTTCGGCAAGGCGAACTCGGATTTGATGGAGGTCGGCGTCGGCGTCGGTCGCCTCATGATGACTATGTTCCCGCTGGTGTTCTTCGTCCTCAACGTGTCCTCGGTCGCCGTCATGTGGTTCGGCGCCCAGCAGATCGACTCGGCCGGCATGGAGATCGGCTCGCTGACGGCCTTCCTGACTTATCTGATGCAGATCCTCATGTCCGTCATGATGGCGACGATGATGATCATCATGGTGCCCCGTGCGGCCGTGTGCGCCAAGCGCATCATGGAGGTGCTCGACCAAACACCGACCGTCATGCCCCCCGTCGATCCGGTCACCGAATTGAAGGGGAATGGAACGGTCACCTTCGACAATGTCGCCTTCCGCTACTCTGGGGCGGCTGAGCCGGTCATCTCGGGCATCACATTCACCTTGGAGCCGGGCAAGACCACTGCCGTCATCGGCGCCACTGGGGCGGGTAAGACGACCTTGGTCAACCTGGTGCCGCGCCTGTACGACGCCACCAGCGGCACGGTCAGCCTCGACGGGGTGGACATTCGCGACATCGACGAGGATCTGCTGTGGTCGAAGATCGGTTTGGTGCCCCAGAAGCCCTACCTCTTCTCCGGGACGGTGGCATCCAACCTGCGTTACGGCAATCCCGACGCCAGCGATGACGAGTTGTGGCACGCTTTGGCCATCGCTCAGGCGGACGACTTCGTCCAGGAGATGCCAGGCAAGCTGGAAGAGCCGATCGCCCAAGGTGGCGCCAACGTCTCCGGCGGTCAGCGCCAACGCCTGTCCATCGCTCGTGCTCTGGTGCGTAAGCCGGAGATCTACGTCTTCGACGACTCGTTCTCGGCCCTGGACGTCGCCACTGACGCTCGCCTGCGGGCGGCCTTGGCCGATGAGACTGAGAACGCGGCGGTGATGATCGTGGCCCAACGGGTGTCGACCATTCGCCACGCGGATCGCATCATCGTGCTCGACGCCGGCGCCATCGTCGGCAACGGCACCCATGAAGAGCTACTGGCCAGTTGTCCGACCTACCAAGAGATCGTTGAGTCTCAGATGACCGCCGAGGAGGCTCTCGCATGAGCAAGCGTGACACCACAAACAGGTCGACTCCGATGGCGGCAGCTGTGGCGACCGTCACCCCATCCACCACCGTCCGCACCAAGGACACGGCGCCTATCCCGGCTGGCTCGACCAGAACGGCCACCCAGACGCCGCCGGTTCCCCCCACCGATCTGGTGGCGAAGAAGTCCAACCAGCGTCCCAAGTTCGGGCCCCAAGGCCATCGCGGTGGCCATGGCGGCATGATGGGTGGCGGGGCGCCGAGCGAGAAGGCGATCAACTTCGGGCCGAGTCTCAAGCGCCTGCTCTCCTACCTCCGCCCTGAGAAGGTCAAACTCATCTTCGTCTTCATTCTCGGCGTGATCGGTGTGGCCCTCAACGTCTACGCCCCGAAGCTGCTCGGTCGGGCCACCGACACGATGATGTCGGGTGTGGTCGGCAAGATGGTCGGCGACCAACTGTCCGATCCGCAGTTCACGGCGGCACTGCCGCAGGTCTGCGCCCAACTGGGCTGTGATCCGGAGCATCTCACCAAGGCCGATGTGCTCAACCTGATCGACGCCATGAGCCAGTCGGGTGGCCAGGGGCCGAATATTCCGAGTCAGGTGCTCGACATGATCAAGTCGATCGACTTCACCCCTGGCGTCGGCATTGATTTCGGCCAGTTGGCCTGGGTGATCGGGTTGGCCGTCGGCTTTTATGTCGTCTCCGCACTGGGCATGATCGCCATGGGCTGGCTGCTGAACGGCATCGTGCAGCGCACAGTGTTCGCCATGCGTGCGGAGATCGCCTCCAAGCTTGATGTGCTGCCTTTGGCCTACTTCGACCGCCAACCGCGCGGCGAACTGCTGTCCCGGGTGACCAACGACATCGACAACATCTCGCAGTCCTTGCAACAGACCTTGCAGCAGATCGTCCAGTCTGTGCTGATGGTGATCGGCGTGCTGATCATGATGCTGACAGTCTCGCCCTGGTTGACCATCGTCGCCGTGGTGACGATCCCGGTGTCGATCATCGCCGTCACCCAGATCGCCAAGCGTTCGCAGAAGAAGTTCGCCGCTGTCTGGGCCAACACCGGCGAGCTCAATGGCCAGGTCGAGGAGTCGTATTCAGGCCACGCGCTGGTCAAGGTTTTCGGTCGTCACCGCGAGGTCGAGGCCGAGTTCGACAAGCGCAACCAACAGTTGTACGAAGCCGCTTTCGGCGCGCAGTTCCTCTCCGGCGCCATCATGCCGCTGATGGGATTCGTCTCCAACCTGGGCTACGTCGTCATCGCTGTGATCGGCGGCCTGCAGGTCGCCAATGGTCAGATCTCGCTGGGCAATGTCCAAGCCTTCATCCAGTACTCACGTCAGTTCACCCAGCCGATCAATCAGATCGCCTCGATGATGAATCTGCTTCAGTCCGGCGTCGCCTCGGCGGAGCGTGTCTTCGAGGTCCTGGACGAGCCCGAGCAGACCCCAGACGGAACCGCGACCCTGCCCGATCCGATCAGTGGAAAGGTCGACTTCTCGCATGTCGCCTTCTCGTACGAGGCTGACAAGCCCCTCATCACCGACCTGTCCTTGATCGCCGAGCCCGGTCAGACCATCGCCATCGTCGGTCCGACTGGCGCGGGCAAGACGACCCTGGTCAATCTGTTGATGCGTTTCTATGACATCACGGCGGGTGAGATATCCCTGGACGACGTCGACACAGCCACCGTGCCCAGGCCGCTCTTGCGGGGCGAGGTCGGCATGGTCCTCCAGGACACCTGGCTCTTCCGCGGCACCATCCGCGAGAACATCGCCTATGGTCGCCCCGACGCCAGTGAGGATGAGATCATGGCGGCTGCCAGGACCACCTATGTCGACCGGTTCGTCCGTTCCCTGCCCGATGGCTACGACACCGTGATCGACGACGAGGGATCGAACGTCTCCGCTGGTGAGAAGCAGTTGCTGACCATTGCTCGGGCCTTCTTGGCCGATCCGTCGATCCTGATCCTGGACGAGGCCACCAGCTCGGTCGACACCCGCACCGAGGTCTTGGTTCAACGGGCCATGGGAGCCCTGCGTCAGGGTCGTACCTCCTTCGTCATCGCCCACCGTCTCAGCACCATCCGTGACGCCGACACCATCTTGGTGATGGAGCACGGTGACATCGTCGAGCAGGGCAATCACGAGAAGCTCCTGGCCGCCAAGGGCGCCTACTACAAGCTCTACCAGTCCCAGTTCGCGGGGGCTCAGGAGTAGGCGAATCAACCTCGGGATAAGCAAGATCAGGTGGGCCGGAAGCATCGTCTCCGGCCCACCTGCTTTGTTGTGACGCGGGTGACCTGTCGAAGGTGTCGTTCAGCCCCCTTTGCTGTGAAACGTCTCAAGAGGGTGGGTTTTCCATGTCGCTGCTGCGGTTGTTGTGCGGCGGGTCAGGCGGTGGCGCAGGCGGGGGTGCAGTGTCGTCAGTGAAGTGGTCCGACCCCCACGACGGTGACATGGACAAGGCCTTGTCCAAGGTCGGGGTGACACAGCTGTGCAAAGAATGAGCCTTCAAGCGACCACAGTCATACTTTGCCCTAGTTGTGTCGTCAAAAGCACTGGAAACGGTGACACAACTAGGTCAATGTATGCGTCTGGGGGCACGAAAGGGCGATCTTTGCTGAGTTGTCGCCGGTTGCCATCAGGGGTCGTCTTTGCGGCGGTGTCGAATCGCGTCGCTTGGGTGTCGGGTCGCGTCGCTTAGACGTCGAGTCGCCCGCCTCTCGGCCACCCCTACCAGAGCCAAACCGAGGGCGGCAACATAGATAGCCTTTCATGTGAAGGGCGCTGGGCCCTCTTCGACATCTCGACAGCATAGATTCACGATGAGGTACGACAAAGACGGGCATGATAAAAGCCCCTCCGTGTTGGGAGACGGAGGGGCTTTTATTCAGTGTGATTGCGTCGCGACTAGGCGGTCACGCGCAGGTACTTCTGGCGAGCACCCTGCGGGGAAACGCCCAGACCAGCGGCGATGGCAACCCAAGAGTAGCCGTCGGCGCGAGCCTTGATGACTGCGTTGTCGAGGTTCTGCTGAGCAGAGGTCGACGCAGCCTTCAGGTTCTGAATGTTCTGCAAGACGCTGGACGCCTTGAGGGCTTCCTGTCCGCGAGCGCGGTTCTTTTCGCTGGCTGTCAGGACAACCTTCTCATCATCGATATCCACAATGTTCTCCGTGTTCTATCTAGTAGCGGACGGTCGCGTCATGGGATTATGACTCGACCCTTTTTGGGGGGGAAAAGCGTATCAAACACTTCCTGTTATCCAGCTTAGACTACATTTGGATAAAGAGGAAACCATTATCATGGGAAAAGTCGCAAAAGGGCTGATATCGACTGCAATGGCGATGGTCTCCAGTGTTTTGTGGATCAGGGCGGTCTGTCGACGGCTGTCAGGATGGTTCCGGCGGGTCCTGCGATGGGTCAAACACTAACTATGTGTCATGTGCCATCTCTACTTGTCGGAGCTGTCTATGCCGACCTGACTCGTGCGCGGAAGTGGCGCCTGGTTCAGCCTTAACGACCTCAGGTGCGAAACTATGGAGACAGCTTCCCGGTACCCTGTTTACCCTTGTCGCACCTCCGCCATCGCTCACTGCACCTTTTCTCTGGTGTGTTGTTGGTAGTCTCGGTCAACTCGCCCAAGCGCCGGTGAAGAAGCGATGGGCCCACCAGATCATGGCGACGGACTCCACGCCGATCAGCGCAGCTACCGCGATCCGATGAATCGTCTGCTGACGCCTGCTGGCACATTCCCGTCCGAGCGCGCCTAGCCCCAGGAATATGGGGAACCACAGCAAGATTGTGCGGCTGAGGGAGATGAGCCAGATCTGACAACTCAAAGCGATCAATTGGACTGCGACCCACCCTGCCTGAGCCCAGCGGCGTCGCGCCAGGCACCAGGCCGTGGTCACGACGCCGATCACGGCGGTGAACAACTCCCAACGAAACATGATTGAATTGGCGTCGGCCGCACTGGTGATTCCCGCCGCCATCAAGGTGGTGCGCAACGCCTCCCAAGGCCAGTGGAAGCTGCGGCCCCAGCCAGTGCTCTGCGCCTCGAACCAGGCTGTCCAGGAGCCGAAGCGCAGCCGCAGAAACAGGACATAGCCGAAGAGCACGACGACAGGAAGGAGCAAGCAAGCCAGGTGGCGCAGTCGGTCGCGCCAGGCCTGGCCAGGGGCGCTCAGAGCGACCAAGCCGAGCGCGCCAATGAGAAAGAGCCCAGAGACTCGGAACAGACAGGCGGCGCCAGCCAACCAGGCGACCTGAGCCCAGCGGCCCTCCGTGGCGCGCAGGAAGGCCCAGAATCCACAGGCGCAGAAGACGGCCTCGCTGTAGGGGACAAAGGTGAACACCGCCATCGGTGCGAACGACCACGCCCACACGGCCACGGTCCCCCCGGTCGAACCACCCGCCAACCGGTACAAGGCCCAGGCGGCGAGACCCGACCCAACCACCGAGATCAGGGTGCCTGACAACAGCGGTGAGACTCCGATCAGGTGGAAGAATGCCATCGCCAGGGGCATGCCGGGGAAGAAAGCCGATTCGGTCAGCGTGGTGTAGCCCTGGGTCGCGATGGCGCTGAAATGGACCACGTCCCACTGGTTGAAGGTGTCGGCCAGTGATCGACCGCTGGTCCAGGCCACGACCAGTGCCACGACGAAGATCACCAGGCGGGAGGCCAACCAGCCCTGAACTGCGAGAAGACCGGCCTGGCGAGGGGAGAAGAGATGCCAACCGCTGCCCTGGCGGGTCCGGATGGCATCGATCGGCGGCGCCAGGCCATGTCGTGTGGTCTCAAAGGTCACGGGTCGCGCCAGTGTCCGGTTCTGACGACGCTGGCGTCGAAGCGGGCCGTGTCATCTCCCAGGATCGGGAGGGAGCCGCGACTGTGTGAGCTGGCTGCGCGTGGCGGGCCTGAGGCAGGAAGGCCACTGCGTCGGGCTCAGCTCGTCTGGCCGGGCTGGCCTCGGTCGGCGGCGGCTCCACTCGGCCACGCAGGATGTCGCGGACGACGCGGGCCATCACCCATGCGGTGGCGATCAAACGCAGCCAAATCGACCAGATGTACAGCCAGGGCGCGTCAGACAGGCCAAGGCTGAGGTCCTCGCCACGCAGGTACAGCCAGATGAAGACGTAATACACCAGCTCTGACAAGGAGAAGATCGACAAGTCGAGGGCCTTGCGACGCACCACCGCGATCAGGGGCAAGAGCCACAGAACATATTGGGGGGAGTACACCAGGTTGCAGGCCGTCATGATGGCGACGGCCAGGTAGGCGATCTGAATGGCGCTGGGTGACTTGGGCGCGATCCAGATGACGACCGCCAAACCGAGGAAACAGAGGATCATGATGACGCGCGACCACATGATCGGATGGGCCGGACCGGTTCCGGCCAGGACCAGCGAATACCAGAAAGAGCCGAAGTCGGCCCCGCGATCGGAGTTGAAGGTGTAGAACATGGCCCAACCGTCCCACTGGGTCACCATGACGGGCAGGTTGACCAGAATCCAACTGATGGCGGCGGCCAGGGCCATCGTGGCCCATTGCTTCAGCTTCTTGAGGTCACGCAAGGCCTCGGGGCGCAGCGCTAAGACGATCAGGGCGCCGATGATGACGATGGGGTACAACTTGGCGGCCACACCGAGGCCTAGCCAGATGCCGGAGCGGACGAAACGCTGTTCCTGCCAGGCTGCCAATCCGGCGGCGGCCAGGGCCACGGCCAGCAAGTCCCAATTGATCAGTGCGGAACTCCACATCGCCGGAGCTGCCGCAACGAAGACAGCGACCAGGGGGTGATCAGGGATGATGCGCAGGGTCGAGTGGATCAGCCAGATCAAGCAGGCGAACAGTGCGACTGCGGTGACGGCGAAGTAGATGTTCATGTTGTCGACCATCTGCTGGCCGGAGACACCCGGATCCGTGTGGGCGCCGAACAGGCGGCCCAGCCAGTTCGCGATCCCGGCGAAGTACCCTGTCAGGACGGGGTACTCCCAGGACGCGCCGATGTAGGGCACGGCCCCGGTGGATTGACCGCGGGTGAAGTACAAGGCCGTGATGTCGGAGTAACACATCCAGCCGAACCGGTCGGGGTTGGAGGACGCGTCGGAGTAACGGCAGGGCACTTGTCGAAGCCAGAGCACGATCCAGGAGATGATCGCGGCGACATAGGCCCAGGCCGGGCCCGGCCGGACGACGCGGTGGCCGTCGACGCGCCGCGTCAGCGAGTCGGCCAATCGGGACAGCACCTGCCAACCGCCGACAGCCGAGTGGCGGCCTCCGGCCAGCCAGGCGGTGATCGGGGGAGTTGACGCGGGCTTTGGCCCCTCGACGGGAGCGGTGGTCGACGAGGCGCCAGCCGGGATGGATGCGACGGGAGCTGTGGTCAAGCAGGCGTCAGCGGGGACAGACGCGGTGGCAGTGGTGGCAGCCGAGGCGGACGCGGAGACGGACTCATCAGGGCTGCTGGGCGCCGAAGCGCGGACCGACGATCTGACGGCGGTGGAATCTGGCTCAGCCATAGATGTCCTCGACAGTGGCGATGCGGCGCGGCGGTTTGCGGGTGACACCGTCACCGAGGACGTATGACTCGACCACGTGGTTCCAGCCGCATTCGGGACAGACTTCGACGACATAGACGGTGAACTCTCCATACTCGTCCTCCATCTGTTCAAGTTCTTCATCGGATTTGATGCGTCCGGAATACTGCCCCAGCTGATCGCCGAAAGTGTAGTTCAACAACAACAGGCGACCGCAATTGTTGACCGGACAGCGGCGCTCGCTCAACTCGCCGTGGTGCAGCGCGGCTCTCACGAGCATCGGGTCGGCGTCGAGCGCGTCATGGCTGACCATGGTGCGTAACGCGCCCTGCAACTCCTCCAACGTCCGGCGGCGCTGCAAACTGTAGTCAACGCTCTTTCTCTTGGTCCGCATGGGATACCTGGTGGGCTACTTCCACAAGGTCATGAGGACGAATGAGACCGCGATCAGACCGATGCCGATGACAATGTTCCAGGTTGTGAGGGCGGCCATGAACGGGATGTATTGCGCGGCCACGGAGTAGACGACAATCCAGATCACACCAAGCAGCAGCACAGTGGTGAACAGCGGTGGCACCCAACGACGCTCACCAGGACGCCCCTTGCGCTGTTTCTCCTCCTGGATCTCGGCCACCTGCTCGAGCCGACGCAGCTTCTTCTTGGCTGCTGCCTCAGGCCGGACTTTTGACTCGGGCACGGCGCCCACCACCTTTCTACCGTACGTACTGGTACAGAATACGCTGTTCTATCAGAGTTTGTCTCTCCTGCTCCAAGCACCAGAATAAGAAAGTGAACCCCTAGCCGTGAGCTACTGGTGGTCGCGGGGGTGGATTGGCGCTAGTGGTGGCCGATGCGTCTCCTGTCTCTTGGACACCTCACCTGCTGCTCTTGCGGTGTGGCTATGCTCTCTCAAACCATAGCTTGACGGCCTCCATCCGCAGTCCTCGCCCCTCTGTGCCTATTGAGGCTCCAGCTGGGGTTGTTGAGTTGAGATCAGTGAATTTCGGGCACTTGGTGGTTTGCCAGCCAATACTAGAGACATGGGCCTGGCCACACAGACGAGTTGGTCCTCCTGCGACCGAGGGGATTGAAGCGGAGCCTCTGTACGGTACCAGGGTCAGGCCCAATCCTTCGAGCGGTAGCGCCCGCAATCTCTCCGTTGCGAACCCAGGGACCCCATCCGATTCCTGCCATGTGCACTCGGTACTCGATGCTCAGACCTCTGCATGGGTCCACCGCTGACCTGGTGGTGTCGGCCCAGCTTGTCGACCCAAGCGGCTGCAGCGCTGCGATGAGGCTGACGCAAGGAACGGCGAGAAGAATCCTAAGGGGTGGAATTATGATGCGCACGATAACCTCCATCCACTTTAGTGAAGTAAGCAATTTTGCTCACTCTGAGTGGAGAGAGGAACCCCCATTAGTCCCTCCGCCTGGGCAGATTTTGCCATAACTCCTAGCCGTAACCAAGTCCCCAACCGGACAATTTGACATGAGGCAAGGCGGTCTCTTGATCCAGCCGCTGGAACAAGAACCTGGTCCTGTTCCTTAGCTCTGAGGCCCCGCAGGGCTGCTGGTTCCATGCGTCGACTGGTTGCCCGAAGGCTTCGCGCCCAGTGAGTAGGTCAATTTGATCGGGGTGTCCTTTGTCACTGGGCGGCCAGCCGCTGGATCCGTCGCTGTGATGCTGTTCTTTGCTGACGAGGACTCTTCGCCTTGCTTGGTGATGTTGGCGGCGGGGAAGCCCCAAGAACCGAGGGTCGTCAAGGTCTGGTCGACGTCATACGAGACCAGGTTTGGCATGGTGTCGGCGACTGAGATGATGATCGCGGTGTCCTTCGAGACGGGTGAACCTGCTCCAGGGTTTGTCGTGAACGTGCCTACGTGGGTGTCGTCTCCCACTTCGACCGACTTCAGCGTCACACTGGTGAATCCTTGCTCCGCCAACTGTTGCTGAGCGGTCGCGGCGTCACCCGCGCCGGTGACATCAGGCATCGACAAGGTGCCTGTGGCGACCATCAATGTGATCAAAGTGCTGGTCGCGACTTTGCCGCCGCCGGTGGGATCTTGTCCCACGACGGTGCCCGCCGGTTTGCCCCCGGCCTGGGCCTCAGTGGCTGGCGTCGAGGTGATGGTGGTGAACCCGGCATCCTTGAGGATCTGCTTGGCTTCGGTCTCGGTCTTCTCCCTGACATCGGGGACGACGACCTTCTCTTGGCCGATGTTAACACGCAGTGCGACGGTGGAGCCGGGCATGGCACTGGTCTCGCAACCGGGGTCCTGGGTGGTGACGGTGCCGACGGTGTTGTCGTCGGGGCCATTGAAGGTCTGGACGGTGGTCTTCCACCCCTTGTCCTGCAACTGTTGCTCGGCATTGGCTTGGGCCATGGTCTCGACGCAGGGCACGGTGACTGGCGCGGTTGACTCAGCTATCGGATTGGGATTGTTGCTTCGGTTGAGGGCCCAGATGATTCCCGCCGCGATGAGGGCCAAGACCAGCAGGGCGCCCAGCACGATGCCGATGATGCGGCCGAGGTGGTTGTGCGGCTCGTCCTCTTCGGGATCGGCGGCCCGCGCGGCCGGTCGGTTGGCGGCAGGTTTCGAGGCGGTGACGACCTGGGTGGTGGACATCACTTGGGTCTTGTCGGCGGCTCCTGGCACCAGGACCTGGGTCGGGGCCTCGTCGGCCAGGGCCGGAGGTATCGTGGCCAGCACCTTTTGGCCGGCCAGAAGCCGAGTGATGTCCTCTTCCATCTCGTGGGCGGTCTGGTAACGGTCGGATGGGTTCTTGGCCAGCGCCTTGAGGACGATCGCGTCCATCTGGCCGGAGACAAGCGGATCGACCTCAGACGGCGGCACAGGGGTGGCGCGGACGTGTTGGTAGGCCAAGGAGACCGGCGAATCGCCTTCGAACGGCGGTTTGGCAGTCAGCAGTTCATACAACAGACAGCCGACGGCATAAATGTCGGAACGGCGATCGACCGTCTCACCGCGGATCTGTTCGGGGGAGAGGTATTGGGGGGTGCCGATGACCGAGGCGGTCTGGGTCATCGACGCGGCCGTGTCGGACACGGCCCGGGCGATGCCGAAATCCATCACCTTGACCTGACCGGTGTTGGTCAGCATCACGTTGGCCGGTTTGATGTCGCGATGGATGATGCCGTGACGATGGGAGTAATCCAGGGCGTCGAGGATCGACTGGGTGATCTCCAGCGCCTTGATCGGCTGGATCTTGCGACCGTCGTGCAGGATCTCGCGCAGCGTGTGGCCGACGACCAGCTCCATCACGATGTAAGGGATCATCATGCCGGTGATAGAGTCGAAAGACTCGCCGGTGTCGAAGACGGAGACGATGTTGGGGTGGTTCAGGCCGGCGGCGGAGTGGGCCTCGCGGCGGAAGCGCTCCAAAAAGATCGGATCGTTGGCCAACTCCGGCTTGAGCCGCTTGATCGCGACGTCGCGCTCCAGGCGGGTGTCGCGGGCTCGACGCACCTCCGCCATTCCTCCACGCCCGAGGAGCGGTCCGAGAACATAACGATCTCCGATCAGGTTGTCGGTCATGGCCGTCCTTTCCTCACCGCGTCACAGCGGTGACGACGCCGCGCGGTTCGTGCGACCGCAGAATCGTGCGCCGCTGTGGGTGATGAGCACATAATCATCGCACTATAAACCCTATTTTGACGTGTCTTGCTGAGAGAAAACTGAAAAACCGGTTCGGTCATCGGCTGGCCTCCATCACTTTCTTGGCCAGAGGCGCCGCGTCGCCGCTGCCCCACAGGCCCTCGTCGGTGCTGTCCGACTTCTCCAGAAAGACCGACACCACGATGTCGGGGTCGAGCGAGAACGAGACGAACCAACCATAGCTGGACTCGTCGTTCTCAGCCGTGCCGGATTTTCCACCGACGGTGACACCGGGAATCGCCGCAGGGGAGCCAAGTCCCTTCTCGACCACGGAGACCATCATGTCTTTCATGGTCTGGGCGGTCGTGGGGGAGACGGCCTGGGACTGCTTGGTCTCGTGTTGGTACAACACTTTCAGATCAGGGCCGCGCACCTCCTGGACGAGGTAGGGCTCGGCCAACAAGCCGCCATTGAGGAAGGCGCCGGCCACCATGGCCATCTGCAAGGGCGTGGCGGTGACAGATCCTTGGCCGATGGCGGAACGCATCAAGTCGGCGGTGTCACGTGGTTTGGGGTACTCGCTGGCCAACCCGCCCAGTTCAGGCAGGTGCTCCGAGTTGAACCCGAACTTTTCCGCCTGCTCGGTGATGGCCTGGGCTCCCAGACTGCGACCCAGATTGGCGAAGGCGGTGTTGCACGACAACTGCAGCGCGCGGGCCAAGGTCACCTGAGTGTTGCCACAGTTGGCCGAGTTGGGCAAGGTGACAGAGGAACCTGGGTAGGTCAATTCAGCTGGGGTGTCGATCATCGTGTCAGCGGTGTCACCTGCCTCCAGAGCGGCGGCGGCCACGATCATCTTGAAGGTAGAACCGGGCGCTTTCGGGTCACGACTGGCCCGGTCAGTCAAGGGGCTGGCTTCGGGGTCGTCCGCTTTCAAACTCGCCCAGAAGTCTTCCTCGGCCGTTGCGTCGTGAGTGGCCATCTGGTTCGGATCGTAGGAGGGCGAGGTGACCAGAGCTTTCACTGCCCCGGTGTGAGGGTCGGAGACCACGATGCCGCCGGTGTAACCGCTCAGCGCCGCGGCAGCGGCCTGCTGCAGCTTTGGATCGATGGTCGTCACGACGGAGGCGCCTTGGGGGTTGCGGCCCGAGGCCATGTCGATCAGACGCTGCACCCATTGGGAGGAGTCGGTTCCGACCAGGTACGAGTTGTATGAGTTCTCAATCGCCCAGGTGGAGTAGTTATAGGAGAAGAAACCCGTGACCGGAGCGTAGAGCGGACCGTCGGAGTAGACCCGCTGATAGGCGAAGGTCGGGTTGCCGTCGGTCGAGGGAACCGAGTCGGCGATGACGGTGCTGCCTGCCAGTATTTGGCCGCGATGGACATCCGCCTCAGCCTGACGGGCCCGGACGTTGTAGGGGTTGGCCTCCAGCGAGGTCTGGCGCGCCAAGTCGAGGTAGGTCAGGTTGCCCAGCAAGGCGAAGACCAGGACGGCGCTGATCAGACCCACTAGTCGGATTTGTCGGTTCATTCGGTCCCCCTGCCGAAGAAGTCATCACTGAACGGGTCGTCAGGAATGGAGTCGTCGACACCCGGAGTTGCTGGGCTGGCTGGTGCGGTCGCGGTGGGTGCTATCCGTACCGTCGGCGATGTCGGTGAACTGGCGGCTGGCGCGGCCAGGTTCGCTGGGGAGCCTGTGGCAGCGGCGCCGGGGCTGTGCGTGGCGCCTGGCTGCGAGCTCTCGGAGCCAGCTTGTGGGGGCAGGGAACTCACGACGGTCTGATCGTCTGACCCGGTGTACACCGTCGGCTCCTCGCTGCCGCGCCAGAATCCGGCTCCACCGAAGTCAGTCACCTGGTCGGCGACCGCTGGAACAGGGGCTGTGCCGCCAGGGCCGAGGCGGACCTGCTCGACATCGATGTGCTGCACGGGGCGGGTCGCGCCCTTGCCGATCTGGGCGAGCTCGCGTGTGGAGAAGATCTGGGTGGACTCCTCGCCCAACTCGGTGACGCCGTGGCCAGCCGGTGTCTCAGCCTCGGCCTGAGGTTGGCGGGCCTGGTTGGAGATCACCAACAAGATCGCCACCAGGATCCAGTCCGCGATCATGGCCGACCCGCCTTGGGAAAGAAAAGGCGTTGTCAGGCCCGTCAAAGGCAGGAGGCGGGTGACGCCACCGATGATGGCGAAGACTTGGAGCAGGAAAGCGAAGCTCAGGCCAGCGGCGAGCAGTTTGGTGAAGGGGTCGGTGGCGACCAAGGCGGCCTTGAGACCGCGGAACACGAACAGAGCGTACAAGATGACGATGGCCATCAAACCGACGACGCCGATCTCTTCGCCCAGCGCCGCCCCGATCATGTCTGACGAGGCGAAGATGGTCAGATTGGGACGGCCTTTGCCCCAGCCGGAACCAAACAAGCCGCCGTGTGAGAGGCCGAACTGCGCCTGGATGATCTGGGTGGCGTCGTCGGGATAGTCAAAGGGGTGCAGCCAAAAGTCGATGCGGCGCTGAACGTGGCTGGTGAATCGGATGGCGGCGGCTCCGCCGGCGGCGAAGAGCGCCAGGCCGATGATGACCCATGAGACCCGACCGGTGGCGACGTAGATCATCATGACGAACATGCCGAAGAACAGCAGGGCTGTGCCCAGATCGTTCTCGAACAGCATGATGGCCAGCGACAGAGTCCACAGCACCGCGATGGGTCCGAGGTCGCGCATGCGCGGCAACTCCAGGCCGAGGATGCGGTGACCGGCGTTGGAGAGGACGTCGCGTTTGTCGGCCAGGTACGCGGCGAAACTGGCGGCCAGCACGATTTTGGCGACTTCGGCCGGCTGGAAGGAGTACGACCCGACATGGATCCAGATGCGGGATCCATAGTTCGAGGTTCCAAGCCCTGGGACCAGCGGCAACAGTAGTAGCACAAAACCGGCGGCTGACAATAGGAAAGGGAAGCCCTTGAGACGGCGTGGGTCTTTCAGGAGGAAGGCGATCAGCACCAGGGCGACCACGCCCACGGCCACGGCGGCGAACTGTGTCGGCAGCATGGCGCCGTCCTGGCTGCCGAGGTCGAGGCGGGCCAGCATGGCCAAGCCGATTCCAGTCAGGGCCAAGGTGATGGGCAGGATGATGGGGTCGGACCAGGGCAGCGCGATCCTGACGCCGATGTGCAGCCCGACGCCGAGTCCGTACCAGCAGATCGCCACCAGCAGCCAGTTGGAGGGCAGGACGTTGGCACTGAACAGGCTGGTCAGAATGTATCCAGCGAAGCCGATCGACTGCCCGACCAGAATCAAAACCAGCTGAGCGAAGCCACGTTTGCGGTAGGTGTACGCTGACTCGGCCATGTCAGCAGCCGTCCGCCGGAATCGGGTCGCTCGCCGGTCGCTGGTCGCGCCGCTCAAGGCATTGCTCGGACAAGGAACGCAGTTGGTCAACGGTAGAGTTGGCTTGTGCGAGGTCGTTGAAGTCGATCGAGATGATGCCGGTGACCTTGTCGCGCCACACCAAGGGCAAATCGGTCAGTTGGATGTCGGTCGACTCGTAGACCCGATTGGTCGAGATGCCGGCGACGTCGCCAGGGATGCCTGCGAAGATCGCGACCTTGCCGTCATGGTTGCCCACATAGTACTGATGGGTGACATAGGTGTACACGCCCCAGCCACCTCCGCCGAGGACGACCAGCACCGCCAGAATGATCAACCACACCGCCAGATGAGCCCGTTTCGCTCCCGGACGATAGCGATCGTGCTCCTGCTGGGCGGCGATCGCCAAGGCCGACTTGCGCTCGGCTTTCTTCGGCGCCGAAGCGGCAGACTCTGCCTTCGCCGCCGCGACGACGGAGGGGCGCGCCGTCGCGGCCGCCCGTGCGCCGTGACGATGCAGGATGCCGAGCAATTCTTTCAGCGATGGGTCGGCCGCCGCTCCCAACAGTCCACTGGTCTGGTATTCCTCGTGGATGTGGATGGGCCCGGTTGGGCCGTCGTCTCGGTCAGGTTCGGTGGTCGGGCCAGGGGCGGCAGGTGCGGTGGGACCGGTCTCGGTGGTCGGCGTCGTTGAGTCTGAGTTGTCTGAACCGCTGGCGTCCGAGTCGGACGGCTCTGACCCCAGGGCTTGCGATCCGGACGTGTCTGACCCGGCGGCGCTTGCGGTGGAGCCAGCCTCGGGCGCGGCCTTCGACAGGTTCAGGTCTCCGGTTGGGGCGGTGGCCTCGGTGGTCGCTGTCAATGACGAGTCGGCCTCCACTGGCCCGGCGGTGTCCCTGCCGGCCATCCGATCAGCTGGCGACACTGTCTCGGCGGTGGACTGGGCTGTGGTGAGAGCCGTCGAGCCG